>DASRYI010000103.1:0-2813 GCA_035687255.1 Candidatus Krumholzibacteriia bacterium | reverse complement strand
TGGCGGCGGTGCGGCGCACGCCGCGGCCCGTGCATGACGACGCCCCGGTTCTCGCACAGCACCGGGGTCTGTTCGTGACTCTGATGCTTGCGGGCCGGCTGCGCGGATGCATGGGACGCATCGAACCGGATGGCCCGCTCGCCGAAATGCTGCCGGAGGTGGCCGTCCTTTCCGCCACCGGCGATCCGCGTTTCCCCCCGGTCAGCGCCGCCGAACTCGACGGGCTTGAGATCGAAATCTCGCTGCTCACGGTGCCGGAAGTCACGCAGGCCGGTGACATCGAGGTCGGTCGCCACGGACTGATCGTCGCGGCCCGCGGTCACCGCGGATTGCTGCTTCCCCAGGTGGCGACGGAATACGGGTGGGATGCGGAGGAGTTTCTGGCGCAAACGTGCTACAAGGCGGGCCTGCCGCCGGATGCGTGGCGCCACCGCGACACGCGCCTCCAGCGCTTCGAAACCGAGATTTTCGGAGAGTAGCCGTCAGACGGCGGCGTCTACGCTGAGGGCGCGCTCGGTATGCTGCCGGCCGTCGTAGGAGAGCAGCAACGGCGCTTCGTTGCCGACGGTCTCCAGATGCACGGGACGTGACCACACCCGGTACAACGCCTCCAGTGTGGCGCACGCATAGTCCCGCCGCAGTTCCAGGCCGTCGAAACGATGCAGCAGGCGCAGCTCGCCGCGGTTGTCGTGGTTGGCGTCCTGCACGCTGATGTACGGATGCCCCATGTTGGTGAGCGAGAACAGCAGCTTCTCCTTCACGGCCGCAAAGCCCCGGTCCGCGATCTCGTAGCGGTTGTTGCGCTCGTTGAGCGAGTAGGTGAAGAGTTTCTGCTCGCGGCAGAACTCTTCGGTCAGAAACTCGTCGATGAAAGTCATGTCGTTGTAGATCGCGCGCACCTGGAAGATCTTCTCACGCCCCAGGCCGGTATTGCGGTTCCATGCGGCGCGGGCGGCGATGTCGTCGCACTCGTCGTATTCCTTGCCGAAGCGTCCGGTATTCCAGCGCCGCTCGATGTCGCAGAACAGTTCGTAACCCAGCTTGTAGGGGTTGAGCTGGCCCGGGTGCACCGCCAGCGTCGACGAATGATGGTCCGCAAAGTCGATCAGCTCGCTCGCGTTCAGCACGCGCTGCGTCATGATTTTCTCGTGCCAGTATGACGCCCAGCCTTCATTCATGATCTTGGTCTGCGCCTGCGGCGCGAAGTAATAGGCTTCCTCACGCAACATGGACAGAATGTCGCGCTGCCAGTTGGGCATGGGCGCGTGCTCGATCAGGAAGCCGAGCACATCCTGCGCGCCACGGCCGGGCGTGGGCGGCGCCGCCGCCTGCTCTTCCATCTCCCGGCGCCGGGCCTCCACGTACTGCGGCGGATTGATGAAGGCGTCCATGTACGACTTGCTGCGCAGACGGGGCACATCGCGCGTGCGCTCGTCCTCCCCACCGCGGCCCGCCGCGTGCTCGGGCGCATGGAACAGCAGCTTGGGATCGATGAGGTTCTCGAGCGAAGAGCAGGTGTCGATGAAATCTTCCACCACGTTCTGACCGTACCGGGCCATGTAGCCGTGGATGCGATTGCCGTGGTTGGCGAGCTCGTCCATCATGCGCCGGTTGGTGCCCCGGAAATACGCGTTGTTCTTGAAGAAGTCGCAATGGGCGAAGACATGGCCGATTACCAGCTTCTGATCGACAAGCTGGTTGGAGTTGAGCAGGTACGCGTAACAGGGGTTGTTGTTGATCACCATCTCATAGATCTTGTGCAACCCGTAGCCGTAGCTCTTATGCATGTATTCGTACTGCATGCCGAAGCGCCAGTGCGGATACCGGGTGGGAAATCCGCCGTAGGACGCGACCATGTTGATCTGCTCGTCGTCGAGCATCTCAAAAATGACGGGAAAGAAATCCAGGCCGTAGGCGCGCGCGTGCTCCTCGATGTCCCGGATGATGGGCGCGAGCTGCTCCATGGTCACCATGCCGCTCACCGTCCCTTTCCCAGGAACGTCTTGATGGAATCGTAGATGGCGTCGCGCCCCGAGATCTCGGTCAGCACGATGTTATCGCGTTCCGGAAAGTGTCCGGCCAGATCGTTGATGAACGCCCCACTCCCGTAGGGACTGGCCACCTGTCCGTACCCGAACAGGTTGGCGGCGGGAAGAATCTTGTCCTCGAGCAGCTTCACGCACAGCTGGGTGTCGCCCCCACCCCAGTTGTCACCGTCGGAAAAATGGAACACGTAGATGTTCCACTCCGCGGCCGGAAACGCTTCGTCGATCAGCTTCGCCACCAGCTGGTAGGCCGACGAGATGCGCGTACCACCGCTTTCCCGGGTGTGGAAGAACGTCTGTTCGTCGACCTCGTGGGCTTCGGCGTCGTGAACGATGAAGCGGGTGGTGACACCCTTGTACTGGTGACGCAACCAGGTGTTGATCCAGAACGACTCGCTGCGCACGATGTCCTTCTGCTCGTCCCCCATCGAGCCCGACACGTCCATGACGTAGATGATGACCGCGTTGGTCTCGGGCGCATGAATGGTGCGGCGCGCCCGGTAGCGCCGGTCTTCCTTGATGGGAATGATGACGGGATTGTCGAAGTTGTAGGCGCCCGACGCCACCTGGCGCCGCAGCGCCTCGCGGTAGGTGCGCTTGAAGTGACGCAGCGACTCCGGACCGTTGCGGTGGATCCCGCTGAAGCGGCCGTGTTCGGCCTCGATCACGTCCTTGCTGCGCGGCTGGATGTTCGGGAGCTCCAGCTCTTCGCCCAGGATGCGCGCCAGCTCTTCCAGCGCCACGTCGACTTCGAGCAGGTGGTCGCCC
>DASRYI010000102.1:0-4986 GCA_035687255.1 Candidatus Krumholzibacteriia bacterium | reverse complement strand
CTTCGATGGCGTCGGTGAGGTCTTTGTAGAAATAGCTGGCCGCGACAACCTCGCCCGGGGCCGGGAACCATTCCACACGCGCGTCATAGTTCTTGATGGTGGCGCGCTGGAGGTCGGGATTACCCAGCACGGTCTGGTTCTGATCGAAATCGAGGTAGGCCACGTTGGCCTGTTCGCGAAACTCGGGACGGTTCACGGATTTGAAGTAACCGAGCCGGATGTTCGAGGTCCTGGTGACTTCGCAGGTGAGATTGCCCGACGGGAGCCAGTCGGTATCATGCGACCCCGTCGACACCAGCGTCGGGTCGTCGGCGGCCTTGGGTGACGTGACGATCTGTTTCGAGTCCTCCACACGCGCGCCGCCGGCAAAGCGGAAGCCGCGTCCGGAAATCCGAAACGGCGAGTTGTACATGGCGTAGTAGCTCTTCAGGTCCTGCTGGCCGTTGTATTCGCCCGTCAGCGGCGTATAGTCGATGAAGTCGAACTTCTGTTTTCCGTTTTCGTCTTTCCCGTAGTTTTCGGGCGCGAAGATCTCGCCGATGGGGAGCAGCACCAGCGTGCGATAGATCTTGTTCAGGTGCGATGCGTCGGTCACATAGGCGTCGATGCCATAATCACGCTCACGGTGCAGTTGCAGATACCCCGCCTTCACCGCGCCAGCCCCGATGGGAAGCTCCGCGTCGGCCTGGCCTCCGTGCGAATCCTCACTGAGCTTCGACCACGTGCGATAGTTTTCCTTGAGCAGATAACGGCCCACCGGGTCACGCCCGTAGGCAGCGTATTTGCGGTCGGGTTCCTGCGCGTTCGACGAAGAGCGGTTGAGGCGCCACTTGAATTCCAGTCCATGCACAGACGGCAGCGTGTGCTGTCCCTTGAGCTGTCCCAGATACAGGTCGCGCTGGGCCCACGCAATCGTCTGCGTGCGTGTGCTGTCGCGCTGCTCACTGACACCCTTCGATTGTGTCACCTTGTCGTCCGCGGAACGTGAGTAGTTGTTCTCGAACGCCACGCGGTGATTTTCCGAGAATTTCCACGTCAGGTTTGCCAGACCGCCCCACAGGTAGGTTTCCTTGTAGCGCGTGCCGTCGAACACGAAGATGTTCTGGCCGCCGGCCTGGGGCTGCTGGTGGTAGTCCTCGACCTTGAAACTGTTCTTGTAGATGCCGGACGCGATGAATCCGAGTTCGGTTCCGCCCACGTCGAACTTGTCACCGAGCGCGAGACCGTAGTTGCTGTTGAGCGGCGACCGGTCACCCGACGTCTGCCAGTTGTTGGGCAGGGCCTTGGCCAGGTCGGCGCCCGTGGGGCCCTGCGGCAGCGCGCGTGTGCCGTCGTCTTTGGCCTTCCAGTCCGAGCCTCCCCCCGGCGCCGTGCGGATATCCTTGTGCGTGCTCACGTTGTCGCTGGATGCTTCCACGCCGGCGACGAGCAGGAAATCGGAGGGCATGTCCAGCGTGTTGACCTGGACCAGACCACCACTGAAATCGCCGGGCAGATCCGGCGTCGCTGTCTTGGCGACCACCGTGCTGGCGATGAGCGCCGAAGGAATCAGGTCGAAGGAAAAGCTCTTCTTGTCACTGTCGGTATCCGTGCCGGTCACGGTCACACCGTTGAGCGTGGTGGAGTTGTAGCGGTCGGTTACGCCGCGCACGAACACAAACTTGTTGTTCACCACCGAAAGCCCCGTGACGCGTTTGAGGGCGTCGCCGGCGTCGCGGTCGGGGGAGAGGCGGATCTGTTCCGCGCTGATGGCGTCGCCGATCACGTTGGAGCGCTGGCGGGCGCTCAATTCGCCGATGATGCTGGAACGGATGCGATCGCCCGTCACATACACATCGTCGATGTGTTGGGCGTCGCCTGCTCCGACTGCGGAATCGAGTGTCATGTTCATCGTTGTGGTTTCGTTGCCGGCTACGGCCACGCCGGGAAGCACTTTCTCTGTGTAGTTTGCGTAGCGTACGCGCAGCGAATAGATACCGGGATTTACGTTCTCGATCTTGTAGTGGCCATCGAGGTCGGTGGTGGCGCCGAGGTTCGTGTTCACAACGCCGACCGCTGCACCCACCAGTGCGTCTCCTGTCTTGCCGTCTTTGATGGTTCCTTCAATCGTTCCCGCCATCACCGCGCGTGCGGCCAGAAGGGCGAACATGAAGGAGATCACGAATACACCTTTCGCGGTCCCCTGCATTTTCTTCTCCTTAGAACTCTGGAGTGATCATTGGTTGATTTCTTTGCTGCCACGAAACCTCGGCGTCGCGGCACATTGCCCGGAGCGAACCCGCGCAGAATAGACGGACCGTATGAATCTCAAATAAAGCGAGAGTGAAAGTACGCCGGACGAGATTTGCGGGGAGCGGGGTGGTGTGAAGGGATTAGTTTTCACCGGCGATTCACTCGCGGTTAACACAGAATTTACACGTGGTCTCTATTGTGCTCGCGACCCTGGGTTCGGTCACTGCGTCCTGCCAGAGGCATCGGCCGCCCGGCCGATCCGCACCCGGAAGAACCGGCCCGAACCGACCGTACGAAAGGATTCGATCGCACATGAAACGGAAGATCTCGATGGCCACGCTCCTTGCGGGATTGCTGGGGACGGCGGCGCTCGGCCCTGTGCACGCGCAGGAGGGAAAATCGCTGAGCGACACGGTTGCCAGGACCGTCGCCACGCAGCAAGAGACGCAGAAGAAGCAGGAGGCCTGGGCCGAGGAAAAGAACGACCTGACGGCGCGCTACCGTGCGGCCATGGCGCAGGTCGACTATCTCGACAAGACCAGGGCCTTCGAACAGAAAGAAGTGAATTCGCTGGATGCGAGCATCGCGGAGCTGAACCGCCGCATGGTCGAGTCGGTGAAGCTCAAGGACAACCTCGAGGACACACTCAATGTCGTGGTCGATCACCTCGAGAACCGGGTCAACAAGGACATTCCGTTTCTGATGAATGAACGCCGGGAACGCATTGCGTCGGTACGCGAGGCGATTGCGAAGCCCGAACTCTCCGCCGCCGAAAAGCTGCGCCGCGTTCTGGAAGCGCTGCAGGTCGAAGCCAACTACGGCAACACCGTTGATGTGTCCCAGGAACGCATCAAGGTGGGGGACGAGGAGATTTCCGCGGACATCATCCGGATCGGACGTGTGTCCGTGTTCTGGCGCTCGCCCGACGGCAACCGCGTGGGTGAATTCGATCGCGGTACCGGGCAGTGGGTGGAAATGGATCGCAAGTATGCGCACGTAGTCAGCGATGTGCGCGAGATGGTGATGAGGCTGCGATCGACCAAAGTTGTCACGCTGCCGCTGGGGAGGATCGAGCCATGAAGAAACTACTCATTGCATTGATGTGCATCGCCGCGATCGCGGCTCCCGCCGCCGCGCAGGACGTGCGCGAAGCGGTCAAGAAGGCCGAAGCGGATCGCGTGGCGGCCGAGGCCAGGGCCAGAGAAGTCGAGGCCGGCATTCTGGCCGACAAGGCGGCTCTGCAGGCGAAGGTCGAGGAACTCGAGGCGCGCGAAAAGAAGCTCGAGACCGACATCAACTCGCTGCGCAAGGAAAAGGCCGACAAGCAGGTCAAGCACGACGCGCTGCAGGAAAAATGGTCCGCCAGGGACTCCGACTTCCACGAACTCTCGGGCAACGTGCGCATGGCGGCGCGCGACGTCGAGGCGATGCTGGAAGCGTCGCCCGCGACCGCGCTCAACGACGAACCGCTGAAGAAGATTTCGCCGCTGCTCGACGCCGGCCACTTTCCCGATATCAACGACATCGGCAGTATGGTCGCCGTTCTCTTCAACGAGATGGCGCGTTCGTCGCAGGTGACGCTCCAGAAGGGAACCTTCGTGGGACGCGACGGCGAAGACCACGAGGGTGACATCCTGTTGCTGGGGCGGTTCACAGCCCTCTACCACGACAAGGGTGAGGTGGGCTTCCTGAACTACACCGCCGACTCCAGGAAGCTGGGGGCGCTCTCGGTGCTGCCGTCCGGCTCGATGCAGCGGGCCATGAAGCGGTATTTCGAGGGCAAGGGCGAAACCGTGCCCATCGACATCGCGGGTGGCGAATCGCTGTCACAGTTGACGCACCACCGCAGCCTCATCGAGGAGTTCCAGCTGGGCGGCAACATCATGTGGCCGATTCTGATCGTGGCCCTCACGGTGATCTTCTTCACGCTCTACAAGTCGGTGTACCTCAAGCGCGTCCACGGCGACACCGACAAGATCATGGGTGTCGTCAACGACCTGGCGGAGAAGGGTGACTGGGATTCGGTCGATCAGATCATGAAGACGCACAAGAATCACAACTGGCCGGTGGTCAACGTGCTGCGCGACGGCATCGCGGCGCGTCACGAAGACCGCGAGACCATGGAGAATGTGCTGCAGGAATCAATCCTGCGCGAGATCCCGCGCCTCGAGAAGGGCCTGTCGATCATGGCCGCGCTGGGTGCCATCTCGCCCCTGCTCGGTCTGCTGGGTACGGTGACCGGAATGATCCGGACCTTCAACGTGATCACGGTATACGGGACGGGCGATCCCAAGCTCATGTCGGGTGGTATCAGCGAAGCGCTCATCGCCACCAAGTGGGGTCTGTGTATCGCCGTGCCCACCATGCTCCTGCACGTGTTTCTTTCGCGCCGCGCCAACGCGGTGGTGAGCGACATGGAGGAGAAGGCGGTGGGTCTCACCAACGTGATTCAGAAGGAGCAGCGTCGTGGCAATCTGGCAGTCTCTGCTTAACGTCGTGCGCGCGGGCGGCTGGGTGATGATTCCGCTGGCCGCGGTGTCGCTTCTCATGTGGGCGCTGATCGCGGAGCGCATGCTCACGTTTCGCCGCCTGACAACCGGCGACCTGGTGCTCCAGGAGGCCGTGCACGCGGTTCAGGGCAACCCCGTGAACCACTTCGGACACGGCATGCGGGCCACGCTGGTGCGCAACTTCGCGCGCCTGCGTACCGGAGAAGTGGAGCTCGACCGGCGCATTCTCGGAGAATGCGCCATC
>DASRYI010000101.1:0-17431 GCA_035687255.1 Candidatus Krumholzibacteriia bacterium | reverse complement strand
CCCGCCGCAACCGCGGTCAGCGCGGACGGGGACGACTGCGTCCAGATATTCGACCACGAAGCGCCGGCGTTGGTCGAGCGCAGCACGGCGCCCTGGTTGTAGAGAAGACCGACGGCCAGCATTTCCGTGGAGGAGAGACAGACCACGTCCATGCAGTCTTCGGGCCTCGACACCTGTGTCCAGGTTTCGCCGCCATCGGTGGTGGCACCCAGATAGCTTCCCTCGCCATACACGTAGTTGAGCCCGTCGCTGCTCATCGCCACGCCGACCTGCGAATTCAAGAACGACGAACTGCCGACGGCAAACTGGTTGTAACCCTGGGAGGGCTCGGGACCGCCGATGGTCGTGATCGTGCCCCCGCTGTCGCGCCGCAGCATGCGTCCGTGTTCGCCCACGGTGATCACGGTTCCGTCGGCGTTGCGTGCCAGTCCGTACATGGGGCGGCCGTTCGCCGCGGATGCAAACGACGCACCCGTGTCCGTCGAAAGGGAGAGTTCACCCGTCGGCGGCGAATCGAACGCGCTGGTCGTGCAACACACCACCTTGCCGGCAACCAGGATCGTTCCCGACTGCGGGTAGAGGATTTCACCCGGGAAATAGTCCTGGGTCAGCAGGCCATAATTCAGACTCGACGATGACCACGTGGCGCCGCCGTCCGCCGTCACAAAGCACGTGGGTGGCGCCGGGTTGAAAAAGTGGTCCTCTCCCAGCGTGGTTGCGACGGCCCCGTGCAGGGGGTCGAGGAAGTCCACAACGTAGAGGCTGGTGTTGCCGCTGGCCGGGGGCGTGGCCACAGACCAGCTCGCGCCGCCGTCGGTCGTGTGGTACAACAGGCCCACGTCGCTGATCGCAAAACCATCCGTCGCGGACGCCATATCAACGTTGCGAAATACCGTGCTGCCGAGGGAGACGGTGTCCCAGCTGTAGTTGACGCCGCCACCGCTGGTACGCAACGCAACCGAGTTCCCCTGGATCCCGCCCGTGGCAATGCCGTGGGTTGCGTCGGCGAATGAGACATCAACCAGATCGGGCCACCCCAACCCCGAAATCACGTCCCACCAGAAACCCTGGGTGGAGGTGCGTAACATGACGCCACCGTCACCCACAACCACGGCGGTGTTGTCATCCAGTCGATCAATGGCTTGGAGGGTTCCGGTTACGCCGTCCACGTTCCACGCCACCGACCACGTAGCGCCGGTGTCATGCGTCACCAGTATGGTGCCGTAGTCTCCGACGGCGATAGCCGTGGTGTTGGTCAGAAAGACAACATCGCGAAGCGTGTTTCCCTGGGGCATGGGATGCACCCACGTCCACTGGGCAGAAGCGCTGATGGGGGCGATGAGAAGAATGAGGAACAACGTGGGCAGGAGTCGGTGTTTCATGGTCGATCTCCCCTCGACGGGACACCACGTTCACTGCAACAGGTTGGAGTGCCAGTTTACCATTTGCTCAATACCGCCTCAAGCCGTACCATCCCGCGGTTCGCCCCCGCGACGCACCGGAGGAATCATGAGGAATCTGTATTTTGCGCTCTTGCTGGCCCTTGTCTGCACCGTGACGCCGGTGCTGGCGGCGACTCCGCAACTCACCGAAAAAGCGATCGTGAACGGCGGGTTCGGTCCCGCGCCCGACCAGTACGGCCGCGCCGGACTCGGTACATCCACCCGGACCACGCGTCTGGTCAACTGCTTCGCGGCCAGCCCGACCTACATCGCGGTGCACGACCGGCTCAAGCGCGACGTGAAGGTGTACACACCCGCGGGTGTTTTCGGTGAGGCGATTCGTCTGCGCCTGACCGGCGCCAAACCCGACACAGTGCGCGCGCGCGACATCGCGATCGACAAGGACGTCCTCTACGTGCTTGTCGACGACCAGAGCGATGGATCGAAGAAGATTCCGCCGTCGATGCGCATCGCGACCTTCGATCTGGGTACGGGAGTCTGCCGCGACGTGCGCACACTGGACACGTCGCTGCTGGCCAGCGGTCCTGCGACGGCGCGGGGCGCGGACGCGTACTTTCTGCATCCGGACGGCAAGACGCTGTGGTTCGAGGATTCCATCAACCAGATGAGCTTCGAAGTGGGTTCGGGCAATCCGGCGCAACTGGCAAAGCGCCCCGTCTTCGGATGGGGAAGTGAGCACCGGGTCCGCACCGATGACAATGCCTCGACCATCAACCTGCTCGATTCAACCGGCAAGGTGCTGCGCCGCATGCCGGGCTCAGGCGTGCTGGTGGCGGTGTCCCAGGACGGCAGCGCCTTCGCGGTGATGCAGACGGCGGGCGGCGCCGACTGGAGAATAACGGTCTTCAATTCCGATGGCGACGTGCTGGCGCAGGCCCCGCGGCCCAATCGCAACTGGAAACCGTTCAAGCCACCGGTGGTGGAGCGCAAATACGAACTGGTTTCCACGCCGGCGGGCGCCGAACTCTACGAACTGTACGCGGGAGCCGACGGCGTGCACGTGGTCCACTGGGCCCGATAAGGGCCCGTGCGCGTTTCCCGCGCGCCGCGCGCGATTGACGAATGATCGATCGCCGTGCTATCCTCTTGTCTGTTGTTCCCGTCCGGCCGCCCTCTGGCGGCCGTTTCCCATAGTTCCGCGTTGTTCCGAGCGCGCCTGGTCCCCGACCCCGCGCGCTTTTAGTTGTAGCGCGAACACAGATCGAGGTAACCATCCCGATGAAGGCGATTTGGAACTTCTTCAAGCTGCTGTGGCGAGGCTGGAAGAAATTCGCCCATATCCTGGGCGTCATCAATACCCGGATTCTTCTGACCGTCACCTATTTCGTTCTCTTCGCGTTTGCGTTCCTGGCGGTGCTGTTCAGCCGCGCCGACCTGCTGGATCGCAAGATGGAAAAGAAACCGAGCTACTATCGCCCTCGCGAGCCGTTCAAAGACACGCTCGAGACGGTGCGCCGCCAGTTCTAGGCGCCACACGCAGGAGACATAGATGTACATCCTCGGCATTTCGTGCTACTACCACGACTCGGCGGCCGCGCTTCTCAAGGACGGCGTGGTTATCGCCGCTGCGCAGGAAGAACGTTTCACGCGTATCCGCCACGATCAGGATTTCCCGACCAACGCCATCAAGTACTGCCTCAAGCAGGCGGGCATCACCATCGAACAGATCGACTATGTCGGCTTCTATGACAAGCCGCTGATCAAGTTCGAACGCATTCTGCAGACTTATCTGGCCACGTGGCCGCGGTCGTTCCCGTCGTTCATCAAGTCGACGCCGCTGTGGCTCAACAAGAAGCTGTGGATTCCGAACCTCATCAAGAAAGAGCTCGGCTACGAGGGTGACGTGGTGATGTGCGAGCATCACATCTCCCACGCTGCCAGCAGCTATCTGGTGTCGCCCTACACCGACTCCGCCATTGTGACCGTGGACGGCGTGGGCGAATGGGCCACCGCGACCATCTGCCACGGTGTCGGCAACGACATCAGCATTCTGAAGGAAATCCGTTTCCCGCACTCGCTGGGCCTCCTTTATAGCGCGTTCACCTACTACCTCGGCTTCAAGGTCAACAGCGCCGAGTACAAAGTGATGGGTCTCGCGCCCTACGGGGAGCCGAAGTACGTCGACAAAGTGATGGAGACCATCACCTACAACGAAGACGGCTCCTTCAAGATGAACATGAAGTACTTCGCGTACGACTACGGGCTGGAGATGACGAACCGGAAGTTCGAACAACTCTTCGGCCAGCCCAAACGCGTGCCGGAGTCGAAGCTCGAGCAATTCCACAAGGACGTGGCCATGAGCGTTCAGGTGGTGACCGAGGAGATCGTGCTGCGCATGGTGCGCCACGCGCACGAACTCACGGGCAGCAAGAACCTGTGCATGGCGGGCGGCGTGGCGCTCAACTGTGTGGCCAACGGCCGCGTGGTCAAGGAGACGCCGTACAGGGATGTGTTCATCCAGCCCGCAGCGGGAGACGCCGGCGGCGCCGTGGGGGTCGCGACCTATCTGTATCACACCGTGCTCGGCAACGATCGCACGTGGCAGTGGGAGCACGCGTACCTCGGGCCCGAGTACTCCACGGACGAGATCCGAAGGTATCTGGACTCGAACGGCGTCGTGTACAAGGAGTTCGACGAGAATGGAATGCTGGATGCCACCGTGCAGGCGCTGGTGGACCAGAAGACCATCGGCTGGTTCCAGGGGCGCATGGAGTTCGGCCCGCGCGCGCTGGGGGCCCGCTCCATCATCGCGGATGCGCGCAACCCCGAGAACAAGAGCGTGGTGAATCTCAAAATCAAGTTCCGCGAAAGCTTCCGTCCCTTCGCGCCCTCGGTGCTGGAGGAGAAGTGCAATGAATGGTTCGAACTCGACATTCCGTCTCCTTATATGTTGCTGGTGGCGGATGTCCGCGAGGGCAAACGGACCATCCCGGCGGTGACGCACGTCGACCAATCGGCGCGCATTCAGACCGTCGATCCCAATACGCACCCGCGCTACTACCAGCTCATCAAGCGCTTCGACCAGGAAACCGGCTGCCCGCTCATCATCAATACGTCGTTCAACGTGCGCGGCGAACCGATTGTGTGCACGCCGCACGAAGCCTACACCTGTTTCATGCGCACCAACATGGACGTGCTGGTGCTCGACAAGTTTGTGATGTACAAGCCCGACCAGAAGCCGTTCGAAGACAACGTCGACTGGCGCAAACAGTTCGCCCTCGATTAAACGAGCGGCAACCGACGCGGCGCCGCCCGCAAACGCGAGAACGGGGCGCGTTCTTGCCACGCGGTGCGGCGCTGTGATAACCTCCGGGTCCAATTCAATTCACGGGCCCGGAGGATTTTTTTGCATCTCCAGATCGAGATCCTCGCGCTGCAATAGAAGGGTATTCACACTATGGCAAGCAAGGTGTCCCGGCGCACCCCGGCACTCTCGTCGCGGCTGGAAGTAAAGCCACGCGACCTGCGCTGGCGGTGTGATCCCGCAGGATTGGGATTCGAAACCACGGCCTCGCTCGAGAGCCGGCAGAACATCATCGGCCAGGATCGCGCGCTGGATGCGATCCGCCTCGGCCTCACGCTGCACAGTCCGGGCTACAACATCTTCGTCTCGGGATTGACCGGGGTGGGCAAGTTCACGGCCATTCAGTCCGAACTGGACGCGATGGACCTGACCCGCAACAACATCAAAGACATCTGCTACGTCCACAACTTCCGCGACCCCGACAGCCCGCTGTGCCTGATGCTCAAGAAGGGGCAGGGCGTGGTGTTGCGGGGCCGGTTGCACGACCTGCTGCGCACCGTCACCGAGGTGCTGCCGGTGGCGCTGCAGAGCGAGAGCTTCAAGCGCAAACAGGCCGGTATCGCGGATGAAATCAAGAAGCGCCGCGACGAACTGCAGCGTGTGCTGGAGAAGGACGTCACCGAACAGGGATTCTCGGTGGTGCAGATCGAGTACGGCGAGTTCAGCCGGCCCGAGATCGTCCCGGTGGTGGCCAACGAACCCGTGCCCATCGACCGGCTGGCCAGTTTGCTGGCGCAGGGGAAGATCGGCAAGGCCGACTACGACCGTATTCAGGCCGCGTACCCGGCGCTTTCGCGGCGCCTGGACGATCTGCTCATCGCCACGCGCGAACTGCAGCGCGAGCTGGACCACCGCACCGCCGAACTGGAGAAGAAGCAGCTGGCCCCGCTCGTCGACTACACCGTCAGGGACATCCAGGAAGGATTCAAGAACGAGAGGCTCTCGCGCTTCCTCACGGATCTGCGCAACTACGTGCTCGATCACCTGCCGCTGTTCGCCGTGCCGCGCCCCGACGCCGAGCGCCGCAAGATCAACCTGCCGTTCCAGGTAAACGTGCTCGTCGACAACAGCGGCCGCACGGAAGCGCCTGTGGTGGTTGAAACCTCACCCACGTATGCCAACGTGTTCGGCGTCATCGAACGTTTCGCCGGTCCCGACGGCGACCACACCACTGACTTCACCGCCATTCGCAGCGGGTCGCTGCTGCGCGCCAACGGGGGCTACCTGGTGTTGAACGTGATCGACATCTTCGAGGAACCGATGGTGTGGCCCGCGCTCAAGCGCGCGCTCAAAAGCCAGCGTCACGCCATTCGCGGCTTTGATTCGCTGCTGCTCATGCCCATTGCATCCATCAAGCCCGAACCCATCGAGCTCGACATCAAGGTGATCCTGATGGGCGACCAGTGGAGCTACAGCATGCTCTACGAATACGACGAGGACTTTCGCACCATCTTCAAGGTGAAGGCCGAATTCGACACGGTGATGGAAAACACCACCGCCAACCGCAAGAAGTACGGACGCTTTGTGCGCACCATGTCGGAGCTGGAGTCACTGCCGCATTTCCACAAAGGTGCGGTCGCGGCGCTGGTGGAGCAAGGCGTGCGCCTGGCGGGGCGGCGCGACAAGCTCTCCACGCGTTTCAGCGAAATCGGCGACCTGGTGCGCGAAGCTGCCCACTGGGCGGGCAAGCACAAGGCCAAGACGGTGCGCGAGGAACACGTGATCACCGCGGTGCGTGAACGCCGCCGCCGCGTGGGGCTGCCGGAGGACAAAGTGCAGGAACTGTTCGAGGACGGCACCATCCTCATCGATGTGACCGGCACCCGCGTCGGACAGATCAACGGGCTGGCGGTGTACGACCTCGGCGACCACGCCTTCGGCCGGCCCAGCCGCATCACCGCCGAAACCGGCGTGGGACGCGCGGGCGTGATCAACATCGAACGCGAGGCCGAAATGAGCGGCCGTATTCACAACAAGGGTGTGCTCATTCTGGAGGGGTACCTGCGCCGCATGTACGCGCAGGACAAACCCATCACGGTGTCGGCCAGCATCTGTTTCGAGCAGGGATATTCCATGATCGACGGCGACAGCGCGTCGTGCGCCGAGATGTACGCGCTGCTCTCCAGCCTCGCGTACGTTCCGCTGCGGCAGGACATCGCGGTGACGGGTTCGATGAACCAGAAGGGTGAAGTGCAGCCCATCGGCGGCGTGAACGAAAAGATCGAAGGGTTCTTCGATGTGTGTTCGGCGCGCGGCCTCACGAAAAAGCAGGGCGTGATGATTCCCGCCGTCAATGTGCCCGACCTGCAACTGCGCCCCGACGTGATCGAGGCCGTGAAGCAGGGACGTTTTCACATCTACGCCGTGAAGAGCATCGACGAAGGCATCGAAGTTCTCACCGGCACACCCGCCGGGCGCTGGGTGGTGCGGCGCGGTTACGAACCGGGCACGATTCATCACATGGTCGACGAAGGCCTGCGGCACTTCCACGACCGGCTGCGCGAGGCGGAAGACGGACACGTCGAAATTCAGAAGAAGACGAAGGTGGTCCAGAAGCCGGGGCCGCCCCCCGACGACAAGCCGCGCCCCCCCAAGAAGCGCCGCCGCAAGACGTAGCCAGGCGGCCCCGGCGCGGCCCTGGACGGCGCCACCCACACCATGAATACCGCCGAGGAACGCATCAAGGCGCTGGCCCTCGAGACCGGCTTTTCGCTGTGCGGCATCGCCGGCCTCGCGCCCGACCGGCGTTCCAGTGACGTCTTTGCCCGCTGGATTGCGGACGGCATGCACGGCGAAATGGCGTATCTCGAACGCCACCGTCCGTTGCGCGAAGACCCGGACCAGCTGCTCCCCGGCGCGCGCTCCGCCGTCAGCGTGGCGCTCAACTACTATCAGCCCACGGAACGCGCACAACGCACCATGGACGCGCGCGACGGCCGCGGGCGCTTTTCCATCTACGTGCATGGCGAGGACTACCACGCCGTCATGCAGCGCATGCTGGCGCAATTCGAGGAACGCGTGCGCGCGGCGTTTCCGGGCGCCAGCACCCGCGCCGTGTGCGACATCCATCCCGTTTCGGACCGAACCCTGGCCATGCGCGCCGGCGTGGCGTGGCTGGGAAAGAACACCAACGTCATTTCGCCGCAGTTCGGGTCGTGGATCTTTCTGGGTGCGCTCCTGACCGATCTCGACCTTCGCCCCGATCGCCCGCTGGAAACCCTGTGCGCGGGATGCACGAAATGCATCGACGCGTGTCCCACCGGCGCGCTGGATACGCCGTTCGTACTGGACGCGCGCCGCTGTATTTCGTATCTCACCATCGAAAAGCGCGGAGACATCGATCCATCGCTGGCATCACGCATCCAGGTTGACGTGTACGGATGCGACACGTGTCAGAGCGTGTGTCCGTTCAACCGCGTGGCGGCCGAGTCTGCGGTATTCCACCGGGAGGCGCGCAGTCCGCTCGTCGACATGACTCTGGACGAGCTGGCCGGCATCGGTGATGATGAATTCAGGGAAATGACGCGTGGGAGCGCCATCCGGCGCGTCAAGGCGGAAGGGATGCGAAGGAACGCACGCATCGTCCGGCGTCATTCGGGGCGCGGCGGCTCATGAAACCATTCAGACTGTTCATTTACAGCGCCCTCTGGCTGCTGATCTTCGTTCCTCTTACCGTCACCTCCACTCCTCCTTCACCCTGGCTCCGCTCCTACCGCGTACACGGACACGTGCTCGACGCCACGCGCAAACCGGTGGCGGGAATGACGGTGGCTTTCGCTGTGCGCTGCCACCCCGACTCCGCGCTGGTACCCGTGACCGGGACTGATCCGCATTGCGGGTGCCCGCAATCTCAGGGGACGCCCAGCGCGCGCACCGATGCCGCGGGCGCGTTCAGTCTGAATCTGGTCTCGTGCGGTGAATTCGACTCGCTCGCGCTGGCGGTGTTGCCGCCCGGTGGGATCGTGACGCAGACGCCGCGTGCCCTGAGCATCGCAAAGAAGTCGGCGTGGACACAGGATGTGCCGCAGAAGAACCAGACGTACTTCTTCTGTGCCTCGTCGACGGGATACACATCGATCACCGTGGGAAGCATCTACAATTTCCCCGCGGACACGGTCACGTTCAACGGCGGAAGTTCGGTGAGATTGGATGACTGATTTCAAGGATCCGGTGTGCGGGATGACGGTGCGGCCCGAGTCGGCAGCGGCGACGGCGGACTACAAGGGCGAGACCTACTACTTCTGCGCGCCGGGCTGCCGCGTCAAGTTTCTCGCGAATCCAGAACGATATCTCGGCGCGAATGCGACGGCGGAATCGATGGGCGCACCCGCGGTGCATGCGGGCGGTCACGACGTCGAATACACCTGCCCCATGCACCCCGAGATCGTTCAGATCGGTCCGGGCAGTTGTCCAATTTGCGGCATGGCGCTGGAACCGCGCGTGGCCACCGCCGGCGACGAGGACAATCCTGAACTGCGCGACATGTCGCGACGCTTCGTCATATCCGCGGCATTGAGTGCGCCGCTGCTGGTGGTGGCCATGTGGGGGATGTTGCCGGGCGGCCACGCCCTGTCGGCGGGCGGGTGGCTGTGGACGCAGGCGGTGCTGGCCACGATCGTCACGTTGTGGGGCGGACGGCCCTTCTTCGAACGCGCGTGGCGCTCGCTCGTCAATCGCTCACCCAACATGTTCACGCTCATCGGGATCGGCACCGGCGCGGCCTGGACATTCAGCATGCTGGCGCTGCTGGCAGGCGACGCCATGCCCGCATCGCTGCGCACGCACGGCGGACACGCCCCGGTGTATTTCGAATCTGCGGCGGTGATCACCACGCTGGTGCTGCTCGGCCAGGTGCTCGAGTTGCGGGCGCGCTCACGCACGGGACGCGCCATCAAGATGCTCCTCGGCCTCACGCCCGATACCGCGCACCGCGTGCGACCCGGCGCCGGGGACGAAGACGTGCCGCTGGCCCATGTGCACGTGGGAGATATTCTGCACGTGCTTCCCGGCGAGCGGATTCCCGTCGATGGCATCGTGCTCGACGGAACCAGCAGCGTGGATGAATCCAGCATCACGGGCGAGTCGATTCCGGCGGAGAAATCCGAGGGGAATACGGTGACGGGCGGCACCGTGAACGGCGCGGGTGCATTCCACATGCGCGCCGAACGGGTGGGCGCCGACACGCTGCTTGCGCGCATCGTGCACGTGGTGGGCGAAGCACAACGCAGCCGGGCGCCGGTACAGCGGCTGGCCGACCGCGTGGCCGCGTGGTTCGTTCCCGCCGTGGTGCTGGCCGCTATCATCACATTCGTGGTGTGGGCGCTGGTGGGACCGGAACCGCGCTTCGCGCTGGCCTTCGTCAATGCCATCGCGGTGTTGATCATCGCCTGCCCGTGCGCGCTGGGACTCGCCACCCCCATGAGTGTCATGGTGGGAACCGGGCGCGGTGCCACCAGCGGTGTGCTGGTGCGCAACGCCGCCGCGCTGGAACGCCTGCAGACCATCGACACACTGGTAACGGACAAGACCGGCACGCTCACGGAAGGAACGCCGCGAGTGGTGGCGGTGGAAACACTCGCGGAGGTTCGCGAAGACGAACTGTTTGCGCTGGCCGCCGCCGTGGAGACCGCCAGCGAGCACCCGCTGGCGCAGGCCATCCTGGCGCGCGCCAGGGAACTCGGCGTGTCGGCGGGCGACGTGAAGAACTTCCGCTACTTCGTGGGCAAGGGGGTCGCCGGTCACGCCAACGGACGGCGCGTGGTGCTGGGCAACCGCTCGTTCTTCGACGATGTGCACGTGCCCGTGGGAGCGGGGGATGAGTCCCGCGCCGAAGCCATGCGCGCACGCGGGCTGACTGTGATGTACGTGAGCGTCGATGGGGCGCTGGCGGGTTTGATCGGTATCGGCGACCCCGCGCGTGAGTCCGCGCGCGAGGCGCTCGACTATCTGCGTTCGCAGGGCGTGCGCGTCGTCATGCTCACGGGAGACCATCGCGTCACCGCCGAGGCCGTGGCCAACGGCCTGGGGATCACCGAGGTGGTAGCGGAAGTGCTGCCGGAGCAGAAGGCGAGCGAGGTGCAGCGGCTGCGCGCGGCGGGCCGCGTGGTGGCGGTGGCGGGTGATGGCATCAACGATGCGCCTGCACTGGCGTCGGCGGACGTCAGCATCGCCATGGGAACCGGTTCGGATGTGGCCATCGAGAGCGCGGACGTGACGCTCATCCAGGGCGACCTGCGCGGCCTGGTGCGCGCTCACCGCCTGAGCCGCGCGACCATGCGCAACATTCGCCAGAATCTGTTCTTCGCGTTTGTCTACAACACCGTGGGTGTGCCGGTGGCGGCCGGTGTGCTGTACCCGGTCTTCGGCGTGCTGCTCTCACCCGTGCTGGCGAGCGCGGCCATGACCTTCAGTTCGGTGTCGGTGATTTCGAACGCGCTGCGCCTGCGACGCGTGCAACTGGACGCGCCGCGGTCGGCGTCCGGTTAGCGGCCCGACGTGGCCAGCAACGTGGGGAGCCGGGTTTCCTTGCCGTCCTTGAGCCGGTCGAAGTAGCGCTGGCGCGCTTCCATCACCCAGTCGAGGAGATACTCTTTCTGCCACAGTGAGCGCGCCTCTTCATAGTGCTTGGAGGCGGATTTGAAGTCGCCCTTCGCCGCCAGAATCTCACCCGCGCGCGTGTACGCGACCATCTGATAGGGCTCCTCCCACGGAGCACCCTCGGGATTGAAGGCACCCGTGTACGCGTCCAGGGCATGGTCGAGCTGTCCCGACATCAGCCAGGATTCGCCCAGATAGAACTGTTCCGCGATGGTGGGATTGGTTTTAGCCAGCAGGGAATCGCGCACGGCTCTGCGTTCACTTTCGTCATTCCCGTAGATCGCCGTCACGTCCTTGGGGCCGAGACCGGTGCCATCGGGGTACTTCTCCAGTGCGGACCGCGCCGACTTCGCGTCGTCGTGCAGGAACTCGACACGGTCGTCGCGTATCGCCAGATCGAGCGCAGTCTTCGCCGCCTCGACGTCGCCCTGCGCGGCGCGCATGCTGCCGAGTTCGAACGCGGCGAAGCCCGTCACCCAGTCGGGATGCGCCGGGCTGTCGCGCACAATCTCTTCAAAGCGTTGGATGGCGCGCTGCGGGTTGTAAAAGCGATCCGCAAACGCCCGCTCGAACCCAATCAGCGACGTCGTCGACAGGTCGAGATCACGCTGGGGCAGCGCCAGAATATCCGCCATGCGCGCATCGAGACTGTCACCCTCGGCGCTGGTCCGCCCCGGCAACAGCGGGAGCATGATCGCCTCGGGGCGCAGGAAGGTCGCGTGCAGCGGATACTCGCGGTGCAACTGGTTGAAGCCGTGCAACCCTTCCTCGTAACGCCCTTCGAATCCCAGGTAGACGGAATACAGGATCAGCGAATTGTCGGTCTTCATGACGCTGTCCTCGTTGCGCGCATCCTCCATCATCTGGAGTCCGCGGTCGCGGTCGCCCGAGGGCAGGAACAGCAGCTTGGAGACAAACTTGTACGCCGAGGGCAGCGTATCCGCGAAATACAGAAACGCGCCCATCAGGCTGGACGCAACCGGATCACCGGGATGACGCTCGAGATACCACTCGAGATCGTCCTTGCCCCTCTTGGCTTCGCGTCCCGCCGACCAGAACGATTTTTCGAACGTGTGCACGTGCGACATGAGCATCCATGCCCAGCCGCGATAGAGGCGGTAATTGTCGTCCGGATCCTTCGCGTCGATGCGGTCGTCGCACTGCTGGATCGCCATTTCCAGTTCGTTGAACAGGGGCTGCGCTTCGCGCTTGAGGTCGTCGTTGCTCTCGTCGTCGACGGGGATCAGTTCCCGGTAGAGGCGGGCCCGGACCAGGTGGTACATGGGCTCACCCGCGCACTCGGATGCCAGTGAATCCGTCCAGGCCAGCCGGTCGCGCACCCGGGCGCGAAAGACCGAGTCCATGGAGCGTCGCACTTCCGCATCGCTCAAGTCGCGAGTTGCAGTCAGGGTGGGCTTGCCGCCCGCCGCGCCGAAGATGCCGGCAAAGGTGCCAATGGCCACCACCGCGGCAGTAAGTGACAGCAATAGAGTACGTTTCATAACTGGACCGGGGCCCCCTGCACCCCAGAGACCGGCGCATTATGCACAAACCGGACCGTCCCGGCCAGTCCCGATGGCAAGTTGTTGCGTGGCACGGTGGTTGCTGTTGTTACAGGGTTCCGGGACGGCAACATACCCATGAAGGATACAAAAACCCAGGCAGGGGTCGAAACCTCGACCGCCACGCCGGCGGTTCCCGCCGCCGAACGCGTGCTCAAGTCGCTGGCCAAGCTGGTCAGCGGCCGCAAGATCTATGCGGACAACAACCCGCGCCTGAAGCAGTTCCGGGCCGAACTGGCCACGGCCCTGCGCGAGTTCTTCGCGCTGGACGACGAGCTGGTGCTCACCATCGAACAATTTGCCATCCAGTGCCACGAACAGGTGGTATACGAGAACACGCGCCGCGACGAAAGCCTTGCCTTCCTCATGTTCAAGGATGGAATCGGCGAGGTGACAATCACGCCGCCGGCCATCGACAACGAGATCGACCGGCTGGCACGCATTCTCGCCGACGAACTCCACTCCAGCGGGAACGATGAGGACGTGGTCACGCGTTTCTGGAACGCCGACTTTCAGCACATCACCTACCGCGTGCTCGACGACTACCTGGAACCGGGGCGCAACGACAACGACGAGGACAACGAGCCGCAGGGTCTCGAGGAGACGGCGGATCACGACGAACTGATTCCCAGTCTGATGGACAAGGGGCGCGTGATCATCCATCGCTCCAATGCGCTGGTCTCCATCGACACCATGCTGCGTGAGATCGCTCGCCGCCATCATCCCGGCGCGAACCCGGACGAAGCGGAGCTCTCCTACCAGCGCCTGCTGCGCTCCGCCTTCAGCGTGCCCGTCGATGAGCTCGAAATGTACCGCGCCGAACTCGATGCCGAGCGCACCGACGACGGCATCGCCGCTTTCTTCGAAGCCATCTACGTGTTCGTCCTGATGCCCGACAATCCCACCGGCGTGCGCGACGTGTCATCGATGCTGGAACGATTGATGGATTACGCCGTGACCGAGCGCCACCCGGAAACCCTGGAGCGGATGATCGGGTGCGTGCGTCAGTTCCAGTCGCGCGCCGATCTTCCCGAAGGGGTGAACCGGCTGGGCGAGAAGTTGCTGTCCCGGGCCACGGGCCGGGATCTGGTGGCGTCGCTTCTGGAACCCCTGGGCGAAGCCGACACCAACCACGACGCGGTGTTCGCGTACGTGACCGCGGTGGGAGCATCCGCCATCGACCCGCTGGTGCAGGCGCTGCACCGGGGCGGATCGGCGGCGCTGCACCGGCGTATCTGTGACACGTTGATTGCCATTTCGCCCAACGCCGCCATCGGCGTCATCGACCGGCTCGACGTGGACCAGCCCGACGTTGCGGTGGATGCGGTCTACCTGGCCCGCATGCTCAACCTCAACAGCCTCTCACCCCGGCTGCGCGAACTGGTGTTCTATCCGGACGCGCGCGTGAAACTCGAGATGCTGGGATGGATCGCCGGCCACGACGATGCCGACACCACCAATCTGCTGCTGACGTCGCTGGGGGATCTGGACCATACAGTGCGCCTGCGCGTGCTCGACGCACTCGGCCACCGGCGCGACCCACGCGTGCGCGAACGCATCACGGAGATGGCCTTCGCACGCGAACTGGGTGAGCGTGCCGGCGACGAACAGGAAGCCATCTTCAAGACACTGGGACGGGTGGGCGACGCCACCACGGTCGTCCAGCTGCGCGCGCTGGTGGAGAAGCGGCGCCTGCTTCCCATCGGCAAGGGACCGGATGCCAAGCTGCTCGCGCTGCGCGCGCTGGAACATCTGCGCGCGCCCGGCGCCGCCGACCTGCTGGCACGCCTGTGTGAAGACACCAACGAAACCGTGCGCCAGCGGGCCCAGCGTGTGCGCCAGAACCAGACCGAACCGGCCGCGCCTGCCGCCGCCGGAACGCCGCAGGAGACGCCATGAGCGACGAAACCAATCGCACGCTCGGCAGCGAACTGGCGCTGCTGGCGGATGACGACGGCCGTTCTCCCGAAGAGCGCGAGTTCCTGGAACAGTGCGGTGAAGAACTGGTCATCCGCATGTTTGCGGCCAGCAAGACGCTGCGTCTGTACGACGTCAGCAATCGTGCGGCCCAGCGCGCCCTCGCCGACCTGATGCAGACACTGCGGCGCGTTCTCGAGCGCGAGGGGCGCGTGGTGCTGCGGTCTTCCAACGAATTCCTTCTGCTCAACGAACACCGCGTCGTCGCGGACCCGCAGCATTACGGTCCGTTTGAATTCTGGGTCACCGAGATGGCGCGCCGCGAAATCGAAGTGATCGAGATCGGCTCGGGCGCGGACGAGGGGCAGGTGGCGCGATTCCTGACGGAGTTCCACCGCGTGGAAGCGGGCGAGAACGCCCCCACCGAGCTGGAACGCCGCCTGGCCGAAGCCGGGGCGACGTCGATTTCCGTGGGTCGCTACATCGAGCGCGCCACCCAGCTGACCGAGGTGCGGCGCGAAGTAACGGATGTGCGCCAGGAGAGCAACCGCGTGTACTTCCGCACGGTGGCGTTGATGGGCAATGTGTTGCGCACCGCCGAAGAAAAACAGGTGCTGCAGGTGCGCAAGGCCAAGCGTCTCACCCAGCAGATGGTCGACATCATTCAGACCGATGAGTCCATGCTGGTGGGACTCGCCAGCATCAAGAGTTTCGATGCCTACACCTTTGCGCACTCGGTCAACGTGTGCATCTATTCCATGCTCATCGGCGACCGCATGCGCCTGGAGAAAGCCGACGTGGCGCGTCTCGGGCTGGCGGCGCTCCTGCACGACATCGGGAAGACCTACATTCCCGCCACCATTCTCAATTCCAACGGCAAGCTTTCGGAGCGCGAGTGGGAGCTGATGAAGTATCACACCTTCTTCGGCGTCAAGGAACTCTCACGCGTCAACGCGCTGCGCGATGCGGTGGACAGCATGTTCGTCGCCGCCCAGCACCACGCGCAGTTCAACGGGAACGGTTATCCGCAGCGGCCCGGCGGCTGGAAGCTGCGTCTGTTCAGCCGCATCGTGACGGTGGCGGATTACTTCGACGCCATGACGGCGTATCGTCTGTATCAGAAGGAGCCCATCACGCCCGACCAGGCGCTGCAATTCCTGGTGAACAACGCCGGCAACATCTTCGATCCCTTCATTCCCAAGGTGTTCGTACAGGCCATGGGCCTCTACCCGGCGGGTACCATTGTGGAACTGGATCAGGGGGAGATCGGTGTCGTGACACGGCAGAACGGCGACCACCGCCTGCTGCACCGGCCGGTGGTGGAAGTGCTGCGCAGCGACCACGGCGGCATGGGGCGCGAGATCATCGATCTCGCGGAGCGCGATCCCGCGGGCCGTTACCCGCGCCGCATCGTGCGCGCGCTGCACGAATCGCAGGTGGATGTCGACAAGCGCCTGTGTTTCCTCGCCGACGCGGCGGCCACGGATACGCGCCGCTAGTAGAGCGGCAGAGACGGGTCGATCTCGGAGGCCCAGGCGTGGATCCCGCCCTTGAGATTCAGCACCTTCTCGAATCCCGCATCCTGCAGAAACTCGACCACCCGCGACGAACGCGAACCGGTGCGGCAGTACACGACGATCTCGTGGGTTTCGTCCAGTTCGTGCAGGCGTCCCGGCAACTGGCCCATGGGAATGAGCCGCCCGCCGATGTTGCACATCTGATGTTCGTGCGGTTCGCGGACGTCGATCACGTCGATCGCGTCCCCGGCGTCGAGCCGGCGCTTGAGTTCTTTGACGGTAATTTCTGGAATCGACACGGGGGTGGCCTCCTCGCCGCTCACGGTACATGATTCGCTGTCTGTCAGCGTACGGATCACCGGGTGGTCACCGCACACGGGGCACAGGGGGTCGCGCGCCACACGGATTTCGTGGAAGCGCATGCTCAGCGCATCGACGCGCAGCAATCGTCCGCGCAGCGATGTGCCCGCCTGCAGGATCCATTTGATGGCTTCCGTCGCCTGAATGGCTCCGATCACGCCCGGCAGCACACCCAGTACACCCGCCTGCGCACAATCCGCAGACCGGCCCGGCGCCGGAGCCGCGGGGAAGATGCAACGATAGCACGGTCCGCCCGCGGCGGCGAACAGGCTCACCTGGCCCTCGAAACGATGGATACTGCCGTGTACGTGCGGCACGCCCAGCATCACACACGCATCGTTGACCAGATAGCGCGTCGCAAAATTGTCGGAGCCGTCAACCACGAGGTCATGGCCGCGGATCAGATCGAGCGCGTTCGCCGCGGCCAGCCGGACGGAACGGGCCTCGACCGTGATGTGGGGATTGAGCGCTGCCAGACGCTCGCGCGCGACCTCGGTCTTGAGCCGCCCCACGTCGCCGGCACCGAAAATCACCTGACGCTGGAGGTTGGACGCCTCGACGCGGTCGTCGTCCACCAGCGTGAGGTGGCCGATTCCGGCCGCGGCCAGATACAGGCCCGCCGGGGCCCCGAGCCCGCCCGCCCCCACCAGCAGCACCCGGGCGCGCTTGAGCGCCTGCTGCCCGCCGGGGCCGACTTCGGGGAGCACCAGG
>DASRYI010000100.1:0-1625 GCA_035687255.1 Candidatus Krumholzibacteriia bacterium | reverse complement strand
CCAGTACGGACACTGTCCCATCTTTCTGGGCGTTCTCCACCAGCAGATTGCCGGATACGCGGCCGGGCGACGTCACGCGGATGCCCGGCAGGTTGCAGCGATAAATCACATTGTCGCGAATGGCCACGCTGGCCTCCGGGCCACGGTGTGCATCCACGCTGATCCCGGTCCCGGGCACCGATTCGATGATGTTGGCCCGGGCGTTGAGCACGGAAGAATCGGTGGCGCGTATCCCGCATTCGCTCCCGCCGATGTGGTTGCGCTCGATGGTCGCGCTGGCATCGCACATGGCCAGCAAACCGCCGCCACCGTTGGCACCGATCTCGTTGTTACGGATGAGCGCACGTGTCCCCTTCTGGAGGACGATGCCCCACGAACTTCCGCCGAGCTCACTGTACTCAACCGTCAGTTGTGCGCCGTCGCGCGCGCAGATGGCGTCGCCGCCCTGGGGCGACAAGAGCCGCGCAGAGGCGGCACCGCTGGCCTCGATGCTGCAGTTGGTGATTCGCACCGATCCGCGTGCGACCACAATGGCCGCGTCGTTTGCATCTGCGACGCTGTCGGCGGGAGTGCCCCGAACCCTGAGGTTCTCGACGGCACAATCGGTACACGCTTTGAAATAGATGCGATAGTTGGCGTCCGTGACGATCTCGGTGATCGCGCCGGCATCGCCGCGAATGCTGACGTGGCTTCCCGAGACGATGAGCCCGGTCGTCACGGGAACGCGGATGGAATCGCCCTCGCAGGTACGCACGTGGTCCACGCCGGCGACGGGAGGAAGAACATATTCGCCGGGCGCCAGGTGGACGGTGACGTCGCGAAGGGGTTCGCGCAGGGCATCGATCAGCTCCGCCGTTGTGGAGACTTCAACCACGCGGCGTGCAGGCTCCCGTGCTGACGACGCCGCCAGGCTCAATCCGATAAAAAGGGCCCATGCCAGGAAACGCATGGGCCCATGCTAACGCCATACAGCAAATCTGCCAAGTTATCGGTAGAGAGACTTTACCATTCCCCATGTCGACGTATTGACCGCGAGTGGTTCATCCGTCGGCTGGCAACCATAATAGCTTGTATGCCCACCCGAGCCGGCGAGGTCCGGGCAAAACGGAGGAAACGTGTGCTGGATGTGAGTTCCCGCCCACATCGCCGCGTGGCGTGCGGAGACGCAATCATAGGTGTCCACGTCGCCATCGACGGAAGTCGCAACCGGCATGATCCGCACCCACGAACACTCGGCAGACGTGCCCGTCAACATGACCTGAACCTGCAACACCTCGATCTCGCCCGCCAGACAGCTGCCATAGTTCACATTGAGGCCGGTCAGCGGGTCTCCGCTGACGCTTCCTGCGGAAGCAGCATACGAGACGATGGACCCGGTGAAACCGGGCGAGAATTCAATTCGAAATTGTGACTTCGTGGAACCGGTGGAGAACCTGTTGATCACGTAGAGCGTCTTGACTCCCGGCGTGTCGAACACGAGACAGTCCGCGGTCTGGTCGGCGTAGACGCCGAGAATGCCACCTTCCAGCGCCATCGCGATCGTAGGCACAAGGAGAATCAACAGCGGCCAGAGAAGGTACTTCATGTCGCACCTCCGGGATCGAGAGTGCAACCAGTGTACAACA
>DASRYI010000099.1:0-4415 GCA_035687255.1 Candidatus Krumholzibacteriia bacterium | reverse complement strand
TTTGCGGCCGCGTCGGTTTTGCTGCCGGCGTTCGCGGCGCGGGCGCTGGCGCTGGAGGGGGCGGAGACGCTGCTGCGCGTGGTGCGTCCCGTCGTCGTGCCCACCGTTTTCTTCATGCGTCCGCTGGCCGTGGCCGTGTCGTACCTCCTGGGACGCGCGTCGCCCGCGCTCCCGCGCCTGTTCGCGCTCGAAGTGATCCCGCTCTCGGAAAAGATCGGCCTGCTGGGCAGCCACGGCGACCCCGCCGGCGACGAGGAGAACCTGATCATGTCGAGCATCGCCGACTTCGGCGAGACGCGTGTACGCGACGTCATGATTCCGCGCATCGACATCGTGGCGCTGGACGTGGCCATGGACCGCGAAGAGATGGTGAGTGCCATCGTCGACGCCGGCCATTCACGCATTCCGGTGTACGAACGTTCGATCGATCGTGTCATCGGCACGCTGCACACGCAGGATCTGCTGGTGAAGGTGCTCGAGGGCGAAGAAATATCCATCCGTTCGCTGGCGCGCGAAGCGTTCTTCGTACCCGAGAGCAAGCTCATCACCGAACTGCTCTCGGAGTTCAAGGTGCGGCGCCAGCACCTGGCCATCGTGGTGGACGAGTACGGCGGCACCGCCGGCATTGTGACGCTGGAAGACGTGATCGAAGAACTGGTGGGTGACATCCGCGACGAATTCGACAGCGAGGAAGAACTGGTGCGCCGGCTGGATCGCGACAGCGCGCTGGTGAGCGCGCGCGTGCACGTCGAGGAACTCAATGAGATGCTCGGCCTCTCGCTTCCCGACGAGGTGGCGGATACGCTGAGCGGGCTGCTCTATCATTTCATCGGCCGTGTACCGCGCGTGGGTGACAAGTGGTCGCACGGTCCCCTGACCTTCGAGATCCAGGCGGTGGAACGCCAGCGCATCGTGCGCGTGCTCATGCGCGGTCTGGCGTCGGTCGACGCCGTGGCGGGCGAGGAGGGATAGCACCGTGCTGCTGCGCGACACCGGCATCGTGCTCTCCATCGGCCGCAGCGGTGAGACCAGCCTCGCCGTGGTGTTTCTGGGGCGTGCCGCGGGCAAGCTGCGCCTGCTGGCCAAGGGTGCGGTCAGTGCGAAGCATCCCTCACGCGGCGCCCTGGAACCCGGGAACGACGTGGAGGTGCTGTACTACCACCGCGACGGACAGGCGACCTGCTACCTCAAGGAAGTGTCGCTGTTGCGTGCGCCCGCGGCCGGTCGCGAATCGCTTCCCCATATGGCCGCCAACCTGGCGGCGCTCGAACTGTTGAACCAGGTGTGCGTGCCGCACGCCAGTATTGATTCGGAACTGGTGGATACGACGGCCGCGTTTCTGGCCGCGCCGCCCGCGGACGATCCGTTGTTTCTGTTTCTCGCCTTTCAGATCAAGTTGCTGTCCGCACTCGGCGTGTCGCCGGACACCATCGATTGTGTGCACTGCGGACAATCACCGCGTGGCGGCGTGTACAGTCCGCGCGACGGTGTGAGCTTCTGCGCCGAGCACCGCGCCGCGGTGCCCGAAGCGGTGAATCTGTCGGACGAGATCGTCGCGGCGGCGGGGCAGTGCGCGCAGGAGAGCTTCGATGCGCTTGCGCACGAGGCCGTGACGCGCGGCGTGAGAAAAGAGTTGGGACGGCTGGTGCACTGGACCTATACTTACCACGTTCAGGGGTATCACCTGCCTCGATCATTGAACCTCATTTGAATTGAATGAGCCGCGGTGCAGCGCCAGTGGATGCGCCGCGCGAATGCTGCACAGAAAAACCCCGAAAGGATTTCACGTGGCCACGCGAACCGGACATCGGGCGACGCGCAAAGCGCCGTCGGCGCCGAGCAAGCAGGAGATCATTACCCGCCTGCACGACTTCTGGGCGAAGCAGGGGTGCGTGCTGGTGCAGCCCTACAACTCGGAAGTCGGGGCCGGAACCCTGAACCCGGCCACGTTTCTGCGCGTGCTCGGTCCCGAGCCGTGGCGTGCCGCCTACGTCGAACCGTCCAAGCGTCCCCGCGACGGCCGCTACGGAGAGAATCCCAACCGCGTCCAGCAGTTCCTGCAGTACCAGGTGGTGTTGAAACCGTCGCCCCCCAACGTGCTCGAACTGTATCTGGAGAGCCTGCGCGCCATCGGCATCGATCCACGCCGCCATGACATCCGCCTGGTCGAAGACGACTGGGAGGCGCCCACGCTGGGCGCGTCGGGGCTGGGGTGGGAAGTGTGGCTCGACGGCATGGAGATCACCCAGTTCACGTATTTCCAGATGGCGGGGTCGCTCGATCTCGAGCCCATCACCGCCGAGATCACGTACGGCCTGCTGCGCCTGTGCCTGTATCTGCAGCGCGTCGAGTCGGTGCTCGACGTGCACTGGGGCCAGGGCGTGTCGTGGGGCGAGATGAACCTGCAGGCCGAACAGGAATTCTCCGCGTTTCATTTCGAACATTCGAACAGCGAGATGTACTTCCGCATGTTCCAGGATTTCGAACGCGAAGCGGCGCGCATGATCGAAGCCGGACTGGTTCTGCCCGCCTACGACTACGCGGTGAAACTCTCGCACGTGTTCAACCTGCTCGACGCGCGCGGCGCCATCAGCGTCACCGAACGCACCGGCTATATCGGGCGTATTCGCACGCTGGCGCGCCGCGTGGCGGTGGCGTACATCGAGAAACGCGAGGCGCTCGGGTTCCCGCTGCTGAAGAGGCGCGCCGGTGACGATTCGGCACGGAAGCCGGGGAAGAAGGCGCGCGCATGAGTGACTTCATCCTCGAGATCGGCGCGGAAAACATTCCGGCGTCGTACCTGCCTCCTGCGATTGCACAGCTGTCGGCGGACGCTACCGCGCTGCTCGCACGCACGCGGTTCGTTTATGAGGAGATTTACACCACCGCCACGCCCCGCCGCCTGGTGCTGGTGGTGCGCGGCCTGGCGCCGCGCCAGGCAGAGGGCGAAGAAGTCATCACCGGACCGCCCGCGTCGCGTGCCCTGGGTGAGGACGGACGCCCCACGCCGGCGGCCGAGGGCTTCGCGCGCTCGCAGGGAATTGCGGTGGAAAAGCTGGAGCGGATCGCCACCCCGAAGGGCGAGTATCTGGGTGTGCGCAAACGGCTGGCCCGGCGCAACGCCGCCGCCGTGCTGCGTGATGAGCTGCCCGCGCTGATTGCCGGTCTCAGGTTTCCCAAGACCATGAAGTGGGAACCGGGCGGGTTTCGGTTTCCGCGTCCCCTGCGCTGGATGGTGGCCCTGTACGGTCGCGACGTTGTGCGCTTCCGCGTGGCGGACGTCGAGAGCGGTCGCGTGACCTGGAAGCGGCCCTGGATGCGCGGCGAACACGCATCCGTCGCCGATGCCGCCCGCTATGTGGCCGTGGTCGGGAAACTCGGCATCGTGCTCGATCACGACGAGCGCGCGCGCCGCATCCGTGAGCAGGCGGTGCGGGCCGCGACGGCGCACAACTGGAAGCTGGTGGAGGACGACGACCTGATTACGGAACTGTCGTTCATGACCGAAGACCCGCGACTTCTGACCGGCGGTTTCGACAAACGCTACCTGGATCTCCCGCCCGAGGTCATCGTGGTCGCCATGCGCTCGCACCAGCGCTACCTGGCCGTGACCGATCGCGCCGGGCGCCTGGTGCCGCACTTTTTCACCTTCACCGACGGGCCCGTGCTGGGCGCGGACGACGTCGTGCGTGGAAACGAACGCGTGTTGCGCGCGCGGCTTGAAGACGCCGAGTTCTACTGGCGGGAGGATGTGAAGCGGGGAGTTGACGGGCTCTCCGCCGAACTCGACCGCATCGTGTTCATCGAGGGAATGGGGAGCATCGGTCAGAAATGGAGACGCTTGCTCGAACTGGCGCGCGCCGCCAATCGCCAGCTTTCAGCGGCAAACCGCGTTGACGACGCCCTGCTGGCGCGCGCCGCGCCCCTTGCCAAAGCCGACCTCGCCAGCGCCATGATCCGCGACGGCAAGGAATTCACAGCGCTGCAGGGCGTGATCGGATCCCAGTATGCGCTGGCCTGCGGCGAAACGCCGGCCGTGGCCGCCGCGATTCGCGAACAGTACGCGCCGCGCGCCGCGGGCGACCCGTTGCCGGAGTCCATGGCGGGCAGGCTCATCGGCCTGGCCGACCGGATCGACACCATGGCGGGCTGTTTTCTGGCCGGGCTCAAGCCGACCGGATCGCAGGATCCCTACGCGCTGCGTCGGGGAGGAAACGGAGTGGTACGTATCGCGGCCGAACTGCCCGGTGTGCACCTGGAACCGCTGCTGGAGGTGGCGGGGATGGAGTACGCCACCGCGCTGGGGGCGGATGCGTTGCACGAACGCTGGACGACCCGCGGGGCGGGCGTGGAGCTGGTGGAGTTCATGCGTGGTCGCGTGGAGGCCTTCCTGAAGGACCAGGGAATCCCTTACG
>DASRYI010000098.1:0-2293 GCA_035687255.1 Candidatus Krumholzibacteriia bacterium | reverse complement strand
AAGGACGGCAACACCGAGATCTACACGATGGACAAGTCGGGACACATTCGCAACCAGCTCACGCACAACCGGGCGATCGACACCAGCCCCAGCTGGTCGCCCAGCGGCAGCGACGTGGTGTTTCTCTCTGACCGGTCGGGTTCGCCGCAGCTCTATGTCATGGACCGCAGCGGCGCCAACGTGCGCCGGCTCACGTTCACCGGCGGATACAACGCGTCGCCGGCGTGGTCCCCGCGCGGCGATCTGATCGCCTTTTCCACGCGAATGGGTGCGGAATTCCAGCTTGCCACCATCACGCCCGATGGACGTGACGGTCGCCTGATCACCAAGGATGCAACCAGTTACGAGGATGCGCGCTGGGGTGCCGATGGGCGTCATCTGGTTTGCACCGCGCGGGGACGCGACGAAACTGTTTCCGTTGTTGACATCGTGACGGGGGGTAGGAGAATATTGGCCCAGGGTTCAGATCCCGACTGGTCGAGCCCGTAAGACAATATACATCAATAGCTTGTACGGATTGACGGCAACGACCACCGGTCGCTACGTTGCCATGGCAACGACGTCAACGAGGAGGACTCTCATGATTCGCACGCGCATGCTCTGGATAGCCGCATTGCTGGCCCTGGCGATGATCGCCGGATGCGGCGGAAAAAAGGCCGCCAACGCCCCAACCACCGAACCCGCCCCGGCGCAGACAACGCCGCAGGTCGAAGAAACTCCGACAGACCAGGGAAGCACGACGCCCAGCGAGGAAGTCGCGCCCATGTCCGTCAACGATGCGTTCTTTGATTTCGACAGCTATGCGCTGACGTCGGAAGCGAAGGGAACGCTCGAAGCCAACGCGCGCGAGATGAAGCGCGTCACGACCGGCTCCGTCACCATCGAGGGCCACTGTGACGAGCGTGGTACCAAGGCGTACAACCTCGCGCTGGGTGAGAAACGCGCCAACGCCGCCAAGGACTACCTGGTGGCGCTGGGTGTGAGCGCGGCGCGCATCAATACGGTGAGCTACGGCAAAGAGCGTCCATTTGACGATGGACACAACGAAGCCGCGTGGGCCAAGAATCGTCGCGCCCACTTTGTCATCAGCCAGTAGCCGGGAGCAGTCGTGATTCGCCGGTCAGCAAGTCTTCTGGGTGTTGCCGTCGCCGCGGCGGCGTTGTCGGGATGCTACGGGACCAAGATCTTCAAGGGCCCGATCAATTCCGAACACGCCGCGATGCAGGCCGACTCGATTCGCGCCGACCAACGCCGCATCCTGGAGCAGCTCAGCCGTCTCGAAGAACGTGTGAATCAGGAGAGCGACCAGCGTCTGTCAAGCAACGCGCAGCTGTCATCGAGCCTGCGGGATCTTGAAGACGCGGTGCGCGCGCTGGTCAGCCGGATGGACGACCAGCAGTCGATGAACAGCATGGGTGGGCGCGGCCGGACCGGCGGGCCGCGCTCCTCCGCCCCCGATTCCACCACCATGGCCGAACAGGCCTACCAGGCGGCGTATCGCGACGTCACCACCGGCAACTTCGAGCTCGCGAGCCAGGAGTTCCAGGATTACCTCACGCGCTATCCCGATTCGCCGCGCGTTGCGGAGGCCCACTTCTATCTGGGAGAGTGCCAGTACGCGGAAGAGCGCTACCTGGAGGCGGCGGGCGAGTATCAGAAGGTGACGAGTGACTTTCCCGCGTCGCGTCTTGCGCCCGCCGCGTATCTCAAGATGGGGCGCTCGTACGTTCAGCTCGAGGAGCGCAGCCTGGCCGAGAAGGCGTTCCGCACGCTCATCGACAAACACCCCAACACCGAAGAAGCCAAACAGGCCGAGTCTGCGTTGAAGCAACTCGGTGGCTGATCCTCCGCCCATCGTGGGCAATCTGCCCGTCTATTTCGTCGGTCTCGTCGTTCTTCTGCTGCTCTCCGCCTTTTTTTCCGGCTCCGAGGCCGCGTTGTTCTCGCTTTCCCGCTCGCAGATCCGCGAGCTCAAGGCCCGTACGCGGGGTGGTCGCCTGCTCGCGCGTCTCCTCGAGCAGCCGCGCTCGCTGCTGGTAACCGTGCTGGTGTGCAATCTGACCGTCAACGTGTTCGCGAGCAGCTTTGCCACCGCGGTATGCCTGCGCGCATTTGGACCGGCCGGACTGTTGATTGCCTTTGTCGGGATGTCGGTGGTGGTCATGCTGGCGACGGAGGTCGTGCCCAAGGTGCTCGGCCTGCACTGGTCCGCGCGTGTGGCGCCGGGATTGTCCTATCCGTTGACGGCCGTGCACGCGGTGCTGTTTCCCGTGCGCGTGCCGCTGGCGCGTCT
>DASRYI010000097.1:0-2254 GCA_035687255.1 Candidatus Krumholzibacteriia bacterium | reverse complement strand
ACTCGCCCTGTGCGTCGCTGCGGCGACGGCGCCCGCCGGCATGGTGCGCGCGGACGACGACAAACCGGTGGCGCCGAAGATCTCCCTGGCGTCCAACTTCGACGATTTCGACCACATGCTCGAACGGCGCCGGGTCCGCGTGCTCGCACCCTACAGCCGGACGCTTTATTTTTCCGACAAGGGTCGCGAGAGCGGCCTGACCGCCGAGACCGTCCGGGATTTTGAAACCTACCTCAACAAGAAGTACCGCAAGAAGCTGCACAACCGGCCCATCACGGTGGTGTTGATACCGACCCGGCGTGACCAGTTGATTCCGGGTCTGACCCAGGGACTGGGCGACATCGCCGCCGGCAATCTCACCGAAACACCCGAGCGTCTGTCGCAGGTGGACTTCTACGCACCGGCGTCACTGCAGGCCGTGTCCGAACTGGTCCTCAGCAACAAAGCGACGGGTCCGCTGGCGAGTGTCGATGATCTCAGCGGCAAGTCGGTGTACGTCCGCGCCTCGTCGAGCTACTTCTCCAGCCTGCAGGACTTGAACCAGCGCTTCGCCAGCGAAGGCAGGCCGCTGGTCAATGTCGTCACCGTCGATGATGCCCTCGAAGACGAGGACCTCATGGAGATGGTGGACGCCGGTATCATCGCAACCACGGTGGTCGACGACTGGAAAGCGCACATGTGGGCGAAGATCCTTCCCAACATGATCGTGAATGACGCCGCCGCCGTGCGCACCGGAGGACATGTGGGCTGGGCGTTTCGCAAAAACAGCCCCCTGCTGCAGGCGGAGATCAGCGGCTTCTACGAGACCGAACGGAAAGCCGGTGTGATCCCGTATCGCGTCACCAAATACGGCAAGAACGTCAGGCGGTTGCAGGATCCCACCGGTCGCAACGACTGGAAGCGTTTCCAGGAAACGACGGCGCTCTTCGAGAAGTACGGCGACCAGTACAATTTCGATCCGCTGATGTTGGCAGCGCAGGGCTTCCAGGAGTCGCGACTCGACCAGAGCGCGCGTGGGCCCACCGGCGCGGTGGGGATCATGCAGGTCATGCCGGCCACCGGCGAGTCGTTGAAAGTTGGTGACATCACTGTCACCGAACCCAACATTCACGCCGGCACCAAGTATATGAACCAGCTCATGACCAGCTATTTCAAAGACGCGAACTTCGACGAGATGAACCGGACCCTGTTCGCGTTCGCCGCCTACAATGCGGGGCCGGGGAAGATTGCAAAAATGCGCAGGATTGCGACCGAGCGAGGTCTCGATCCCGATGTGTGGTTCGACAATGTGGAGAACGTGGTGTCGGAAAAGATCGGACGCGAGACGACGACGTACGTCCGCAACATCCTCAAATACTACGTGTCCTACAAGCTCACTCTGGAACGGCAGAAAGAGCAGCAAGAAGCCCGGGAGCAGATGGCGCCGGGAGGCAACTAGCGCGTCTGGTCGTACTCCCAGCGATCCAGCGCGCGCCGGGCAGCCTCGGAGCGCGTGAGGCCGGGCGTCTTTTCCATTTCGAACTCGATGAGTGATTGAGCGCGGGGGCCGCCCACACGAGCGGCGAGGTGGCGTTCCATGGCATTGGATTGCATACGCCGCATGCTCAGCAGAATGAGCACCACGGCCCCCGCCACCATGACGACCACCAGCAGTATGATCATGCTCATATCATAACGCGATGATTCTGGACCGCAAGGCACAATGAGAAGCGGGGTCCGGTCAAAGCGACCGGACCCCGCTGCATTCCGAATCTTGCCTTCAATGGCCCGCTACGGCTTGTCCTGGCGGCGCAGTTCGCGCGCAATCCACACGGTGCGGTAGATCGCAGTATACAGGCTGGTCGCTGCGATGACCGCCACGCCGATCATGAGTACGGTACCCGCCGGCCGGTGCATGAGGTGGTCGATTGCACGGCCTGCGAGAAGCAGCAGCGACAGAAGCGCCAACCGCTCGCCGCGCTGCATGAGTCCACCCGTGCAGTTTACGCCGTGTACCTCGCCGCGCGCGCGTGCGTAACTCACGATCAGCGAGCTCGCCAGCGCGGCAATCGCCAGCATGGCACCCGGCCCCTTGCTCCCGTAGAAGTAGACCATCCCGATGAACATGGCCGCTTCGATGTAGCGATCGAGCGTGCTGTCGATGAAATCGCCGTAGACCGAGGTCTTCCCGGTTGCGCGTGACACGCGCCCGTCCATGATGTCGGCCACACCGGAGAGCGCGATGGACCATCCCGCCAGCTCCAGATGCCCGAAC
>DASRYI010000096.1:0-4767 GCA_035687255.1 Candidatus Krumholzibacteriia bacterium | reverse complement strand
CCAGCCGCTCCAGGCCACCACCTCGGCGGCCATGAGCGCGATACCCCGCTTTTCGTAGCCCATGACGGTCTCACCGAGACCGGGAATCAGGGCCGAATACAGCAGCGGCCAGTAACTCTGCGTGGGGGCGGAGGTGGAGGCGGTAGCGTCTTCGAGCGCAAAGCTGCCGGCGAACGCCGCCGGACGCGGCATCGCTCCGTCGCTCTCCAGCACCAGCGCCGGCGTGGAAAATCGCGTCATGGCGGGCGGAAACAGGTCCGCCGCCCGACCGGCCACCGGTGCCAGCACGCACAGGCAGCACAGGGACAGCGTAATGCGTCCGAGAAGAAGTCGCATGCTCAAGGCGCCTCCCGTGAAGCGCCGCCGCACCGGAGTGCCGCGACGCGTTTTCATGTCGCAGGGGTGCAGGGGCTAAAACGTAAAGTACAACGACCAGCGATGCACGCGTTGCAGCGTTTGCGCCTGGGGCACGTTCGCATAGTCCAGCGAGAGCTTGTCCTTGTAGATGAAGCCCAGGCCGTACGTCATATCTTTGAAGTCTCCGTCCTTGTCGTACACGTACCCGATACGGCCCGCGAGCAGATTGATGTAGCGATACTCGGCGCCCACGTGCCAGATCTCACTGCGCCGCCGCGCGACGCTGCTGTCGATCAGCCACACCAGACTCTGTTCGATATCCATGGTGACCAGCAGGTTGCTGACATCGTCCGCAATCGGCGTGTACGCCACACCCAGGCGCCCCGTGAACGGGAGCGGGTCGCTCTGTTCGCGATCGATGAATGCAATGTTGGGACCGGCGTTGTTGACGGACAGTCCCACATTCACGCGCTGCTTGGGGAGTTTCCAGAGCGCGCCGACGTCGACGGCGAAACTGGTGCCGGAGCCGTCGACGTTGTCCTGGGTGTACTGGGCCGGGGCATACTGCACCCGGATGAACTTCATGGAAATGCCGGCGCCGATATTGTGCGCCAGCTGCATCGAGAACGATCCCGAGAGCGCCCCTTCCCAGCTGGTAAACGTGCCCAGGGGGGTGCCCGACGGGTCGGTGGCGATGCTCTGGCCGTAGGTCAGGTACACCAGATTCACGGCCCACACGCCCACGTCCCCGGCCGGGTTGGAATAGCCGAGGAACTCGTAGTAGACGTCGCTGGCCAGATCCGGAACCAGCTGGCTGTGCATGAAGGCCAGGTTGCGATGCTTCGTGAACGCAAGGCCGCCCACGTTCCACCACGACGCCGTGGCGTCATCCGCCACGGCGGCAAATGCTTCGCCCATCCCGTTGGGACGTGCACCGGGAGGAATCGTCAGGGAGGGAACGCCGGATTCCGCCACCGCGAAGGCACGGGCGCCGATGCCAAGCACCCCGATGAAGACCACAAAGCTGACAATACTCCGAAAACGCATGATTCCTCCTAGAACCCGTAATAGTAGCCCGGCCGCGCGCAGCCGGTCAAGCGCACGGTGGCTAACGGATGCGCGACAGCCTGCCGCGCAGCACCACCGGGGGCCGGTCTATTCCCATGAAATGCACGGTCGCCACATACAGATAACTCCCGTTCGCCACGTCCCCACCCCACTGGTTACGGCCATCCCATTCGATCCACGTCTCCCCCCCGTCGCCGAGGGTCTCGATGCGACGCACGAACTTGCCCGACACCGTGTACAGTTCGAGCTTGATCGACGCGCGGTTCGAGGCACGCACCAGGAACTTCGTCGAGTCCTTGAACGGGTTGGGATAATTGAACGGAACTTCCGCGTAATAGTTGGCCGCGTCGGTGACGTCGAAATGCAGCGTGTCGAGCGTCGTGAGCCCGAAGCTGTCGCTCACCTTGTACACCAGGCGGTGGTGTCCGGTACGCAGCTCGGGCAATGGATACAGCAGCACGCCCGAGGTGTCGGTGCCACCATGGTCGAACGAAAAGAATTCATTCACGTCGATCGGAACCGGCAGGTTGTCGATGAGGATGGCCTGCCGCCCTTCGTTGGTGGTGTTCAGAATGTTGATGCCGTCCCCGTCGTGCACCCGGGCGCGCACCGTATCGCCCGTCTTCACCAGCGTGAGTCCGCTCTTGAAGCCAAGTTCAACACGGGGTGCTCCATCCACGGGTTTGAGCGCGGTGGAGTCGGCCAGCGTCGGCTCCACCACCACGAACACGCTGTCGACACTGTTGGCGGCGTCGTGCGTTCCCTGGTACGCGTACGATCCCGCGTAGGCCAGCGGTCCCGAGGCGGCGTAACGCGGCACACGGAAATTCACTTCGAACTGTCCGTCCACCGCGTCCACGGTCCCCTGGTAGATCGGGCCGCCGGGCAGGTAGTACCGGCTGACGAACCCGGGGCAGTTGGGGAATGCGTACGTGCGGTGCAGCTGCGGCTCGCGCACCGTCACGGCCACCACACCGTTGAACTTGGTATCCACGCTCGTGCCCGAATATACCGCTCCGCGCACCGTGTGGCGCAGTCCCGCCACCAGCGTTTCCGCCGGGGCGGTCGCGAAATGAATTTCCTGCTCCGGAATTCTGGGAAGCAGCGCCGGGTCGCACAGCAGATTGTACTTCCATGAGTTCTCTTCCTGGTCGATCAGCCAGCTGGTTTGCGTCTGCCCGGACAGCTTGGCGTGCATCAGGGCCACGCCCACCGGAACCCGCGCCTGCGGCAGGCGGTCCGGATAGAGCTGATCGAACAACGCAAAGCACAGGCGCCGGTTGGGATCGGCGTAGGTCTCGCGCGATCCCGTCACGGTTCCGATGGCTCCGCCTTCTTCGCGCAACAGCATCTTCTCCGAGAGGCTCTTGTCGGCCGGATTGGCGAAGTCCCCCACCGTGCAGCTGAACGCCGTGAAGATCGGCAGCTTCAGCCCGTTGTTCAACTGGCTCACGTCGGAATCGACGAACACCAGTTCGTCGGCCAGCTGGCGATTGCTGCCGTGGCCGATGTAGTTGATGTGCAGCGCGCCCTGGTTCCACGCGTTCAACAGTGCCAGGCGGGATGTCGGTTTCACACCGCGTCCCACCTGGGGATACTCGGTGAGGTAGATCTTCTGCAGCGCGACGAAATCCGGAATGTGCTGCATGGAGATCAACTCCGACTCGTTGTTCCATTCCGTCTCGCAGCTGCTCTGCGACGACTCCTGGTCGTCCGCCACCAGCACGATCCGCTGGCGCCAGTCACCGGTCGGAGCCTCACCCTCGTACGCAATGATCTTGTCCACCAGCAGGTCCGCTTCCGCCGACGACGACGCCGGCAGACGCCCCAGCGCCACGTCGAGCACGGCATGGCCGGCCACCTGATCCTGCGGATCCAGGTCTCCGAACCAGTCGTCGGTGGAAAACGCGTACAGGGAGCGGTACGTGAAATACAGATTGGACGGTACGAAGTTGGGCTCGCTGCTCACGTGGTTCTGAAAGTCCTCGGTGGCGTCCCCGAACAACACCACGTAGGCGAGGCGCGGGTTGCCGTTGGCATCCTGATAGTTGTCGTACAGGTACTTTATGTAGTTGCGGAGGGCCATGGGATCGGGCATGCCTGCCGAGAAATTGTCGTACACCTGGTCGACGGTCACCAGCTTCACCACCGGGTTCGAATACAACGGCAGGCGCCCCGCCGCACGGTATGCGCGCAGGCGGTCGGCCGCAGAGCCGAGGTCGCGGTTGCTGATGATGAGCATGTTGGGCCCGACCGGGTCCGCGCGCAGATCAACGGGGACATAGCGCGACACTCCCGGTTTCTTGAGACCGGCGGTCGTCGCCACCCATACCTGGCGCGGGGTGCCCGCCACATTGAAGCCCGCACGCACGAGGCGCTCCGCCCCGGCGGTCGTCACCTCGGTGTTGATGAGCCGCGATGGATTCCAGGGGTCGGTGACATCGAAGGCCCACAGCGTTCCACTGGAACTGAACCCGCGCAGGCTCAGATTCACCGCGCCGGTGGTATCGGGCGTCGAGCACCCGAGGGCGTCGCCGGTGGCGATGTTGCGCTGCGTGTAGCGCAACGCGAACCACGCGAAATACATGGTGTCCTTCGCGTTGCGATCACCGGGCACCTGAATCGCAATGGTGTTCACGCCCGGCTGCAGGAAATTGCCCGTCAGGTGAATGGGAACCCCGGTGTCGTAGTAGGCGGTTCCCAGCGGCGTGTTCCACACCTTGTCCCCGACGATCGTGGTGTTGTTTCCGGAACGCGTGTCGAAGAATACCGCGTGATGCCCGTACCGTATCGTGTCGGGACGCGCCAGCGCCAGCGAGCGGAATTCCTGGGGACTCGACGCGACCAGGTTGCTCACGTCGACGTCCGAGAGTCGATAGGAGCGGGCATCCGCTTTCAGATCGAGCCACAACCATCCGTCACCCCGGTAATCGAAATCCTGCACCAGGTCGCGCTCGCGATATTCGCGGTGCAGGTGCGTGGTGTAGTCGGGCGCGGCGATGGGTGTCGCGTCGACATCGCTCATGCGTGCGGGCGTGCCCGGCAGCGTTCCGCCCCACGCCAGAAAGTAGTAATTGGTGGCGGCGTGCGTGTGCTTGTGGAAGATCGAGTCGGGCGCCGTGGCATCGTAATAATTCTGCCAGTCGTTCGTCCCCACCCCGTAGAAGACGATGCGGTCACCGGGGTCGAAGGTGCCGTCGTTGCCCGCTTCGACGCGCATGCGCACTTCGCGCATGGCCTGGTCGGTGCGCCACGACCCCGCGGGATCGTTGAGATCACGCGGCTGGTTGAGTCCACCCTGGGTATACAGCCGCAGACTGGAAGGATCGATGGATGCCAGAC
>DASRYI010000095.1:0-3204 GCA_035687255.1 Candidatus Krumholzibacteriia bacterium | reverse complement strand
CCGCGCGCTTCCAGCTGATCGCTGCCATGAATCCCTGCAACTGCGGCATGCACGGGAGCAACATCAGGCAGTGTAGATGTTCACCGCAGCAGATCGAGAAGTACCTGGCGAAGATCTCGGGGCCGTTGCTGGACCGGATTGCGATTCACGTGCACGTGCAACCCGTCGACGTCGACATGTGGAGTTCATCGTCACGCAGAATGACGAGCGCGGAGATGCGCGACGCCGTTCAGCGCGCGCGAGAGATGCAGGCGCGTCGCTTTTCGGGAATGAAAGTCGACTGCAATGCGAGGCTTCCCGAAGCCATGTTCTCGCAACATTGCAAAATGGAGCCGGCCGCGGAAGCCATGTTCGTGGCCGCGCAGAAGAGCCTGCTCGTGAGCGCGCGGGGCAGAGGCCACATTGTGCGTGTGGCGCGAACGATTGCGGACCTCAACGGAAGTGATACATTGGGCGATCACCATATCGGGGAAGCTCTGCAGTATCGTGACCGGGGCTGAAGGCGGGCGCGTCCGGCTCAAAAGCTCACGGTGGCGCCAAGAATGAACTCATCACGCGCCACGCGCACGCCGTTCGGAACATCGCCGAGAGTGGGGAAGAACAGGCTCAGTTTCTCGAGCGAAACCTTCGAGAGATCGAGGCCGAGCGTCTGCAGGTAGCGCGCGTACTCCACGCGAAACGCCAGATCGGTTCCGCCCGGGAGCTTGCCGGGACGACGCCACGGAACCCATTCGACCCCGAGCCCGAAATGAAACACGTTGGGCCAGATGCCCGGCGTGATCCAGTCCGAGTCGGGAGTGTCGAACAGTTTCCCGTTCGCGCGGACGTTTTCCAACCGATACCAGCTCCATCCGTAGCCGGCCTTGATGAAGGGCTGCACGGGCGCGGTCAGAATGCTGTAGCGCAGGCTGCCGCTGTACTCCCAGTAGTTGAGATCCGCGTCATAGGTGTAGGAGGGAATATTGTTGAAGTCGACGCGCGCGCCGAACGACGAGCGCGCATTGCGGACCGTGTTCTCGCTGGTGAAGTGACTCCCGATGTAGAAGGCAACCTGGAAGAACGGGCCCACGGAGTTGGTCTTGTGGGTCGTGTTCGCGGTGGCGACCGTGGTGCTGTCGATGCCGTTCGCGATCAGGTGCAGAAGGATCCGACCCAGGAATTCATCGTACTGCTGGGGATTGAATGACAGCGCGTCCCAGTCCTCATCGACGATCTGTGCCGACACGCCTGACGACAGCCCCACGAACCGGAACGGGACCTTCTGGCTGGGGAAGAACACGGGGTCGCGCCGGCCGAACGCCAGTTTGAGGGGATACGCCACGATGCGCGTCGCGAAATCCAGCGGGGGAAGGTTGAACAACACCGGCAGGGTCAGGTTGAAGAAGCCGAAATCGTTGCGAAAACTGTCCTGCAGGCCCATTGGGAAGACCGACGGCATCTGGTGCGGTTCGAACGCCGTGAAGCCCGCCGCCGGTCCACTCACGTTCCAGCCCGTGCTGAACGACGGTCCCACGGGTGAGACGTTGCCGGTGTCGAAGTACTCGAGCACGCCCGAAAACGGCGAGCGCGTGGCGGGATATCCCCACCGGATGGGGAGCACCAGCCAGCTCCACTCCCGCCGCACGCGTGCATCGGTGTTGACGCGGTCGATGATGCGCTCCCAGTCGGGCACGATGCGCAGCCGGTCCGGGTCATCGAGGCCGAGCACGGCACCACGCTTGAACGTTGGGCCGCGCGACTGCTTTCCGGCCTCGAGCTGCTTCCAGTACTCGTGGTCATCGAGGTGTACCGAGACCTGGTCGGTAGTGCCGCCCGGCCCCACGTCGCGGTAGCGGCCGGGAAACGGATACGTGCCGTGCGGGTCGCGGTTGGTTCCGCCGGGGCGCGACATGGCCTGGTTGAGGCCCTTGTTGTCGGCGCCGATGTATCCGATGGGATGCGTGTTGATGACGGTCTCGTCGTCATCGACGTAGGCCATGTTGCGGATGGCTTCCCAGATCTGGCGTTGCTCGATGCGCGGGGACGACCGCGTTTCCACGTCCTCCTTCCACTTCGCGCGCGGGAGGTAGACGTTCGGCGCCGCGAGATCGAGCGACATGACGAGGTGATGGAAGTAGTAGTCGAGCCGCTTGATGACCAGCGGGTCGTCCTGTGCGCGGGGTTCGCCGGACAGTATGCCCGCGATGACGTCGGCCGGCATGGACTGTTCCACCATACTGCGCGGCGACACGACAACGTTCATGTGCTCCCAGTCGCCTTCGTGATTCATCCCGCTGTCGTTGCTGGGATAGAAGAACCAGTACTGCAGGATCAGCTCGTACCCGAGCGAGTTGCCCTGCGGGTCGAAGGTCTCCTGCAGAAACGGGTGCGCGTAGGCGTGCGGAAAGAACCGCCGCTTGTCGGCCGGGGTCTTTTCGTATTCGGGCTCGTAGCCCAGCTCCCAGTCGGACGGCCCCGACCCGGGAAAATCGAAGAACAGGATCGTGGTGCGCGGCGCCCGCTGCCGAACCAGGGTTTCCTCGAGCGACGGCGTGCGGCTCCCGGCGGGTGAGAACTCGTCCAGGAGCGCGGAGAGCTTGCAGTCCTCGATGGCCGCGCTCGTCGTGGGCCCGGGGTGCTCGTCGAACGCCGTCGTCGCGCCCGCGCCCGCGCACGAATCACCATTCAGGGCGGAGAAGTTGACGGCCTTCGTCTGGCGCAGCGTGGGCTCTTCTCCAGACATGTCCCATTCGTCGATCCACAACGCAAACGTGTCTCGGTTGGCGACGTAGGTGTCGAAGTTGGTCGGGATGTTGGTCGTGTTCTGGACGAGGTACGGCGCGAAGCGAACCGCGAGGTCCTGGAGGACCCGATAACGCGTGTCGTCGATGCCGTCGACGGGATCCACATCGCGGTAGCCCGGATCCGACTGGTCTCCGAACAGGTGCAGCGCGCGCGAGGCCTCGGTTTCCTGTCCCAGTCGCGGCCGCGACAGCGGCATATGGCGCAGGTATTGATCGCGCGGAATCTCCTGCCCGGCCGCGACGCCGGCGGCGGACAGGAACAGGACGGCGATCATCAATAGGCGCGGGACCGGCGACGTCAATAGCGGCTCCTGACGTTTCGACTTGCGACATAATAGCAGCGCCGCTCCACCTGTGTCTCCTGCTACGGGGCGCTCATTTCAAGTCCATCCTGCTGGACCGATGACCTAATCGGACGAGT
>DASRYI010000094.1:0-15798 GCA_035687255.1 Candidatus Krumholzibacteriia bacterium | reverse complement strand
GAACGCGCCCGTGTGGCAGAACGCGTCCAGCACGCGGGCGCCGCCGGCGAATTCCGCCACCGCGGCCCGGTTGTCGCGCTGGTCGAGATAGAAGCCGGTCTTCTGCCCGCTCTCGACGTTGACCTGGAAGTGCAGTCCGTTTTCCCGCATGTCCACCATCGCGGGCACGCTGCCGAAGATCGCGCCGGCGGCGGCCGGAAGTCCCTCGCGCACCCGCGACGCCGTGTCGCTGCGTTCGAAGACACCGGATGGCTGCGCGGCGGAAACGATGGCGTCGAGCAACACCTCGCGCACCCGGTCGACGCCCGCGGTCAGAAACTGCACCACCACCACGTCACCGTAGCGATCGGCCACCAGCCCGGGAAGAAAATCGGCCTCTGCGTGAATGAGACGGCACGCGGAGGTGGTTCCGTCGGCGCACAGCGCGTCGCGCCGCCGTACAGCCGCGTGCACACGCCCGCGCCACAGGGCGTCGTCTACGGCCGTCTCATCCCAGGTGAGAATGCGCACGGCGATACGCGAGGCCGCATTGTAGTAGCCGCGCGCCAGGCGCGTGCCGCGCGCGTCGAGAATGTCCACGAGTTCGCCCGGCGCCGGTGATCCCGACACGCGCTCGATCGCGCCCGAGTACACCCACGGGTGATGATGGCGCAGCGATTTCTCGCGGCCCGCTTTGAGCCGAACCTCGCCCATGTCAGACGTTGAAACGAATGGTGAGAATGTCGCCGTCGTCGACGGTGTAGTCCTTGCCCTTGAGGTAGTACTTCCCCGCCGCCTTGAGTTTGTCTTCGCTGCCGGCCTCGACGAGGTCGGCGTACTTCATGACCTCGGCGCGGATGAAGCCGCGCTGCAGGTCGCTGTGGATGGCGCCGGCCGCTTCCGGGGCCAGAGCGCCGCGGCGCACGAACCACTGCCGGACTTCGTCTTCTCCGACGGTGAAGAACGACTGCAGGCCGAGCGCATCGATGCAACGTGAGGTCAGGAGCGGCAGCGCGGGCTCACGGATGCCCATGTCGTGCATGAAGGCCTCGCGCTCCTCCGCCGAATCGAGCGCAGCGATTTCCGCCTCGGCGCGCGCGGACACCTGTACGAACGAGACGCCCAGATGCTCGAATCGGGACGCGAGACTGTCGCGCAGCGCCGTGTCTGCGATGCCGTCGTCGGCCACATTGAGGGCAATGATGCACGGCTTCAGGGTCATGAACGGATAGCTCGCGATCAGCGCGGCTTCATCGCCCGTCAGGGTCACGCCGCGAAGCGGCGTGTTTGCCTCCAGCGCCTCGCGAAAACCGGCCAGCAGAGCTTTCTCGCGTTCCGCGCGTTCATCCTTTCCCTTCTTGAGACTCTTGTCGATGCGCTCGAGGCGTTTTTCGATGAACACCAGGTCGTGCAGCACCATTTCGCTGTAGACGAATTCGATCTCGCGCGCAGGGTCGGGATTCCCCCAGATGTGATACACGGCGTCGTCCTCGAAGACGCGCACCACGTGACAGAACGCATCCGCCTCGGCCAGCTCGCGCTGGGCGTCGCTGGCCGAGAGCGAATTTTCCTCGATGGCGGGCAGCAGCGTCACTTCCAGGCGCGCGCGCACCTGGCGCCTGGGCCGGTACAGCGCCACCAGATGGTCGAAACGTGCGTCCTGCACATCCGCCACGCCGCGCACCGCGGAGCGCGCGTCCGTGTGCCCGGACAGGGCCGCGGGGCCGACCAGCAGCGAAAACAACGTCTTCTTGCCGGTCTGAGGGAGACCGATGATTCCAATTTTCATGTGTGTCGGGACGACGGGTCAGTCGTCGGGAAGGTCAATATAGAGGTCGTCGCCGGAAATTTCCACTGCGTAGGTCGCGATGGGTTCGTCGGCGGGATATTCCAGGGCTTCCCCGGACTCGAGCGAGAACACGGCGTTGTGCACCGGGCACTCGACGGTGCACTCGTTTTCGTCCAGGTATCCATCGGAAAGCCGTGAGCGCGCGTGCGAACACACATCGCTCACGGCCAGGTACCGTCCGCCCACATTGGCAATCAGGATCGGCACATCGTTGGGCGCAACCGCCTTCATGGCACCGACCGCGATCTCACTCGCCTGGCAGACCTTGACGCGCATTCGCGAGGTCAGGCGCCCGTCGCCGCGAGCGCCGGCATACCCAGCGCCTCGCGCACACGCGCGTTCACAACCTCGCCGTCTTTCGTCACCATGGTGTCGCGGTTGATCTCGTCCTCGACGGAGAGATTGATCGCGCCCTTGTCGACAAAGTTCTGCACGAAGGCCATCACGTTGCGGGCGTACATCTGGCTGGCGTGGTACGGCACCGCGGACGGAATGTTGAGCGGACCGATGACGGTCACGCCGTGCACCGTGATCTTCTCGCCGGCTCTGGTGACGTCGACGTTCCCGCCGCGCTCCGCGGCCAGGTCGACGATCACGGATCCGGGCGCCATGCCCTTGAGCATGTCACCGGTGACGAGGACGGGCGACTTCTTGCCCGGAATGGCGGCGGTGGTGATGACCACGTCGCTGTCGGCCACCTGCTTCGCCATCAGCTCGCGCTGCTTGCGGTAGAACTCTTCGCCCAGTTCCTTGGCGTAGCCGCCCTTGTCTTCCGCCGCCCCGGCTTCCACCGGCAGTTCGACGAACTTTCCGCCCAGGCTCTGGATCTGTTCTTTCACCGCGGGGCGCACGTCATAGGCGTGCACGACCGCACCCATCCGCTTGGCCGAGGCGATGGCCTGCAGACCGGCCACACCCGCGCCGATGATGAACACGCGCGCCGGCGTCACCGTGCCGGCGGCGGTCATCATCATGGGCATGATGCGCGGCAGCGCGTCGGCCGCGATCAGCACCGCCTTGTACCCCGCAATCGACGCCATCGACGAAAGCACGTCCATGCTCTGCGCGCGTGTGATGCGCGGCAGCAGTTCGAGCGCCATGAGTGTGGCTTTCGTGCCCGCGAACTCGCGCGCACCGGCGGGCTCACCCAGCGGATCGGCCATTCCGATCACAATCTGTCCGGCCTTGTACCGGCCCGCATCCTCGGCGGAGCCGGAAGGGTTGGCACCCGCCACGCGCACCTGAGCCAGAATCTGCGAACCCGAAAAAACCTCGTCGCGCGACGCAAGGCGCGCACCCTTCTGTTCGTAGGCGGCGTCGCGATAGCCGGCGGGTTCGCCCGCGCCGCGCTCGATCACCACTCCGATTCCCGACTTGATGAGTAAGGGCACCACTGCCGGGACCATGGCCACACGGTTTTCACCCGGGAAGGTCTCGCGAGGCACACCGAGAATAACGGACGGAGCTTCAGCCATATTTCCTCCACGCAAATGCGAATCCAGCAATGTGGATGAGCCTGAATAGTTGCAGTCCGGTCAACTTACCACGGCGGGCCCGGCGAGGAAAGTCGAAAAGTGGACTATTCGTTCCGAAATACCCCGGCCCGGCTCTAACCGGGCCGGGGCATGTTGCTTACAATCCCATCGAACGCTTGATGTACTTGGGCGACGGGGTCCCGAAGGAGATGATGGTGTCGTTCATCTTCTGAACGTCGGCCTTGCCGTTCTTCGCCTGGTAGGCGGCGGCGATCGCCTCGACTTCCGCACTGCCCACGAAGTACGTCGACAGCTGCGTGGATGTCAGACACGCGCGGCGCCACTTGCCCGCCGCTTCGCCTTCTTCCTGGTAGCCCTCATTCTCCATGAGCGCCATGGCATCCTGTTCCGTCATGCCTTCGGTGTGGATCTTCTGATCGATGATGGCGTTGATGATCACTCGCAACCGCATCTTGAGCTGCTGCATGCGCTCTTCGGGTCCTCCGAAGCCGGCTTCAGCCATCATCTTCTCGGAGTACACCGCCCAGCCCTCGGCAAACAGTCCGCTCGCAAAAATGGCGCGCACCAGCGTGGGCGCTTTGAACTGGTTGGAGTGCGCGCCCTGCAGGTAGTGACCGGGCATGGCTTCGTGCACCGTCAGGTCGAGGAGCATCTTGTCGTTGTACTCCTTGAAGAACGACTCCACGCGTTCCGGCGTCCAGTCCTTGGGCGTCGGCGAAATCGAGAAGAACGTGTCCGCGTGCGGTTCCAGTGGTCCCGGGCTCTCGCAGTACGCCACCGCCACACCGCGCTGGAACTCCGGCATCACGATGATCTTCACCGGCGCCCTGGGCACGGTGACCAGCTTGTGGTCGCGCACGAACGCGGTGGCGTCCGCCAGCGCGGCCTTGGCCTTGTCCACGATATCCGCGTTGCTGGGATGGTTCTGCGCGATGTGATCGAGCACCGCCTTGTTCACGGCCTTGACGTCCTTGAGTTTGGCGTCGTCGGTGACGTCCGGGAAGTACTGCTTGAAGAGCGGGAGCGCGGTCGCATACATCGCGTCCTGCGTGGCCTTGAGGTCCGCCTGCGCGCGCGTGTAGATTTCTTCCTTGGAAAGATCGGAATCGAGCGAGAAGCGCAGCTTCTTGCGCCACAGGTCATCGCCGAGACGGAAGTCACCGTTGGAACGCGGGAGCAGATCTTTCTCCAGCCACTGCCCGTACTCTTGCAGCGCGGCCACCGCCGCGGCGCGCGCGGGAGCGAGTTCCTTCTCCATCTTCGGTGACTGCGACACGAACTGGGTCAGGTCGTCGCGAATCAGCGAGATGTTGCCCTCGTTCTGCTGCATCGCGGTCTTCGTGTGCATCTCGGGTGGATTCTTGAGATTGGCCTTGGCCGCCGCAATCACCATGGGGATGGCTTCCAGCCGTCCCTTGAGGCTGGCCAGACGCTGGTCGAGCGGCGCGAAGTCGCGCGCGATGAGCGCGTAGATCGCACTCCCCATGTTGTAATAGAGGGGATTCCACTCGTGCTCTTTGAGCTCGTTGACCTCGAAGATGGTGCGGTTCAGGTTGGATTTCAGGATTTCGTAGTCGATGGCATTGGTCTGGCTCAATGTCTTGGGATCGATCTTGGCCAGCTGGTCCAGATACTTCTGCGCCATGGTGGCCTGCGCCGCGATCGCGGCCGCGGAACGATCCGTGAGCTGCGCGTCGTAGCGATGGTCGCCCAGCTGCGTCGCGGCCTCGGGATTGGTCTTGAGCATTTCCTCGACGTAGGCGTTGGCAACCGTCTCGAAATCCTTGTCGGCCGCGTTGGCCGCCGCCGCGCCGGCGAGGAGCGTCGCCACTCCCAGCCACATGATCAATGCTTTCATGCTGCTTCCTTCCTTCTCTTGAGTTCGCGTGGATCGCTAGTTCCCGGGAGTACGCAACACGAACAACCGGGTTTCCGTCATTTCTTCCATGGCAAAACGAATGCCCTCGCGGCCCTGGCCGCTTTCCTTCACACCACCGTAGGGCATGTGATCGACGCGCCATGAGGGCACGTCGCCGACGATCACACCGCCCACGTCCAGCCGGTCCCATGCACGGTACGCCCGGTAGATGTCGCGCGTGAACACGCCGGCCTGAAGACCGTAGACGCTGTCGTTGACCGCGTCGAGCGCCGCATCAAAATCCTCGAACGACGAGAGCACGGCGACCGGACCGAATGCTTCCTTTGCGCACACGTCGGTGTCCGCGGGAACGTTTTCCAGAAGCGTGGCTTCGAGCATGGCGCCCTTGCGCCGCCCCCCGGCCAGCACCGTCGCGCCCCGCTCCACCGCCGTGCGAATCCATCCGTCGAGGCGCTCGGCTTCGGCCTCCGAGATCATGGGGCCGATGAAGGTCTCCTCGCGGCGCGGGTTTCCCGCCACCAGAGTCGCTGTCGCGGCCACCAGACGCCGCTTGAACTCGTCGTAAATGCTGCGGTGGACCATGATGCGCTGCACCGATATGCAGCTCTGTCCCGACTGGTAGAACGCGCCGATGATGATACGCGATACTGCGTCGTCGATGTCAGCGTCGGCGTCGACGATCACCGCCGCGTTTCCGCCCAGTTCGAGCAGCATCTTCTTTTTGCCTGCCCGCTGCTTGAGGTCCCATCCCACCGCGGGAGAGCCGGTAAAGCTCAGCAGTTTGATGCGCGGGTCCTCCGCAAAACGCGCCGCGTTTCCACCGCGCACCGGAAGAATGGAAAACGCGCCGGGGGGCAGCGACGTTTCCGAGAGCACGTCGCCGACGATGAGTGCGCCCACCGGGGTGGCGCTGGCGGGCTTCAGCACAAAGGGACACCCCACTGCCAGGGCGGGCGCCACTTTGTGCGCCACCAGATTCAGCGGAAAGTTGAACGGCGTAATGAACGAGCACACGCCGATGGGAACCCGCTTCCACATGCCGCGGTAGTCGCGGGCGCGCGCCGAGATGTCGAGCGGAAGCACTTCGCCCACCATGCGGGTTGCTTCCTCGGCGGCCACGCGAAAGGTGTCGATCAGGCGGTCCACTTCGCCGCGGCTGTCGCGGATCGGTTTCCCGGCTTCAATGCACAGGGCTTCCGCCAGTTCGTCGCGGCGCTCACTGAACCGGGTCACACAGTGCATGAGCACATCGCGGCGCTCGTAGCCGTGCAGCGCGCGCATCGGTTCCACCGCGTCGCACGCGCTCGCCACCGCGCTGTCGACGACGGCGTCGTCGGCCATGGCCACGCGCGTCACCACGTCGCCGGTGAACTTGTCCGTCACCGGAAGGTCGGTGTTCGCGGCCACCGCCCGGTTGGCGAGATAGTAGGGATAACGGTCCTTCAGCATGCCCGTCTCGGGCCTTTCCTGCGGCGCGGACTACAGGACGTCCGCTTTGATCATGTTGGTGGTCCCGGGCACGTCGACCGGCACGCCGGCCACCACGACGATGCGATCGCCGCGCCTGGCCACGCCGGTCGCCATCACCGCTTCCTTGGCCTTGCCGATCATGCTGTCGGTGTCACCGCCGACCGCGATGCGCACCGAGATGGTGTTCCAGAACAGCATGGTTCGTTTCAGCGTCGCCTCGTGCGGGCTGATGACGGCAATCTGCGTGGGCGAACGATGATTGGAAACGTAGAGCGCGGTCTGTCCGGAGCGGGTACAGCAGAGAATCAGTTTGGCGCCGATTTCGATCGCCACCGCGCACGCGGCGTGCGCCACGGCTTCGGGAATGCTCGAGCCCGGCTTCGGAGCCTGCTCGGCGAAACGCGCCGAATAGTCGATGCGCGCCTCACTGGCCTGCGCCACCTCCGCCATGGTGCGCACCGCTTCCACCGGATACTTTCCCGACGCGGTCTCGCCCGAGAGCATGACGGCGTCGGTGCCGTCGAACACGGCGTTGGCAATGTCGGCCGCCTCGGCGCGCGTGGGCCGCGGATTGTAGATCATGGACTCGAGCATCTGCGTGGCCGTGATCACCGGCTTGGACGCCGCCAGCGCGGCGCGAATCACGTCTTTCTGCACCAGCGGCACCTGCTGGATGGGAAGCTCGAGTCCCAGGTCGCCGCGTGCGATCATCACCGCGTCCGACGCGTCCAGAATGCCGGTCAGATTGTCGAGGGCCTCTTTCTTCTCGATCTTGGTGATGATGGGAATGTCGCTTCCCTTTTCGCGCAGGAGCCCACGCAGGCGCTGCACTTCTTCCACCGTGCGCACAAACGAGAGCGCAAAATAGTCCGCACCGTGTTCGATGCCGAACGCAATGCTCACCAGGTCGCGTTGGGTGGGGACGGTTTCGCGCAGTTTCACACCCGGCGCGTTCAGTCCCTTGTTGGAGCGCAGTTCGCCGCCGTTGACCACTTCGCACACCACGTCGGTGTCGGTGGTCGACTTCACACGCAGTTCGATCTCGCCGTCACCCATCAGGATGCGGTCGCCCTTCGACACGTCGCTCACCAGCGCGGGATAATTGATGAAGACTTCCTTCCAGTCGCCCTGGACCTGCCGCGTGGTAAGCGTGAAGGCATCACCCGCGCGCAGCTGCGCCTTGCCCCCGCTCATCTCGCCGATGCGCATCTTGGGCCCCGAGAGATCCAGCAGCACGGGAACATACACGCCCCGGCGCTCCGCCACCGAGCGCACGCCGTCCATCATACTGGCGTGGGTTTTGGGATCACCGTGGGACATGTTGATGCGCGCGACGTTCATGCCGGCGTCGATCAACGCTTCGATCATTTCGGGGGTCGCGCTGGCGGGTCCGAGCGTACAGACGATCTTGGTGCGACGGCCGTCGGCCGCGCGAGGGGTGGCGTTCATCGTGGATAGCGTTGGCGATGCAGCGGGCCTTGTCAAGGGACGTTTCCCCCGGCGCCGTGGCCACGCGTGCCCCGGAGCGCGCGGCCGAACAACATGGCAACCAGCGCCGTCAGTCCCGCGCCCGCCACGCCGATGAACGGCACCAGCATGAACACAAAAAACTGCGCGTCGAAACCCTGCGGCTGCTTTGCAAACCGGGCCGCGATCCACGGGTTGTTTGCCAGCAGGCGGTGCACAAACAGCGCCTGCACCAGCGTCGACGTGGCGCCGTTCCACAGTCCGATCACGGCGGCGTGCGCAACCGCCCGCGCCGGCTCGCGGCGCACCACGACAAACGCACTCGCCAGCACCACGGTGAACCAGGCAAACCGGTCCACGCCCTCGGGGAAGGCGCCCATCACCGTCAACGTCCCCATGAGGGGGCCGAGCACCGCCAGCGGCGCAAGCACACGCCAGTTCATGTTGCCTCGCGCGTGCGTGCCGGGCGCACGCCGCCCAGATAGATGGCACTGATGGCGATCAACGCACCGACCACTTCAATCCCGGACGTGGGACGGTGAAAGAACAAAATGTCCCACACGAAGGTGAGTGCGGGTTGCATCAGCAGGATCAGTGACGCCCGCGACGCATCCACGCGGCTCAGGTTACGCGAGATGATGATCCACCCCATGGCCTGGCACAGAACACCGTATGCCACCAGCACCACCGCGGTCTGCGTGTCGTGGATGCCCAGCGATTCGCTGCCCGCCGCGGCGGCGCACGCCAGCAGCAGCGTGGTGATGCCGCTCACCCAGGCCAGGTTTGCAGGCGCCGACAGCCGCTCGCGTTCGCGCCGGGCGCCGCGCAGACACAGAAGATAGGTGGCGTAACTCAGTGCGGTCACGATGCCGAACAACACACCGCGCCGGTACACCGCATCGAAATGCGACCAGTTCAATCCCACCAGCAGGAACAATCCCGTGATCGCCACCGGCACCGACAGCAGAAAGCGCGCGGTGGCAGGCTCGTGAAACAGCAGAATTCCGGCCGCCGCCATGAAGAACACCTGAAAGTTACCGAGAATCGTGGCCAGACCCGGCCCCACATACTCAATGGAGCGATGCCAGAAGAAGATGTCGGTGGCAAACGCCATCCCCGCGAGAATCGCCCAGCGCAGCTGGGGCCATCCCTTCCAGAAGCTGTCGCGCCGTGCCAGCGCAATGGCAAACAGTGCGATGGCGCCGAAGAGATTGCGGTAGACGCCGGCCGCGGTCGGCCCCACGTGCGCGATTTTCACGAACACGCCGGAAAAGCTGATGATGAAACTGCCCGCGACGATTTCCAGCTCGGCGCGGTGCGAATGGTGCGTCGCGTCCGTCATGGAGACGATGCCGCACGGCCCGTACCGTGCGGTGCGCCGTCGGGCGCATCCAGCAGATCGAACGTCACGCACGTGAACCGGTACTTCTCGCTCTTGCGCATGGCCTCGGCCAGCCGCTCGTGCAGGTCATCGCGCCACTCGGACCATTTCGTGATGTAGGCTTCGGCCGCCTTCGCATCCCCCGCCGCCTGAATTTCCAGCACATCGCGCAACATGGCGGCCACGGCGTCGTGAAACTTGTCCTCGTGCACCGCCAGGCGTCCGCTGGACGTGTCAAACGACAGCACACCGTGCGCCATGAAATAATTGAACTGCATCAATTCCATCGTCTGATAGACCTGCGAACGATCGGGCTTGTTCTTGAGCAGCACGCGGCGCACGCCGCTGGCATAGAGCGGCGACATGTCGGCGTCGGTGTAGTAGCCGAGCTTCTCGAGTCCGGGAGCGACGAACAGTGACACCAGATCGGCTTTCATCTCTTCGTAGATGCTCGAGGCCTGTTCCAGTGCGATGTCCAGATCGACACCATCGCGTGTGCGATCGACGCCCAGGTAGTGTCCGATCTCGTGCCACAGCGTGCGGTCGCTGCCTCCTTTGGGCGTGAGCGAGGACACAAACCGGTTCTCCATGACCGATGCATACGTCGCACGGCTCGCGTCGAAGATTTCGGGAGACTCCATGATGTTGCGCCGCAACAGAATGGTGCGGCCGTAGCGGCGCGCCGGGCCGGAATCGTTGGGCAGGATGCTGGCGGTGTTGGCGCTGCGCGACTGTCCGAAATCCGCCAGCACGTCGTACACCCCGACCGGGATGTCGCTGCGCACGCGCTTGTGCGGTTTGCCCTCATCATAGGGAAGACTGTTCTCGAGCGTCTGAATCTGCGAGGTGGCCGCGCGCAGGGCATCGCTGCGCTCACGGTCGATCTTCAGAATGCTCAACGCGAAGTACGTCTTGGCGCCGTAGAGTTCGTCGTCGTAGTTCTCGTACGAACCGATCTGCGCGTTGAGCGTCTTGAACCGGCCCGTCACCCATGTCGCATCCCCGGATTCGTAGTCGTTGGTAATCAGATCGCGGGCGCGGTTGCGCAGGTACAGCGCAAAGTCGGCGTCTTCGGGAGCAATTTCGCGCGAGGCGTCGGTCAGGAGGGCGTAGCTGTCGAGCAGCGGCTTCGGAAACGCCACCGCGTAGGGCACGGCGTAGAAGGCGGCGGGATTCGGCGCCTTGAGTTTCTCTTCGAGCGATGCGCGCAGACCCAGGTTGAGGCCGTTGAGCACCGGATAGGTGCGCAATGTGGAGATATCCCGGGTGAGCGACGCACGATCCGCGCGTCGCACCGCGGTGCGCGGTCCCAGGATGTCATCGCGCGTCTCCGGATGCGCGGCGAGAAACGCGTCGATCTCGGCCTTGGTGGCATCGACCGGGTACAGGCTTCCACCGGGGGGCGGTGTCTTCATGGGCACGAACGGACGGCGCTGGTTGTCGAGCATGCGCGCCACCGGCCCGCGGTTCATATAGTAGAGGGTCACGAGATTGGCCGTCTCCGCAGGTGAGCCCAGCCGCTTGTCGAGGGCGTAGAGTTGGGCGCGCGCGCTCAACGCGTTGGGATAGCGTTGCACCTCATACAGATCCTCGAAGACTCTTCCCACCTGCATGAGCTTGTCCACCGTCGCGCGTTCGCGCGGCGTGAGCGTCGAGACATCCGGCGTCAGGTGCGCGCGCAGAATCTTGTCCACAACCGGTTGGCTCTCCGCGAGCGGCATGTACCCCTCGGGAAGCGTCACGGAGGCGGCGCGTTCGGCGTGTACAACGGCGATCAGTATGGCGATCAGCATCAACAACGTTGTCTTCGTTTTCATTCGTTCTCCCAGTGCGGGTCGGCTTCCGGGTGCCTGGCCAGGTAGCGCCGGAAGGTTTCCTTGATCTCCTGCAGCCGCTCCGGTGTGCGCGCTTCGAAGCGCAATACCAGTTCGGGAAGATTCGACGATGCGCGCACCAGCCCCCAGCCATCGTCGAAAATCACGCGTGCGCCGTTGATGTCCACCACGCGTTTGAAATCACGTTTGAGCTCGGCGGTCAACTTCTCCACCACCTGGTATTTGACTTCGTCCGCGCACTTCACCTGAATGGCCGGGGTGGAGAGGTATGTGGGTGTTCCCTCCATGATCTTCGAGAGCGATTCACTGCGCGCGGCCACATACTCGACGAAGCGCAGCGCGGAATAGATGCCATCGTCGAAACCGTAGTAGTTCTCGACGAAGAACACGTGGCCGCTCATTTCACCCGCCAGCGCCGCCTTCTCCTCGTGCAGTTTGGCCTTGATGTGCGAATGGCCCGTCTTCCACATGATGGGCACGCCGCCGTGCGCGCGAATGTCGTCCTCCAGGCCCTGCGTGCACTTCACGTCGAACACGATCTTGCCGCCCGGCTGGCGCTCCAGCACCTGGCGCGCGAGCAGGATCATGTAGCGGTCCGGCCAGATGACGCTTCCCTTCTCATCCACCACGCCGAAACGGTCGCCGTCGCCGTCGAAGGCGAGCCCGAGGTCCGCCCCCTCCGTGCGCACGCGCTTGCCCAGCGCCTCGACCGTGTCCGTCCGCGCCGGGTCGGGTTCGTGGTTGGGAAAATCCGGGTCGAGCTCCGTGAACTGTTCGATCACGTTCATCCCGGCAGCGCGGAAGATGCCGGGCGCAAACGCACCCGCCGTGCCATTGCCGGTGTCGATCACGATCTTGAGGGGACGTTTGATCTTCACGCGCCCCACCAGATCGGCAGAGTAGTCGGCGGCGATGGTGGCCTCGGTGTAGTCGCCGTGTCCGCCGACAAAATCCTCGCGCGCGATCATGTCGTACAGCTCCTGTATCTCACTGCCGACGAGTGTCGACGACAGCCCCGCCCCCAGCTTGAGGCCGTTCCAGCCCTTCGGGTTGTGACTGCCCGTGATCATGGCGCCGCCGTTCACCTTGAAGCGGTATTGCGACCAGTACATCATGGGGGTGAGACACATTCCCACCATCACCACGTTGCGGCCGCTGGCCCGCAGGCCCTTGACCAGGCCGTCCTTGATCTCCACCGATCCAAAGCGGCTGTCGTAGCCCACCACCATGTGCTCGATGTTGCGGCGCGCGAGAAAGGTTCCGAATCCGCGTCCGATCCATTCCGCGCTGCGCGCGTTCAGCTCTTCATCGTTGACTCGTCCGCGAATGTCGTATTCGCGGAACATGGTCTTCTTCAACTGCGGCATGTCGTGCTCCCTGGTTGAAATGCGGCCGCGTTCTCAGTCGCGCGCCTCGCTGTCCACCGCGCGCACCTTAACACCCGCCATGACGGCATAGGCACGCATCAGATCGCGCTCTCCAAGTTCTTCGTTCGATTCGGGGGCGTACACACGGATGCGAATGGGATCCAGTCCCAGATTGAGGGCATCGAGTGTGCGCCATTCGTCCACATACGCCTCCACCCACATGTGACCGACAAACGCGTGGTCGTGCTCGCTGTAGGCGAGTCCCACCACCGGACGCGCCGGAATTCCCGCGGCGCGCAACACCGCCGTGGTCAGGAGCGAGTGTTCCGTGCAATCGCCGGCGCGCGAGCGATACACCTCCAGCGCCGACGAATATCCGTGCTCCATCCCCTTGTGCGTGATGTGGGCGTCCGCCCACGCCGCCACCGCCCGCGCCAGCACCCACGGATCCGAGCGGGTGGCGGTACGCAGGCTGTCCGCGATGGTTTTCAATTCCGGCGCGTCCGACTGCACGAAGCGGTCGGGTTCCAGAAACACGTCGCGCCGATCCGGCGGCAGTGTCTCCCGGTCGGCCAGTGTGCGCGTCAGCTGCAACGTCACCGATCGGTCGCTGCGCTGCAACTCACGCTGGCTGGGACCCGTCATGGACTTCGGCGGCAGCGCCCCCGGGAAGTCCAGCACCAGCGTGATGGTTTCCATCCGCGTGGCGGGAACCGGGAAACCCGGGCACGGGACCATCGATTGCTTGATGATGTCGAAGCTGGGCTTGATCCGGGTGGCCTCGAGCTCGGCGGTGGTCACGCGCACGATTTCGATTTCGACACCCAGCTGGCGCACCAGCGTGCGCAACGGCTCGTGTTCACCACCGGCATCGTACCACGTGGTCGACGACACCGTGCTGGCCCCGTCATCGTATTCCTCCACCGGAATCACGTCGCGCTCGGTTTTTCCGATCGCCGCCTGGATCGTCTTGCCGCGCACCAGTCGCTCGGCGCGATACCCGCCGTCGGAGATATCGAAAAGTGTCAGTGTGAGCTCGGGCGCCGTGCCGTCGAGCCACTTGCTGGTACGTTCGCGCGCCACCTTTTCGGTGACCGCTTCCGGACTCCACGCCATTGCCTCGCGGCGTGTTTCGCCGCCGGTGCTGGTTTCGTACCGCAGCGAGTCGCCATCCAGCGTGGCCACCGCGCTCAGGTTGGACACCGAGCTTTGCATGCGGGCGCGCACAAACCCGCCCTCGGGCGTGCAGGTCTCTTCGGTGAGGACGCTCATGGAGAGCGGTGTTCCCAGGCGCGTGAAGCTCAGGTTCATCTGCGCCTGAAAGACAGTCTCCGTTTCGCCGTGCGTCCAGCGTTCGGACGCGGTTCCGACCGCCGATCCGCCCATGCGGACGACGAACCACTGTTCGTCCTCCGGCGGCGGGCCTACCGGGGGGGCCGCCGCCGCGCCCACCGACCACACCATGACGCCGATGCCCAGCAGCCGGATCAGGGAACGATATGCCATTGCTGCACGTTAACACAGGTGGGCGGGTGCCCGCCAATGGCTCAGAATCCGATGGACCGAAAGCGCGCATGGCCTACATGATTCCGGCAGAGAGTACAATCGCGTTGTTGAAGCACGCACGCATACGAATATTCTTTCGCCTGTTCTCCGCGCTGGTTCTTTCCGGCGCGCTTGCGTGGGTCTTTGCCGGGTGCGGAGGACCGGCCGCGAATTCCCCCGGCGCGCGCTCCACACACAGTCACGCCACAGACATCCCCACCTGCCGGCTGATGGAGCCGCCCGCATCTCTCCCCGACACGGTGACCATCGGACTGCTGGAACCTGTCGACTTCGCCCATGCCCCGTTTCCCACCAACACGTCGGAGCAACTGGTATTCACCCAGCTCTACGAGACGCTCTCCGTGGAACAGCCACCCTGTGGTTCGGTGGAGGGAGGTTGGCTTGTTCAGTCCACGAGTGCGGGTGCTGTGGGCATCCTGCAGTATCGTTTGCGCGAAGATGCGCGTTTCTGGGACGGCTCACCCGTCACATCGCGCGACGTCGCTGCCTGTCTGAGGCGCGCTTTCGATAGCAGCGCAGTCGATTCCGTGGTCGCAACGGATGACCGCAATCTGACGGTCTATCTGAGCCATTATTCGCAGGAGCAGGCGTCGCGCTGGAGATGGATGTCGCTGATCATGCGAATCGAGTACCTCACACCGATCACGCGATCATCCGCAGGACCGATTCCGATGGGAAGCGGTCCCTGGCGCATTCGTTCGGAGGCGGACGTCACCTCGCGCGTCATCACGATGCATCCATCCTCGGGTGCAGACTCACCTGTACTTCGCTTTGTGCTCCAGCAGGGCGGGGACGCCCGCAACCTGATTGAACGGGGCGTCGACGGTATTCTCACCAATGACACCTCGCTGATCGAGTACGCCCAGAGCCGGAAGACGTTTCGGAACTTCGCGTTGGCCACCGGCCGGTGCTATGCCCTGCTGGCCACTTCGCGCGTGCGCGCACTGGCGCGGGGCGACTCAGTGGGCGAGTTGTCGCGGGAACAGTGCCAGTCGCTCGCGAAGGATGCCGTGCACGTGAACGCGGTGGGCGCATATCTCGTCAATGACATGGAGGCAAGCGTGGGGGTTCAAAACGCCCCGCTCCCCGCGGTCGCGGACAGCCCGCGGCAGCTGGCGTATGACGCGGCCGATCCCACCGCCCGCGAGCTGGCCGAGCGCATCGTCGCCCTCTCAGATTCGCCGGTGCTGAACGCCGTCGTCCCCGACATCGCGGGGGGCGGCGTTCCTCCCCGGGCCACGGGCCTTGCACACGACGTGTTTGCAACGCGGCTGCACGCCGGCGACGACTTCGCGTACATCGCATCCGCGTTGATCCTGTCGCCTTTCCGGTATCGTTGGTGCTCTTTCTATCGTGCCGCCCCGTGGTTGGCCAACGGCAGGAGCCTTGTGTACCCTGCGGTCGTGCCGCTGGTGGATACACCGATGCGCCTGTTGCTACGCCCTGGAAGCATCGGCGTGATTCTGGACGGCGCGGGCACGGTTCGCATCATGACCGGGGAGCGACCGT
>DASRYI010000093.1:0-1585 GCA_035687255.1 Candidatus Krumholzibacteriia bacterium | reverse complement strand
GGCACCCGTGCGCAAGTTTGTCATCAGCATGGATGACACCAGCACGGCAACGAAATACGGACGCATCGCCCTCTCCTCCGACGGGTCGCGCATCGCGTTCGTGTGTGACGACCGACTCTGGGTGCGCGAACTCGCCAGGCTCGCACCGGTGCAGCTCGCGGGAACAGACGGAGCCGACATGCCGGCGTGGTCGCCCGACGGGAAGCAGATTGCCTACCGCGTGGGCGCCACCATCTACCGCATCGGCGCAGACGGCGGCAGTCCCACGGTGATCAGCAACACCTCGATCGCATTCCTGGGCGGTTCGGCTCTGCAGTGGACCGCCGACGGACACATTCTCATCTCCTGCGGGTCGAGTAGCGCCATGCAGGTGCCCGTACTCGGCGGAGATCCCACCGAAGTATTTCCCCTTCCCGATGACGCCAGCGATGTGCACGAAGCCAGCGCATTGCCGGAAGGACGGGGCGTCCTGTTTGCGCCGCACCTGCGCAGTGGAGGACCCTGCGAAATCCGTCTGTGGTCGAACGGAAACAGCCGGACACTCCTGAAGGCGCCGGGAAACCGGCTGTGGCATCCGCGCTACGATTCGAGTGGATACATCCTGTACGGCCGTTCGCCCAACAACGCCGGCGTCTGGGCGCTGCCGTTCTCACTTTCGAAACTCGAGGTGACGGGCGAGCCTTTCCTGGTGGCAGTCGACGGTGCCGAACCAGGTGCAGGGCCGAACGGGGTTCTGGTCTATTCACCCGCCGGGGACCCGAGCACGTACACCGTGGCGGTCGTCTCCCGCGATGGCACCATGTCGAAGATCGGTGATCTCGGGGAATCGCTCGGACAACCCATCTACTCGCCCGACGGTACGCGGCTGGCGGTCGTTATCAGAGAGAACGGTAACGGCGATGTCTGGGTTTTCGATCTCGTCCGCGGCACCCGGACGCGTCTGACGTTCGCCCCGGGGTGGGATGACTGGCCGTCCTGGTCACCGGACGGCCGCACCATCTGTTACACGCGGTCCGACCACCTCATGCTGCTTCCGTCCGATGGGAGCGGCCCCGCCCGGTTTCTTCACGCCGGAAGTACGGGTTCGTATTCACCCGATGGGAAGTGGATGGTGTACGAAGACAACGGACCCGGCACCAACGCTGATATCCTGGCGCTCCCCATGCCGGCGGACAGCACCACCCAGCCGGTGACCATCGTGGCCACCGGCGCCTTCGAACACAATCCGCGCATTTCACCGGACGGCAACTACGTGGCGTACGAGTCCACCGAGTCGGGAGATCTCGAAGTCTTCATCACGCGTTTTCCCGAACCCGGCGGGAAGTGGCAGGTGTCGACCAACGGAGGACAGAAAGCACGCTGGGACCCCAACGGCAAGGCGCTTTACTACGCCAGCCCCGGCGCCATCATGCAGGTTGACGTAACCACGTCGCCCACCCTGCAACTGGGCACGCCACGTCCGGTTCTGGACATCGCCAAAAACCACATCGAGATCGGTCGCGTCTCGACCTTTGATGTGACCCCGGGCGGGAAACGCTTCGTGGCCTCGGTCGGCTCGGCATCAAGCAGAACGCCGCGCCTGGAT
>DASRYI010000092.1:0-1702 GCA_035687255.1 Candidatus Krumholzibacteriia bacterium | reverse complement strand
CGAAGGGGACCGTCCAACGACGGTCCCCTTTTTTCATGTACAAAGGAAATGGTCGGGGCGACAGGATTCGAACCTGCGACCACTTGCACCCCATGCAAGTGCGCTACCGGGCTGCGCCACGCCCCGACCCTGATCTGAGATTAACAGGCGCGCAATGGTACGATCAAGCGATGCTGCCGGCTTCCTCGTCGCCGACGGTATCCAGCAGATCGCGCAGTTCCTCCAGTTCCTTTTTCACCAGGACGAGCACGTGACGCGCCTGCGGGTCGCTGAAGGGAATCTGCATCTGTTTGATGATGGGATCCGGATTGCCGAAATTCTCCTGCAGCTTCTTGCGCGCGCCGTTGATCGTGAACTTCTCCTTGTAGAGAAGATCGCGGATGGCGAGCACCGCCTTGATGTCGCGCGGGCGATAGCTGCGGTTGCCCGCGCGGTTCTTCTTGGGTCGCAGAGACGGAAACTCCGTCTCCCAGTAACGCAACACGTGAGGTTTTACTCCGGTGAGGTCGCTTACCTCGCCAATGGTGTAATACATCTTGCCGGCGGTCGTCTTGTACCTCATGCGCGTTTGTCCTTTCCACTCTGAGAGGACGCGCCACGCGTCTCCGCGCGCGGCGGGCGTGTCATCAGCATCTGGATCGCTTCGTGCGGATCGTGCCCTTCGAACAGCACGCGATGGACCATCTCGATGATGGGAAGCTCGACACCCCGCTCGCGGCCCAGATCAACCGCCGCGCGCGTGGTGCGTACACCCTCCGCCACCATCCCCAGCTTTGACAACGCCTCCTCGAGCGTCTGACCGCGCCCGATCGCTTCTCCCACGCGTCGGTTGCGGCTATGCCGACTGAGACAGGTAACCACGAGGTCCCCCACACCGGCAAGACCCGAAAAGGTCTCCGCCTTCGCCCCCATGGCCAGTCCGAGCCTCGTGATCTCGGACAGACCCCGCGTCACCAGCGCGGCCTTGGTGTTGTCGCCCCCGCCGGCCCCATCCAGGATGCCGGCGGCGATGGCAATGGAGTTCTTGAGCGCGGTCGCGAGTTCTGCGCCCACGATATCGTCGTTGGTATAGATGCGCAGGTACGGACTTCCGAACGCCTCCTGCACCTGCCTGCACTGCGCAACGCCGGTTCCCGCCGCCACCACCGAGGTGGGCACATGGCGGCTCACTTCTTCGGCGTGGCTCGGGCCCACCAGCGACACGATGCGTTCCCGGCCGATCTTCAGTTCGGCGGCCAGGATCTCGCTCATGCGCTCGTGCGTGCCCTCCTCGAGCCCCTTGGTGGCGCTGACCACAATGGCATCCGTCACGAGCGCTCCCGACGCCGCCAGCGCACGCGCCGTCTCGCGCATGGTGTGCGACGGAACCACCAGCACCACCATGTGTGCGTCGCGTATCGCCGCCGTCAGGTCCCCGGTGACGGAAACGCCGTCCGGGAGCCTCACGTCCGGCAGATAGCGCCCGTTCTGCCGCGCACTGGCGATCGTGCGCGCACGCGCGGGGTCGTGGTCCCACAGGACGACCTCGTGGCCGTTCTCGGCCAGCACGATCGCCAGGGTCGTGCCCCAGCTCCCGGCAGCCAGGACGGCAATGCGCAGCGTCTCAGGCATCGCGACGGCGCGCCAGGCGCGGTTCGGTTCCGGCCACGAGACGTTTGATGTTGCCGCGATGTTTCACGACCACCACCAGCATGATCAGGAT
>DASRYI010000091.1:0-4172 GCA_035687255.1 Candidatus Krumholzibacteriia bacterium | reverse complement strand
GGAGCACGGGGCGCATGCGACGTCCTTCCCAAAAGTGAAATGCCATGCCTTCTCACCAAGGCACGTGACTGCAGCGCTACTATCATATCATGGAGTGACGGCGGCATTCACACGGTACGCAACGAACCCGGACGGTGTGGGTCGCGCTGTGCAGAATGTGCCGGATTCGCGCCCCTTCCCGGGCATTGCCCGGCCGTTCCGGCCACAGCCCGCCTCATCCACACCATCGGGACCGCAGCGCGGCATTCCGCGACAACCGCGCACGCGGCCGAACGTTCGCGGACCTCATGCGCAGCGTCTCGCCGGGCTTCATTTTCTGCGATTTGTCGTTGACGAATTCTCCTTCGGGCCCTTGTCCCCGCCCGTCTGGATCATGAACGACTGATTGGCCCGGAAGAGGTATTCCTCATCCATGACGCGGCGCGATTTCTCTGTGACAAACAGGAGGCTGGCACGTCCAACTGGCAAGACTCTGCCCCGTTCCAAGGAGAAATCATGAGACGAGTGTCTGGTATTGTCTCGATCTGCTTCTCTCTGGCCTCGCTCGCGGGCGTGACCACGGCAGCGCTAACGGCCACCCTGGATGACTATCTCAACACGCCGGTCTGGTATCTGTCGTACCAGGTCACGCTGAAAGCAAGCTACGAGACAACGAACGACGTGCCGGTTGGTACCTCCGTGACGACGATCAATCTTGAGCGCGTGATGAGCGACCAGAAGGAGTTCAACCTGCGCAGCGCGGGCATGGGCCCACTCTCCATGCGCGCGCTGGCCGATCCTGACAAGGCATCCGCCGCTGACGCCGGTCAGACGTCGATGAAGGTGCTCAACAGCATGGACACGTGTGCAAACTGGCTGGCGGCGGGTGCGGGTGCGAACCCGAATGCCACTGATGCCGACATTGCAAAGGACACGGAACCGTCGAGCCCCAGCCGGATCGACTACACGCGCGTCGATAGCAACCGGGACTTCGTCGATGAAACCGGCACGGTGTTCGACGTGACAACAACGACCACGATCAAGGGAACCGGGAAAGTACTGGTGATGGGGATGGGAACCGTCATTCTCGAAATGAACAAGGCCAGCAAGACCTACATGCTCACACTCCCCTTCGGGTCATCGCCGACCGGGCCGGAGATCAAGCGGGAGATCGTTACGGTGGCCCGGCCGAAAGGCAAGGCGCCGGACGAGCAGCGGGAGTCCGGCGCGCTGGAAACCGATTTTCCCGCGCGGCTGGAGCTGAATCCACCCCAGCCCGACGGCATCGATGGCGGCGTTCTGATTCGTGGAACACTGGACCCCGCGGCGGGCAAGATCGCGGGTCAGCAAACTTTCAATGTGAATTTCAACGACGGACCCTATGCACTACCCGGGACCCTGACGTTCACATACGCGCTGACCACGATGCCGCCAGCGAAATAGCGGGTGGGAGGATCTAGTACCCCATCGCGCAGCCGTCTTTGCGCTTCTCGGTTGCGCCGGCGTACACGCCGGTGACGGGGTCGCGCATGATTGCCTGATAACCACCGTACGCCCCCACCAGTTCCGACTCGATGTCGTGGCCGCGCCTCCGCAACTCGTCGAGAACGGCCTGGGGCAGACCGTCTTCGATGTGCAGGATGCCGCCGTCCTTCATGATGCTGCCGTCGGGATCGGTGGATCCGGTGTGATGGAAACGGATGGCGTCGCCCGCCTCCTGCAGATTCATTCCGAAGTCGAGGAGATTCACGATCACCTGCGCGTGTCCCTGCGGCTGCATGTCGCCGCCCATCAGGCCGAACGCCATGAGGGGTTGTCCGTCCTTCGTCACGAACGCGGGAATGATGGTGTGGAACGGCCGCTTCCCGGGCTCGAGACGATTGGGGTGGCCGGGAATGAGATTGAAGCACGCGCCCCGGTTCTGAATGCCGAAGCCCAGGTCCTTCACCACGTAACCGGTACCGAACCCCGAGTAGTTGCTCTGAATGAGCGACACCATCATTCCGTCATTGTCGGCCGCGCAGAGATAGGTGGTCTCCTTGCGATTGATGGCGGCCACATCCCCGGGCGCGTCGGTCTGCGCGGCGTGGTTCATGTCGATCAGGGCCGCGCGCTGCTTTGCATACGCCTTTGAGAGCAGTGCCTCGATCGGCGTCTTTGAAAATGCCGGATCCGCGTACCAGCGTGCACGGTCCGCATACGCCAGCTTCTTGGCTTCGGTCATCACATGCCAGAAATCCGCAGAGTTACGCCCCATGGCCTTGAGATCGAAGTTCTCGAGAATGTTCAGCAATTCGAGCGCGGCGAGGCCCTGTCCGTTGGGCGGCATCTCCCACACCGTCCAGCCGTGATAGGTGGTGGAGATGGGGTCGTCCCACGTCGAGTAATGTTTCTCGAAATCCTCCATGGTGAAGAAGCCGCCGTTCTCCTGCGAGAACGCCACGATGGCTTTCGCGATCGGTCCGCGGTAGTACGCGTCGCGTCCCTTCTTCGCCAGCAGTGCCAGCGTGTGGGCCAGCGCGGGGTTCCTGAAGATCTCGCCTTCGCGCGGCGCGTGACCACCCGGCATGTACACGTCGGCAAAGCCCGGCTTGGCCCGATAACGTTCCACCGCGCGCGCCCAGTCGCCCGCAATCACCGGAGACACCGGAAAGCCGTTTTCCGCGTAGTGGGTGGCCGGCGCCAGAATCGTCTTCATGGGAAGCCGGCCGTATTTTTTGTGCAGCTCGAACCATCCGTCCGCGCATCCGGGCACCGTCCACGCATACGGAGAAAACAGCGGCACCGTGCCGTCGGGTTCGGGCGGCACCATGTCGGCGGTCAGCCCCAGCGGCGCGCGGCCCGACGCGTTGAGCCCGTGCAGCGATTTCGTCTTCGGATCCCACACGATCGCGAAAAGATCGCCACCCAGCCCGTTGGCGGTGGGCTCCATGAGGCCCAGGCACGCATTCACGGCAATCGCGGCGTCCACGGCACTCCCCCCCGCCTTGAGCATGTCGATGCCCGCCTGCACTGCCAGCGGCTGTGCGGCACACACCATGCCGTGCTGGCCATACACAACGGAGCGGGTGGCGTTACCGCGTTCGGCGTGAGAGTTCATGGGAGATATCACCGCGAGCAGAACGGCAATGGAACCGATTCGTGTGTTCATCTCGATTCTCTTGCGAGGGTGAATGGGTGTGCGCTGAGACTACTACGCTTCCCTCCGGATTGCACCCCAATCCTCACGGCCCAAAAGACGCCGGGCCGCCCGTGGGTACGGACGGCCCGGAAGGGATATCGCGCGAGCAGCGAAATCGCGCCGGCCAGCGGTCGGCGATGGGTGTGCCGGCGGCTACGATCCGCCGCCTCGCGCGCTTATTTCCATTTCTTGGCGAGTTGGTCCAGCCCAGACTTCTGCAATTCCTGGGGCGTCATGGCCGGCAGAAATTCCACGGCGCCATCGAACATCAGAAAAAACGGTTCGGCAATGCGCGGCATCTCGGACGGATCATTGATATTCACCACGAAATATCCGCCGCGCTTCCCGTCCTTGGCGGTGAAGAACGCCGCCTCCGGCTTCATCTCTTCCAGAACACGACCCATCTTTTCTCCGATGGTTCCATCGTAGATGGCCTTGTTGAACTTGTCCGTCGGCAACGAAACATGGACGACAAATCGCACTGTATGACCTCCGTGTGATGAGCGGACAGACCAACACGCCGCCAGCGCTGCTGGCCCGTTGTGAGAGTCTGTGGTGAGAACGTCCAGCGGATCGGAGGGCGGCCTCGGGTGCTTATACTGTACGCCTGCGGAAAAGTTCGGACGAGAGTGGGCCAAAAACACGGAGGCCCGCCGGCGGGTCAGCCGGAACGGGCCAGAAAGACGTGGGTGGCGCGCTCACCGGCTTCCTGCCGGACACACGCGTAGCCCAGGGCGCGCGCATCGAGCCCCTGCCAGAGATTCTCCCCGGCTCCCAGCAGCACCGGACTCACCGCGAGGTGCAGTTCGTCGATCAGGCCGGCCTGAAGAAACTGGCGAATGGTCGCCGCCCCGCCGCCAATTCGGACATCCTCGTCGCCTGCAGCCGCCTTCGCCTGCTTCAGCGCCGATTCGATTCCGTCGGTGACGAAGTGGAAGGTGGTTCCGCCTTCCATCGTGATCGCCGGACGGGCGTGATGCGTCAGGACGAAGACCGACACGTGATAAGGCGG
>DASRYI010000090.1:0-17307 GCA_035687255.1 Candidatus Krumholzibacteriia bacterium | reverse complement strand
GGGACGAGCCACGATTCTCCCCTGCACGTCCACGATCTCGAGCGTCGCGGAACCCGCGTGCGGCATGGTGTAGTCGATCCGTGTCGACGCAGCCGACATCGGATTCGGGTAGCTGCGCAGCAACGCGCCCAGCGCGGGCGTCTCCGCCGCGGTCGGTCGGCCGGATGTGGGGACTTCCTGCCACTTCAGGTCGGCCGTCGCAAGATCGAAGGGACCGGTGTGCGCGTTCACCATGACGCCATCGACCGTGACGGCATCCGCCGTTCCGGAAATCGCCATCAGCGCGAAGCCGATCTTGCTCCCGAAATTGGGGCCGCCCGCGCTGCTGATGAGCGCGTCCAGATTGAAGGTCGCCTCCGGAGTGAGACTGCTGATGGACTCCACGCACGGCGCACACACCGTCCCGGACAGGCCCTGCATGGCGGTGCCGTTGCTGTCGAAGAGATAGAGATACACATAGGCTCCCGACCCCGCCGGGATCGAGCTGCCCGCGACGCCGCCCGCGTACGCGGCGTAAATCCAGGTGTCGAATGAGTACGGTGAGGAGCCGGTCGTGCCCTGGGACTCGAATATGTACGGGAACACGATCAAGCGCAGAGACGGATCCAGACCGCCGGGAAGCTCCCTGACTTCCGGGAAGTACATGTCGAGGTCGAATGCGCTGCTGTGAGCGTTCGCCACTCCCATGCTGATCGCGACGTGAGTGTCGTCGCCGCTCACTTCGAGTAGCGCGAAGCCCGTCTTCACGTTCCACCCGCCAGCGCCGGCGCTGGTAATGAGGTTCTCGAGCGACGCTGTCTGCCTGCGCGTGGTCCCGTCCAGGTTGAAGCTGCACGGATTGCACACCGGAACCGCGGTGGTGCTCAGCATCGGGGACCCGTCATTGTTGAGCAGATAGAGGTCGACGGTCGCGCTGGACACCGGCTCGTTGTCCACCATTCCCGGACTGTAGGTCATCCACAGCGTCGTATCGAAGGTGTAGGTGGTGTTGGAGACGGTCCCTTCTTTCTCGAGAACATGAGGAACCAGGAAGGTGCGGGCGTGGGCCCGGAGAGGAACGATAGCTCCCAGAAGGAGAAGAAAAACAGTTCCCACCGAAATGCGGCCTTTCATCGGGGACTCCTTTCGCGCCGGTCAGGCGCTTGGGGGGTGCAATGCCAGAGTCGCTCGGGTTGTCAGTAGCTTAACAGAACCTGGCCCCGATCCCTCGCAAATAGAAGTGGCGGCCAAAGAATCTACTGTCCGATTGACAATTATATAGCAGAGCGGTAGCGTGCGTTTCGTGCTCCTACGCATCACGATTGCGGTGTTGATCACTATCATGACGAATGCCGGCTGGCCGGGCGATTCGCGCGCACAATCCCAGACGCTCTTTATTCCGCAGGATGCGCGCGGATACGGGCTCGCCGGCGGGGGCGCGGCCGACGTCAGCGACCCGTCAACGATCCGCAACAACGCAGCGATTGCATCACGACTGCGCGGAGCCTACCTGCGGGGATTCAATGGCAAGATCGGTGAGAAGCGACTCTCGGGCGGTGCGCTGGCCGGCGGCTACCCCGTGCTCACACGGGATGCCGTCGAGTTGAGTCTCGGGGGAGAGCTTCGCCTGGCCCTGCTTGACTGGGGCGAGTTTCCAGTTTTGTATTCGACTGGCTCGCAAGCTTATACGATACGACCTCGCACGAGAGCGACATCGTTCACCGTTGCCGCCGACGCGAGGTTCGCCCGTTTCTTTCACGCGGCCGCGGGTGCCACCCGTATCTCCTGGGACCAACGCAATCGTGATGACCTTCCAGCGGGTATCCAGGATTTCACAAAGGCGGAAGGGAGCAGCTGGGATTTCGGGTTCCTCTTGACGTACTCGAAACCCAATCCCGATGGCTGGTCGTTCTCGCCCGGTCTGGCGTGGAGCCTGCGGGACGTCTCCCGTGCATTGAAGTACAGCAACGGACTCGAGGAGGAATACGATTCCTACGATGTCGGCGCGGTTTCGCTCCTCGCCGAGGGCCCGTACGCAAAACTGCTCGGCACTACGGTCCCCGCGTTCTCGGCAGTCCTGAACCTCGACTTCTCGACGGTCAGCAGTGTCGGTCTCGAGCTCGCGACATACCGGGTAGGGTTCCTGCGGCTCGGGTTTCAGAACGAGGGAGGCCATGACGCCAAGCCCGTGACGATTGGGATCGGAGCCAGGTTACTCATCCAGCAGTTTCGGGTGCAGATCGACTACGCGCTGGTTCCGTTCGAGATCATCAACGGCGGGGGCGGTCCTATCAATCACGACAACAAGGGCGCCATCATGGTGGCCTGGATTCCCGCCGAGTAACCAACCGCCGCGACGAACGGAACCCCGGATCCGGGGCGGCTACGCATATCGCTCTCGATATGGGAATGGCGACCCCGGAAGGATTCGAACCTTCGACCCACAGCTTAGAAGGCTGTTGCTCTATCCAACTGAGCTACGGGGTCGCTCGGGCGCATGGTAGCACGCAACCCGCGAAAAGCAAAACGGCCGGTCGATATCGACCGGCCGTTTCGAAGAGCAGCGGGCTTCTACTGCTGCACCAGCTTCTTCAGCTCGTCGATGTTGGTCTGCATGTCGGGTGGAACCGGCCGCGCCGGAATGACCGCGTAGCCCGAGCGGTGGTACTCCTCGAGATAGGCCAGCGCCTGTTTCGCGATATCCGATTTCGGCGCGGTGCGGATCGACTTCTCGAGCAGGTAGTCCGTCTCCGATATCCAGTAGTTATGCGACACGTGCGACTCCGACATTCCGAGCAGGTAGTAGGCCTCGGACACCAGCACCTTGTCGGCCGGATTGGTGCGCAGGTAGCGGTGCAGCAGCGTGATGGCACCGATGAAGTCCACCATGCGCGACTGGTCGGAGGGGCCGGTGGTCTTCGCGACGGCGTCGGTGACCATGCGCCGCGCCGTGTCCAGATCCTCGGCCGGTGGCGTGTTGAGATTGAGGTTTTCCAGCGACTGGATCCACGCCTGGACGTTGGCCTTGAGCGACACGGGAATGTCGGTCCGCTGTGCGAACTTCTTCATGGTGGCCACGGCCCGTTTGGTGTCGTTGACGGGTCCGACGGAGACGCGGAAGTACTTCTCGAAGACGTCGTCGTTGGCAAGATCCTCGGCGGTCACCTTGGGATCCGCCATCATGTCCTCATAGGTCTTCTGTGCGTCGGAGAACTGCCGCGACGCGATCTGCAGATTGGCGCGCACGGGCGCGGGGTACTTATCGAGATCGAGGGACGCCAGGAACTCCTTGCCGGGAGCGAACGTCCGGCTGGACGGCAGTTTGGTATGACACGTGACGCAATTGTCCGTGATGCGGTTGACGATGTAGCGCGACCCGATGTCATTCTGGTTCTGGAACTCGGTGAGCGCATCATGGGCATCGCGTGAAATCGACCGGCGCGCGTAGTCGAAGCTGGGATCGAGCCCGCCGCCGTGGGCCACCAGTTCGTCCGAGTTCTTGGCCAGCGCCTCCAGCCAGCTTCCGATTTCATCGTGGTTCCTGGGATCGGAAAACGCCCCGGCGTCGAAGCTGTAGACGTAGACTTTGGAGAGAATCTGGAAGATGCCGCGCATGGCGGCCTGCGTGGTGGCCGGATTGGTGGTCTGGGTTCCCTCTTGCGACCGGGCGGCGGAGACGAGCAGCCCACCCAGGGCCAGCAACGTCACAACCGCCGCGTTGACGAACACCCAACGCGTTTTCATGGCGAATCTCCTCGTGCGGCCTGCACATTCGAATCATAACACCGCCCGGCGAAAAAAGGAACGATCAGTCTCTATTTTGTGGGTGCGATGTAACCCGTTGTCCGGAAACGGGCTACATCGCAACGGCGGGGGCCGAATCTAGTCGCGGTACATGGCCTTGACGCTGCCCCAGGTGGCGGGTTGGGCGGCCAGCGGACCGTCGCCGGTGGTGAAGGTGAAGGCCTGACTGGTCACGTTGTCGCACCAGTCGTGCGTGGGATAGAAGGAGTACGCCCTCCAGAAGTAGGTCGTGTGCGGCTGCAGCAGGCCCGGGTCCACCGGGTAGGCACATGGGCTCTGGCCGGGGAGACAGTACGGGTATCCGCAGATGATGTCGTCGCTCGAGTAGGTCAACGGATGGCTGGCAAACTCGATGGCGTTGGCGGACCCGACATAACTCAGGAGCGTGTTGGTCGGCACGTTGGTGGCGCCATCGGCCGGTGTCGGCCGGTAGGGGGCGATCGCCGAGCCCAGATCGTCGCACGGCGGTCCGTCAATCGGACGGATGGCGTCGATTCCCACCATCGGGTAGCCGTCGCAGTCGGTCAACTGGATGGAGGTTTCTCCCGTGGCCGGCACCACATCAAAATAGAAGCCCCACGAATTGCTGCACGACGCCGGTGTGATCACCGGGAATGAGGCGATGGTCGCGCCGTCGGTGATGCAGTTCGAGAACGTGACGTCGTAGTCGACCGGGCCGAATATGGCGGCGCCGGTGCAGGACGGGACCAGCTTGAAGTGGGCGGTTTTCACGGGGCCCGCGGTCTTGAACAGCTTGACGTACACCGTGACCATCTGCCCGAGAGGCATGGGACACGCGGGCGTCCCGTCGGCGAAGTAAACACCGATGGTGGCGGACTGACTGCGCGCACTCGCGGGCAGGAGCAGCGCGACCACCACCAGCACCATGGATTGCTGAAGCAGTCGACGTAGAGTCATAGCAAGCTCCTTTCGAGGCGGCCAGATAGACGGCCCCGTTACGCCTATAGCCAATCGGTCGACGGAGTGAATTCTAACACAGTTATCCACGAATCGACTTGCGCAACAGCATCTGCCGCGCGGTCAACAATTGACGCTTTCCGAAGGTCTCCGTTGGTGCACTCCTTGCACGACGCCCCCCGGTTCGGCATCGAAGCTCGTCAATCAGGGTTATCCGTACACGGAGGGGAAAGAAATGAAACGTGTTAACGCGATCCTGGCCACCGTGGCGATTTGCACGCTGTTTGCGGCAAATACTGCCTCGGCCGAGGCCAATCTCGCCCTGCGGGGCATCGGTTTGAAGGCGGGCGTCGTCAATCCGGACAATGTCAATTCCACGCTCGGCGCCGGTCTCATCTTCGATCTCGGCACGCTGCACCCACACGTTGCGCTCCAGAGCTATGCGGGTTACTGGTCGCAGACGGAGGAAGCGTACGGCGTCAAAGCCGGCGTGCACGACTTCTCCTTCGGCGCGAAGGCGAACTACATGTTCGCCGTCAGCAACCCGTCCATCCAGCCGTACGCCGGTGCCGGTTTGGGACTGCACCTGCTCAACTCGCACGCCGAAACGGCACCCGTGTATTACGGCGGGACGCTGCTCTTCCCCGGCACATCGATAGACGATTCGTCCGTGAAACTGGGACTCGACCTGGGCGGCGGTCTCCGCATCGACCAGGGCGGCCAGTTTGCGTTTCTGGCCGACGCGTGGTTCAGCATTGTGAGCGACGTGAGCCAGTTCTCGCTCATGGCGGGCGTGGTCTACATGTTCGGTCGTTAGACGCGCACCGCACATCGCGAAAAAAAAACGCCCCGTGGAGGTCATCCACGGGGCGCTTTGCTTCCCGCAGCGCTGCCGTCAGTTCTTCGGCGAGCCGACTGACTTCCGCAGCAGCATCCACGTCATGAACAGCAGCGCCGCGAAAGACACCAGCGAAATAATGCCCGGGCTGGCCCACTGACCCACCCACGGCGTCGGGAACTTCGCCACCACCAGTCCGGCAATGATGATACCCATGATGGCCTCGCCGGCCACGAGTCCGGAGGAGAACAGAAAGCCGCGATGGATGGCTGCCTGCGCGGCGTCGTGCTCCAGCTTGCGGCGTCGGTTGTTGCGTTCGACCATCCAGTACACGATGCCGCCGAGGAGCAAGGGCGTCGTGACTGAAAACGGCAGATACATTCCCACCGCCAGCGGCATCACGTAGAGACGGAACCTGGCGTTGCGTGGCTCGAGGAAGAGCGCGTCAATAACAATGGCAAGCACACCCACCCCGGCGCCTGCCATCAACAATGTCCATGGCATGGGCTGGTGCGTGAAGATCGTCCCCACCAGTTGCTTGAACATCATCGCCTGGGGCGCGGCCAGCACGGTGGCCCCGGGATGCGCCGGAACGCCGATGCCGTACGCCTTGTTGAGAAGCGTCATCACCGGCGCCACGATGAAGGCCGAAATCACCGTACCGGTGATGGCGGCCCACGCCTGACGCCGCGGCGTACCGCCGACGATCTGGCTGATCTTGAGGTCCTGGCAGATGTCGCCCGAGAGCGATGACGCACAGCACACCACGCCCGCCACACCCAGCGTGGCCAGCATGCCGCGCGTGCCCGTGATCTTGAACATGAGGATGATGGCGGCCGCAATCAACACCGTGCAGATGGTCATACCCGACGTCGGGCTGTTGGACGAACCCACCAGGCCGACGATGTACGCCGCCACCGCCACAAAGAAGAACGCGAGCACGAACATCAGCGGCGTCGTCACCGCGGTCACCGTCACACTGCCCGTCATGCGGTAGTAGACCGCCACCATCAGCGCCACGCACACGATGGTGAGCCCGATCAGCCACTTGCCGCTGATCATCTGCTCGGTGCGAATCGTATCCTTGCTCTCGCCGAAGCGGAAACCGTGGATGGCGCTGGCGATGCCGGCCTTGATGCTCCCCATCACTTTGATAATGGAGTAGACGCCGCCCACCACCATGGCGCCGATGCCGAAGAAACGAATTTTCTGGTCCCAGAGGGTGTCGACGAAGCCGGCCACGTCGCCGTTGAAGTTGCCGCCGTGGGCGAGAATCGGAATCGCAACCCAGAAGCTGATGGCACCACCCAGCACAATCAGCAGACTGATCTCAAACCCGCAGATGAAGCCCACCGCGACCAGCATGGGCGAGTTGTCGACGCCCACATAGAGCGCCGACTTCCCCACCGCCCAGGCTTTCGACACCGTCTCGTTGAAGAGACCGACCACCGAGACGACGGCCTTGTACGCGCCGCCGATCAACAGCGCGCTGAAGATGCCCTTCATTTCCTCGCCGCCACGGTCGCCCGCCTTGAGCACTTCCGCGCACGCCACCCCTTCGGGAAAGCGCAGTTCTTCCTGCTCCACCACCATCGCCCGGCGCAGCGGCACCATCATGGTGACGCCGATGACACCGCCCGCGAGCGCAATCAGCGTGGTGGAGGCGTAGTCAAAGCTGTTCCACAGCCCCAGCAGCACGATGGCGGGAATGGTGAAGATGACGCCGGCGGCCAGCGATTCCCCCGCACTCGCCACCGCGTGCACAATGTTGTTCTCGAGAATGGTCCCGCGCCGGAACACGCCGCGCAGCACCCCCATCGAGATCACCGACGCGGGAATGGCGGCGCTCACCGTCATGCCGGCGTAGAGGCCGACATAGACGTTGGCGGCGCACATGATGAGACACAGAAATCCCCCGAGTGCGACGGCGCGGAGTGTCGACTCCGGCATGTCGGTAACGGTGCCGGGAATGTAGGGCTCGATCTTTTGTTTCGGCATGCGTGCGGCCTTTCGCTGCTGTTACATGATGGCGGCGGGTGGCGCCGGTTCGTCCGCAGCACCCGCATTGGCCAGCGGGACGCGGATCAGGATGAATGCGATCAGCGCCATCACGGCGAGACCGGCCAGATACGAGGGCGATTGGAAGATCACCGGGAGCGGCTTTTCGAGCCATGCAAACGTGGCGGTGACGAGTCCGGTGAGGGCTTCTCCCGCAATCAGTCCCGAGGCGGCGAGAATGCCCACGTTCTCGGCCCGTGTGCGCTGTGCGGCGTTGAAGCCACGCTTGTCCGCCATGCGATCCATCAGCCAGCGGATGCAACCGCCCACAAAGATCGCCGAGGTGGTTTCGAGCGGCAGGTACATTCCCACCGCCACCAGCATGGGGCTCTTGACGCGCAGCAGAATCATGGCGAAGCCCAGCAGCACGCCGATGATGATCAGCGCCCACGGCATGTCGCCGCCCACGATGCCGGACGCAAGCGCGGCCATCAGGCCCGCCTGGGGCGCGGGCAGGCGCGCGTCGCCGAATCCGATGCCACCCATCTTGATGTTGCCTTCGTGCAGCACCATGAGCGGGAAGTACATGAGCAGGCTGGCCGCGATCACCGCGACCAGCTCCACGATCTGAATCGAGCGCGGTGTACCCCCGAGAATCCATCCCACTTTGAAGTCCTGCAGCAACTCACCGGCGACCGCCGATGAAACGCACACCACGGCGGCCACACCCAGCACCGCCGCCACTCCGCTCTGCCCCGAGACACCCATCGCCACCATCAGCAGCGCGGCAATGATCAACGTGGAGAGCGTGAGGCCCGAAATGGGATTGTTGGATGAACCGATCAGGCCCACGAGATATCCCGACACCGTGGCGAAGAAGAATCCCGCGATGATCATGACGACGGCGGCCAGCAGCGAGCCGATCACCAGGTGCGTCATGTACACGTAGAGCGCCGCCATCAGCACGAACATGACGCCGATCAGCGTGAACACCGTCTTCGACGACATGTAGCGCTCGGTGCGTCCCACCTTCATGAGGTCGGCCGGCTTGGCGCGCAGTTCGTGAAGCGCGCGTCCCAGACCGCCGAAGATGCTCTCGCGGCGGCGGTAGAGCGTATACACGGTGCCCACCAGCATGCCGCCCACCGCGATGGGCCGTACGATGAACAGCCACACCTTGGTGGTCATGCCGCCCCACGCCACCGCATCGGCGCCGGAGGGAAGCAGGCTCTGCAGATTGGGTCCCATCAGGAACACGAGCAGCGGAACCATCAGTCCCCACGCCAGCACCCCCCCGGAAAAACTCAGTGCCGCCAGTTCGGGACCGATGATGTATCCCACCCCGAGGTAGGCCGGGCTCACCGTGGGCGCGGAGATGCGCGTGATGCCGCCGGCACTCACGGCGGGACTGGCCGCCGTCGCGCCCAGCTTTACCTTGCTCAGCCCCAGTTCACCCAGCTTGATCACGAACGGCTTGTCGGCCGCAAACAGGCTGGAGGCGCCGGTGAAGAACACCACCGCGCCAAAGAGCATGTTGTAGAAGAGATACTTGGCGGCTTCCGCGCCGCGCTGGCCGGCCTTGTGGATCTGGCTCGCGGCCACCGACTCCGGAAACGGCAGCGTGCGGTCTTCCACCATCACGCGCCGGATGAGCGAACAGAACAGCACACCCAGCACACCGCCCACCAGCATCAGCGCGGTGGACTTCCAGTAGGCGTCCTTCGGGCCGAACGACGGCCACACGCCCGCAATCACGAACGCGGGCAGCGTGAAGATGGCACCCGCCGCGACCGACTCGCCGATGGAGCCCGCCGTTCGCGCAATGTTTTCTTCGAGAATGGATCCTTTGCGGAAGCGAAGGATCACCATGCTGATGACCGCGGCCGGGTAGGTCGCGGCGATCGTCTGTCCCGCGCGCAGGCCGAGGTACGCATTGGCCGCGCCGAGAATCAAACACATGAACAGTCCGGGAATCACCGCACGCAGGGTGAGTTCCTTCATGGACATCGACTCGGGTACAAACGGCTGGTATGCAGATCCGCCTGGGGTCTGATCACTCATCGTTCATCCTCCGTGTGACTGGGTCCGCGAACTGTAGCGCGGCGGACAGGTGCCGTCAAAAACAAAAATGACGACCTGACACCGGGTTTCGAAGGCGACGCTACTCGGTGTTGGCCTGCAACACCCAGAGTTGAAAGTGGGGGTTGGCTTCGACGCGGCAACGAAACGAACCATCGCGGCACCGGCGTGCCAGCAGCGCCGGTGCGTATTTCCCGGCGATGTAGATCTCGCTGTGCGTCGTGTGCGCGGCCAGCCGCTCGCCGGTCGCGGTGAGTTCCGTTGAGAGTTCGGAACTGGTGGTGTGGTGCAGCGCACCGTCCAGGTAGAATTCCAGGCCATAGAGCTTGTCGTTGTCGATCACGGTGACGTGATCCGCTCCCAGCGCGCGGATCTGACGCGACAGCGGCAGCATATTCTTCGGCGAAGACACTCTGGCCGCCACCACCTTCGCACCCACCAGCACCACCGCCGAAACCACCGCGATACGCCAGCACCGGCGCACGGCACGATCGCGCCCCAGAGCGCGCACCGCCAGCCGCGCCAGCACCAGCGCCTGCGCCGGCACCAGGGGCAGGACGTACAGAGGGAGACGGCTTTTCGCCATGCAGAAGATGACGAGCGGCACGAAGAACCACAGAAGGAGGAACTGCGTGACATGGTTGTGCCACGCGTCGCGCACGGTCGCGCGAAATCCACCGGGACGCGAACACACGCGCACGTCCATGATGCCGGTTACCAGCCATGCACCCAGTCCCACCAGTAGCGGAAGCCCGAAGATGACGACCGGCATGTACCACCTGGCGTTGCGATGGTGCATGTCGGTGGCAACGCGCCCCCATACTTCGCTGCCCAGGAAATAGCCCAGGAGCGACGGTTCGCGCGCCACGCACACCAGGTACCAGCCGAATCCAATCAGGACGAACAGCAGCAGCCCGACCGGATTGGCAAGACGCGGGAGAGTGCGGCCGCGCCGGCGCTGCACGAACGCATACACCAGAATCGCCGCCAGCGGGAGCAGTCCGGGCGGCCCCTTGGTGAAGAACGCGAACCCGAACGCCGTCCACATTCCCGTCACCCAGCGGCCGCTGTGTTCGCGCCGGCGCAACGCCAGCCACAGGCAGCACACCGCCATGACTTCCCAGCACGCCAGCAGCAGGTCGGGTGAAACCGCGTTGGCGCCCATCACCGCGAACGGCGTGGTCACGAAGATCAACGCAGCCAGCCATCCGGTCAGTTCGTCCCACATGGCCGCACCGAGCACACCCAGTGAAAACGTGGCGGCCACCAGTGCGATCGCTTCGAACAGGCGCACGCCCCACGCGTTGCGACCAAGTGCAATCAGCCCCGCGCCGATCGACCAGTAGGTGAGAGGAGGCTTCGTCCAGTGCGGATGACCGTCGAGGTGCGGCACCAGCCAGTTGCCGCCCGCCACCATTTCGCGGGCGACTTCCGCGTAACGGCCTTCGGTGGTTTCGTACAGGCCGCGCGTTCCCTGGAACAGGAACGCGACGCACAGCGAGAGTGCAAGCAGGAGCCACCACGCTCGGCGCATGCGCGGCGCGGCGGCGGACGAGGATGAGTTCACGGTGTGGTGGGGTGCTCTGCCGGTGTGCGGCGGATAAGGTAGAGGTTACGGAAATACACGATGGTTCCGCCCGCCTGTCCCAGAATGAACACGGCGTCCTTCCTGTGGATGGCATAGACCAGCAACAGCAACGATCCGGCCAGGCTGAAATACCAGAACGATGTGGGAACAATGCTGCGGCGCGCGCGCTCGCTCTTGATCCACTGGATCAGAAAACGCGCAGAAAACATGGCCTGCGCGGAAAAACCGAGCACCAGCCAGGGAACCGACGAACTCATGCGTGATGTTTCCTTTCTTCGTGGGGCCGGACCAGCGAGGTCGACGTGATCACCGGCTGAACCGCCCGCGCCTTCATCCAGCGCACTGCGAGGCAATCGGCGATTCCACGCCACAGGCGGTTGTTGACGCCGTACTTGGTCCGGCCGTAGCGGCGGGCGCGGTGCCCGACCGGCACTTCCACCACGCGGTAGCCGTTCATCCGGACCAGCGTGGGCAGGAAGCGGTGCATGCCGTTGAACACCGGGACGTCGATAACGCACCGGCGATAAAAAACGCGCAGCGAACATCCGACGTCCTGAATGCGGTCGCCGGTGATGGCATTGCGGAATGAATTGGCGATGCGCGACGAGGCGCGGCGCACGAAATCGTCGCGGCGGCCGGCGCGAACCCCGGTCACCATGTCGGCCTTGCCGGGTTCGAGCATGTGCATCAGGCGCGGCAGTTCGGCGGGGTCGTTCTGCAGGTCGGCGTCCAGCGTTCCCACAATGCGGCCGCGCGCGTGTTCGATGCCGACCGACAACGCGGCCGACTGCCCGCACGACTGCGCCAGCGACACGTACTGATGACGCTCGGGCGCGGCGGAATGCAGCGCTTTCAGGGACTCGAGAGTGCCGTCGCGGCTGCCGTCGTCCACCCAGATGCACTCCCACGCGAACGACGCATCCGCGAACGCGGTGTCGATTTCCCCGGCAAGGCGGGACACCGACTCCACCTCGTCCCGGGCCGGAATAATGATGCTGAGTTCCATACGATGACGGCTGCCGGAATGCGGGCCGGCGGGGAAGATATCAGAATGACGGCCGGGCGGCCACGGCCTCCCGGAGAAAAAAAGTGGTCGGGGCGAGAGGATTTGAACCTCCGACTCCCTGCTCCCAAAGCAGGTGCGCTACCGGACTGCGCCACGCCCCGACGTCCCGGCCAGTCTAGCACACGCCCGGGGGTCCCGCCGACCTAACCCGCCATGCGGTACCAGTGCATCATCTCGCGCAGGCTGGGGCGTTTCCCGTACATCAGGATGCCCACGCGGAAGATACGCGCAGCCACAGTGACCGAGAAGAATATCGCAACCAGCATCAGCCCGATGCCCAGCGCGATCTGCCACATCGGCGGCGTCAGCAGAATGATGCGCGCCAGCATCAACAGGGGCGTGAAAACGGGAATGAGGGACATGGCCACCGCCAGCCCGCTGTTGGGACTCTGGATGAACAGCATCAGCGACATGAGCGGAATGATCATGGGCAGCGTGACGATGGCCTGCATCTGCTGAGCGTCCTGCTCGGTGCTGCTTACCGCGCCCACCACCATGAACAACGACGCGAACAGCAGGAATCCGAGCACGAAGAAGACCGGGAAGTACACGAAAACCAGCGGCGACACGTGCACCGTCCCCATCTGCGCCACCAGCATCGGCAGCGCAGAGCCCGCAAGCAGGAATCCCACCACTCCCCAGATGGCGAGCTGCGTGAGCCCCGCCAGCCCGACACCCACCAGTTTGCCGATCATCAGGTCGCGCGCCGAGAGCGTGCTCAGGAGCACCTCGATGATGCGCGAGCCCTTCTCTTCCACAATGCTCTTGGCGATGGTCATGCCCCACGAAATGAGCGCGGAGTACAGGATCATCACGAAAACGAACACCACGCCGTACTCGGCGAGAAAGTTCCGCTGCTCGAGGCCACCCTCCTTGTTCATCTGGTTCATCTCCAGTTTCACCCTCGAGGTCAGCGTCTTCACGCGCTCGTAGTCGATTCCCTCCGTAGCCAGCCGTTCCTTGAGCACGGCGTTGTTGAGCACGTCCTCGAAGCGATCCAGGATGTTGTAGTTGCGCTGTTCGCGCGTGATGTAGGCGGCCTTGCCGCCCGTCATCACATCCTGCGGGATGGCAACCACGATGTCGGTGTCACGGCTGCGCAGCCCATCGATCTGCGCCTGTTTGGCGGCCTCGAAATTCTCCCCGGTCGCGGAGACCACCGTGCAGAGATACTTCCTGCCGCCCTTCTTGAGCGAGTCGGTCAGTGCGGCCACGAACTCCGGCCCGATCTTGCCGGTCTGGTCCACCACGGCCACGCGATTCTGGTGCTCGGGCTGGAGCAAGGCAAAGGTGACGGGCAATACAATGAGCGCCGCCATGAACAGGGGCACCAGAATGGTGGTGACGATGAAGCTCTTGCGGCGCACGTTTTCGGTGTATTCGCGCCGGATGACGTACATCGCCTTCATTGTCCGTCTCCCGAGACCTGTTCGATGAAGATGTCGTACACCGAGGGTTCTGCCAGTTCGTAGCGCGTCACTGAGACGCGCGCGCGCGCCGCATCCAGCACGCGGGCGGGATCGGCGCCGTCTTTGAGGCGCAGAAACACCTCGTTGCCGTTGTCCTGGAAACTCGCCACTTCCGGCAGCGTATGCAGGTAGGTGCCGTCGCCTTCAAAGCGAAGATTGACGCCGTTCTTGCCGTAGCGCTGCTTCACCGACGCCAGCGTCCCTTCCAGCAGCACGCGTCCCCTGTTGATGAGGCAGATGTGATCGCACAGCTTCTCCACCTGGTCCATCTGGTGTGTGGAAAAGATCACCGTGTGTCCGCGGCGGTGGTATTCGAGAATGATGTCCTTGAGGACGTTGGCATTCACGGGATCGAGCCCGGAGAACGGTTCGTCCAGAATCAGCAGTTCCGGTTCGTGCATGATGGTGGCGACGAACTGCACCTTCTGCTGCATCCCCTTGGAGAGTTCTTCGACGGGACGGAAAGCGCGATCGGCGAGGGAGAGGCGTTCCAGCCAGGCACCGCCGCGGTTGCGCGCCTCGCGCCGCGGCATGCCGCGCACCTCACCGAAAAACGTGAGCAGGTCGAGCAGGCGCATCTTTTTGTAGAGGCCGCGCTCTTCGGGCAGGTAGCCGATGCGGTCGAGGTTCACCTGCTGGAGGTCATCGCCCAGAATGCGAATCTGTCCCTCGTCGGGAAGCAGGATGCGCATCAGCATGCGGATGGTGGACGTCTTGCCCGCGCCGTTGGGACCCAGGAATCCGTAGATGACGCCGGGCGGCACCGACAGCGACACGTGGTCGACCGCGAGCGCGTCTCCGTAGCGCTTGACGACGTTTTCAATGTGGACGGCGGATGGCATGGGGTCAGCGAGTCTCCCGCGCGAGCCCCATGCGCAGCATGAGCTCCCGCATCTCGATCAATGCCCGGTAACGATGACTGGTCCGGTTCTTCTCGGCAAGCGTCATTTCCGCAAGGGTGTGCCCCGTCGCAGCGTCGATGAACACGGGGTCATAGCCGAAACCGTTGTCGCCGTGGCGCTCGGTGGCAATCGCGCCGGCCAGCGCGCCGTCGGTGAGCAGATGATCGGCCGCGCCGATACGCGCCGCGTCCGCCGGCGTCAGTGCCAGCACCATCACCGTGCGAAAACGCGCGCGGCGTTGACCGGCCGGGACACCCTCCATTTCGCGCAGCAGCTTGGCGCAGTTCGACGCGTAGGTCGCGCCTTCTCCAGAATAGCGCGCCGAGTACACACCCGGTGCGCCGTTGAGCGCGTCCACTTCCAGTCCGGTGTCGTCGGCGAGCGCCGAACACCCACTGTGGTCGCGCGCCTCGCGCGCCTTCTTGAGTGCGTTGGCTTCCAGTGTGTCTCTGTCTTCGACCGTGCCGGGAAACTCGGGGAAATCGTCCAGGGTGACGACGTCGACGTCGAGGCCGGAGAGGATGTCGACAATCTCGCGCGCTTTGTCGCGATTATGCGTGGCCAGCACCAGCTTCACGTGGCTAACCGGGAAGACCGAGCGCCGCGCGTTGCGCCGCGAACAGCTGTTCGCACCCGGAGCGCGCCAGCGCCAGCATCGCGTCCAGTTGTTCGCGCGTGTAGGGCACGCGCTCGGCGGTTCCCTGCACCTCGATGAAGGCGCCGCTCTCCGCCATCACCACGTTGAGATCCACTTCGGCGCTGGAGTCCTCGGTGTAGGCGAGATCGAGATACGGATGCCCTCCGATAATCCCCACGCTCACCGCCGAGACCAGGAAGTTCATGGGGTGTTCGCGCAGTTCGAGCGTGGAGATGGCATCGTAGAGCGCCACGCACGCCCCGGTGATGGACGCGGTGCGCGTGCCGCCGTCGGCTTCGAGCACGTCGCAGTCGATCACGATGGTGTTCTCGCCCAGCATGCCCATGGCCACCGCCACGCGGCAGCTGCGACCGATGAGACGCTGAATCTCATGCGTGCGGCCGCTGCGGCCGCGATCGGCTTCGCGCGGAATGCGCTGCTTGGAACTGCGCGGCAGCATTCCGTATTCCGCCGTCACCCATCCCTTGCCACCACCCATCATCCAGCGCGGCACTCCCGGTTCGAGCGTGGCACTGCAGATGACTTTGGTCTCGCCCAGCTCGATGAGCGCCGAGCCTTCGGCGTGGCGCAGATATCCCCGTTCGATGCGAACCGGGCGAAGTTGGTCGGTGGAGCGTCCGTCCTTGCGCATGCACTGTCCTTCCGTTACAGCACCGACACCAGTTCGACGTCGGGCACGCGGCGGCCCAGAAAGCGCGCGGCCACATCTTCGAACGCGGGACTGGTGTCACTGAGAATGATGTGAAATCTGGAACCGCCGTTCTTTCCGGCGAGGCCCTGCTCGTCCAGCACCACCGCCACTTCGCGCGCCGTCTCGATGGCCGAGTCCACCAGCACCACGTCGTTGCCGAGCGTCGCCTGAATCACCGGCTTGAGCAGCGGATAGTGTGTGCACCCGAGCACCAGTGTGTCGATGGTGTGCCCGACGAAGGGCGAGAGGTAGTTCTCCACCACCAGGCGTGTCACCGGCGTGTCGATCCACCCCTCCTCCACCAGCGGCACGAACAGCGGACACGCCAGCGGAATCACGTGCGCGTCGGGACGCTTTTCCCGAATGCCGTTCTGGTATGCGCCGGAGCGGATGGTGCCCGCCGTCCCGATGACACCGATGTGTCCGTTGCGCGTGGCCGCCACCGCGGCGCGCACCCCGGGATCGATCACACCCACGATGGGCAGGCTGAACTCGCGCTGCAGGCCGGGGAGTGCTTCGGCGGTGGCGGTGTTGCACGCAACCACCACCATCTTGACGCCGCGATCCAGCAGCAGGCGCACGTTCTCGCGGGAGAAACGCTGCACCGTCTCCGCGCTCTTGTTGCCGTAGGGCAGGCGCGCAGTATCGCCGAAATACACGAACGATTCGTGCGGCAGATGCTCGATCAGTTCCCTGAGCACGGTCATGCCGCCGATTCCGGAATCAAACACGCCGATGGGCTTATCCGACATGACTAGCGCCATTCCTTGACGACGAAGGGTTGATCTGCGCGCAGGTGTCCGGCAATGGATTCCACCTGGGCTCCGTCGACCAGCAGCTGTACGCGCTGCAGTTCGGGAAAATTGTCCCCGACCGTGCGCACGATCGCGGCGATCGTGCAGTACTCCGCGGCGCTGCCGCCGGGGTGGTTGGACACCAGTTCGCCGCTGAAGTCCAGGTATACGGTGCCGCTGTCCGCATCCACCATCGCGGACAGCAGCTTGGTGCCGCCCGGAATCGCGCTCAGGCCCTCGCTCGCGGTGGGGCCCGCGATCAGCGCGTCGATCACTTCCCGCAGCTGCTCGTCCTCGCGGTGGCTGACCGCCAGTTCGCGGGTTTCCGGATGGATGTTGGGTTCGTCCGTGTCGGCAAAGTACAACGTCACGTTGCGCGTGCCTTCGGGAACCGACTCCACCTGTTTCGGTGCGGGCTCATGGTGCGCAATCCGGGGACGCGCCGCCCACCATACCACCAGCGCGATGGCGACGAACGCGGCCAGCCCGATCAGGGCCAGGCGTCGGCTGCTGAGCCCCCCCG
>DASRYI010000089.1:0-13401 GCA_035687255.1 Candidatus Krumholzibacteriia bacterium | reverse complement strand
CGCGGCTTCGGCGGGATTCTTCTCGCCGATGCGGCGCGCCACCATGGCGGTCGTGCCCATCGAGAAGCCGAGGGCGACGGCGTAGACCAGCGTGAGGATGGACTCGGTGAGTCCGACGGTGGCGACGGCGGAGGCGCCCAGCGCAGAGACGAAGAAGATGTCGACGACGGCGAACACCGACTCCATCGACATCTCCAGCACCATCGGGACCGCGAGCAGCAGGATGGCGCGGCCGATGCTGCCCTGCGTGTAGTCCCGCTCGCTGCCGCGAATGGACTCGGCTAGATCGCGCAGCAGCTTGATGCGGGCACCTCTCGTCCGGGAATGCGGCCCGTCAGTCCGCGAGCGCTTCCTCGCGCTTGCGCAGGCGCAGCAGAACGGCGAGGCGCAGCGCCATGCGCGCCAGCCATCCGGTGCCGTCTTCAACCAGCGTGGTTGCCGTGGGCAGCAGAATCAGCGTGAGGAACGTGGACAGGAGCAATCCGCCCATGATCACGAGCGCCATCGAGTAATAGTACACCCCGCCCAGCGATGGCTTCTGAATCGCCATGGGAAGCAATGAGATCATGGTGGTGAGCGCCGTCATGACCACCGGGCGCAGACGTTCGCGGCAGCCGCGCAGCAACGCGTCGTAGCGTGGCAGTCCCTGGCCACGATAGTGGTTCACGTGTGCCAGCATGACGATGCCGTTGTTCACCACCGTCCCGATCAACAGCAACAACCCCACCGCGGCGGGCTGGTCGAAATCGGTGCCGGTTGCCCACAGGGTCCAGAACGCGCCCGCGAGCGCGAACGGCAATGAGATGAGCAGCGTCAACGCCTGGCGCGCGGACTCGAAAATCGACGCCATCAGCGCGAAGATGAGCAGCAGCGCCAGCAGCAGGTTGGTGAGGAATTCCTGCGCGCTCTCCTTGCGGCGCTGTTCCCAGCGTCCGAATGTCCACGAGTAGCCGTACGGAAAATCCATGCCCTGCATGGCCGCGGTCACCAGCGGAATGTACTGCTCGCGCGTTCCGTCCTCGAATTTGGCGCCCACCCACACGCTGGTCTGGCGGTTGTCGCGCTGGATTTCGCGCGCGCCGGGTTTCTGTTCGAACTGCGCCAGCGATGCCAGCGGAATCTTCTCGCCTTCGCCGGTCCAGATGGGCAGGTTCTGCAACTGCGCGACGGTTTCGTTGTCCTTTTCGTCAAGCGCGACGCGCATTTCGCGTTCACCGTCGGCGGTGCGGAAGCGTTGCAGGCGCTGGCCGCGGAACGTGAGTCCCACCACCTGCGCGGGCTGGTTGGCCGCGATACCCATGCGCGAGGCCAGTTCGCGGTTGACCTGCACGTGAATCTCCTCCTGGCCCTCTTCGCTGCCCGAGAACGGATCCAGCAGCCCGGGGATGTCGCCGATGCGGCGCTTGGCCTCCTCGGCCAGCTGGCCCAGCACCTCGGAGTCCTCGCCCACCAGCTGCAGCGCAACCCGTTTGCCGCGGTCCTGACGCCAGAACTGGTTGTTCTCCATGACCTCGAGTTTCACACCGGCGATTTCCGGCAGCAGGCCGCGCAGCACCTTGCGCACGTGGGCGATGTTCTCCTCGTTGGCCTGGCCCTCCTTGAGGTACACGCGCGTCATCGTGAAGCGGTCGCTCCAGAACGAATAGATGGAGCGCGCCATCAGTTCCTCGCGGTGCGGTTCGAGCAGCTTCTCCACGCGCGACACCAGCTGCTCCTTGCGCTCCAGGCTCAGGTTTTCACTGATGTCGTAGTTCAACTGCACGAATAGCTCGCTCTCACTGGTGTCGAAATTCTTGTCCACCTTCATGAACGGGATGTAGGCCGAGGCCAGCACGCCCACCAGCACCAGTGGTGTCACCCAGCGGTGCTTGAGGTTGAAGACCAGCAGGTTCTCGTAGATGGATTCCGTCTTCAGCATGGCCCGCGTCTTGGGTTTGGGCCGCGAGCGGATGAACCACGACGTCGCCAGCGGAATCAGCGTCTGGCTGATGAACAGCGACGCCAGAATCACGATGCAAACCGCGATGCCCAGTTCCTTGAGATAGATGTTCATCTCGCTGGGCTTGTTGAAGATCAGCGGCAGAAACACGATGACCGAGGTCAGCGTGGCGGCGATGACGGCTACCGACACCTCGGCGGCTCCCTTGCGCGTCGCCTCCTGCTGGTTCTCCCCCATCTCCTGGTGGCGGAAGATGTTTTCCATCACCACCACCGCGTTGTCGACCAGCATGCCAATGGCGACAATCAGCCCCAGCAGCACCAGCGTGTTCATCGAACCGCCGCGCGCCCACACGAAGCCGCACGCCACGATCAGCGAAAACGGAATGCACGATACCGACACCAGCGTGGTGGACAGCCGGCGCAGAAACGCGTACAGCACGAACGCCGCCAGAATGGCGCCGAAGATTCCCGTGAACATCAGATCGCGCAGAGTCTTTCTGATTTCCTTTCCCTGGCTGAACCAGGTCAGAAAGTTCACGCCCTTGAGCTCGGGATCACTGTTCATTGCGGCGATGCGTTTCTCCACCGCGTCGCACACTTCCACCGTGTTGGCCTTCGACTCCTGCGCGATGGTGACGCCGATGGCAAAATCGCCGTCGAGGTGGCGGCCGTACTCCAGCGGGGGTTCCTCGTAGCGCACGTCGGCTATGTCCTTGAGCTTCAGGCCGTCGGCACGGATCGGAAAGTTCTTGATCTCCTCCACGCTCTCGAAGGTTCCCACCATGCGCAGCGCCCAGCGCGAATCACCGTCGGTGATCTTGCCCAGCGACTTGTCGAAGTTGGAACTCTGCAGCGTCTGGATCACGTCGCGCACGTCAATGCCGTGCGCTTCGATCTGGTCGACGTTGAGATTGATGCGTACCTCGCGCGGATTGACGCCGTCGAGGCGCACCTGGGCCACGCCCGGAATCCGCTCCAGCGGCTTGACGATGCGCCGCTCCAGCAGGTCGTAGCTCTCGGAAAGATTGCGTTTCGACGACAGGCGCCCCTCGATGATGGGCATCTCGGCTTCGCGTCCATCCCAGTTGTTGGACACCATGATGTCGCCGATATCGGTGGGAAGATCGCGGCGCACGCGGTCGATCTTCTCCCAGGTGTCCGTGCGCGCCACTTTCATGTTCTGCGACCAGTCGAACTCGAGGCCGATGACGCCGCCGTCCTCGTCCATGTGCGACCACATGTTGCGCAATCCGTTCACCGAACCCAGCGCTTCTTCGGCGGGCCGGATGATGAGGCGCTCGATTTGTGACGGCGACGCGTTGGGATAGTTGAAACGCACGAACAGCATGGGCTGCTCGAAATCGGGCATGAAGGCCAGCGGCAACCGGAACAGCGCCACCAGGCCCAGCGCGACCAGGCTCACGATGATCATGAGCATGGTGACGTGTCGTTTGATTGCAATTTCCGGAAGCGTCATGTTGTTACTCCCTCGGAGGGCACCGTCTCTTCGACGGTCACCCGGGAAGGCACCGCAAGGTACGCCGCGGGAATGACCACCAGCGTGAGGAGCGTACTCATGGACAGGCCGGACAGCACGGTAATGGCGAGGGGTGAACGCAGTTCCGACCCTTCACCCCACGCAATCGCCATGGGGATCAGACCCAGCACGGTGGTGAGCGTGGTCATCATGATGGGACGCAGACGAATATGCCCCGCGCGCACCACCGCTTCGCGCTTGTCGAGGCCGGCGCGCCGCAGGCGGTTGATGCAGTCGATGAGCACGATGGCGTTGTTGACCACCACACCCACCAGCAGGATCACGCCGATCAGCACCATCACCGAGATGGGGGTGCCGGTGAGCATGAGCCCGGCCACCACACCCACCACCGCCAGCGGAATCGTGAACAACACGATGAAGGGATGCACGAACGACTCGAAGGTGGCGGCCATCACCAGATACACCAGGAAGACGGCCAGCAGCATGGCAAAGCGCAGACTCCTGAACGAGACGTTCATTTCCGCGTTCTGTCCCCCGAGTTCCGCCGAGACCCCGGTGGGTGGAGGATTATGCGCGAGCAGGCGCCGCACGTCGGACACCACCGAACCCAGGCTGCGTCCCTTGAGATTGGCGCTGACCACCGCGGCACGCTGTTGCTGCAGGCGATGGATTTCGGCGGGGCCTTCGTCGACGCGCACATCGGCAATCGACATGAGTCGGATGGAGCTGCCATTGGGCCCGGGCAGCACCAGGTTCTCCACGTCGTCCACCGTGCGGCGGTCGGACTCGCGGTTGCGGATGCGCACGTCGATCTGTCGGTCGGACTCCTTGTAGCGCGTGGGCACTGCGCCCTGCACGCGATCCTGCAGCGTCGACGACATGGTTCCCAGATCGAGATGCAGCGCCGCCAGGCGGTCGCGATCGAAAATCACCTGCAACTCCGGGTTGCCGGCTTCGAGCGACGAACGCACGTCGGCCAGCCCGGGAATGCCGGCCATGTCGCGCGAGAGATCGATGGAATAGTCGCGCAGCAACTGCAGGTCCTCGCCGTAGAGAATCACTTCCACCGGCGTCTTGAGACTGAAGTAGGACGGACGTCCAAACTTGGCTTCCACGTCGGGAAGTGTCTGCAGGCGCCGGCGCAGACGGTCGATGGCGGCCGCCTCCACGCGGTCGTGCACCTTGTCCTTCATGACCACATTGACCTGACCGAGATGCTCACCCTGGGTGTTGAGCGATATGCCGCCCGCCACCAGGCGGCTGCCGATGCGCGCGTAGCTGCGTTCGATGGTGCTGTCCGCGGCGGCGGCCGCCTCGATCTCCTTGATCACGCGGTCGGTCGCGGCCAGCGACGCCCCCTGGGGAAGGTTGATCTCGAAGAAGAATTCGCCTTCGGTGAGCGACGGAATCAGTTCGCGTCCGAGACCACGCGCCGCAAACAGCGACAGCGCAAACAGCGAGAATGCCACCACCACGGTGGTGCGGGGCCGGCGCAGCGCGCCGCGCACAATGCGATCGTAGATGCGCGACGCCCGGCCCAAAGTGAGCACGCCGTGTGCGTCCTCTTCCCCGGCCGCGAGCGGGACCTGCCCCGGCACCGGCGCCACGTCGGCGCGCGTCGCGCGGGCACCGATGGCGCTCAACATGGGAATGAGCGTGAGCGCCACCGCCAGCGACGCCAGCAGCGACACACTGACGGTCACCGCCTGGTCGCGGAACAGTTGCCCGGCGATGCCCTCGACAAACACGATGGGCAGAAACACCGCCACGCTGGTCAACGTCGAGGCCGCCACCGCCGCGCCCACTTCGTCGGTGCCTTCCACCGCGGCGCGCGCCAGCTGCATCCCCTGCTTCTTCTTGCGGTAGATGGACTCCAGCACCACGATGGAGTTATCCACCAGCATTCCAATTCCAAGCGTCAACCCGCCCAGCGACATCACATTGAGAGAAATGTTCAGCCGGTACATGCACAGGAAGGTGGCAATCACCGAAAGCGGGATGGAGGTGGCGATGATGGCCGTGCTGCGAACGTCGCGCAGAAAGAAGAACAGCACCATGATGGCCAGCAGGCCGCCCAGCAGCGCCGAGTCGCGCACTTCCTTGATCGATTGCTCGATGAAGTGCGACTGGTCGAAGAGTACCGATAGTTCGTATCCCGGCGGGAGTTTCTTGCGCCACTCCGCGAGGCGCGCCTCAACCGCGCGCGCCGCCGTCACGGTGTTGGCGTCGCCCTCCTTGTAGACGGCGATCTCCACGCACTCCTTGCCGTTGACGCGCGTAATCTCATCGCGTTCCTTGGTGCCCATCTTGACGGTGGCCACATCGCGCAGGCGCACGGCGGCGCCGTCGCGGTCCGCCACGATCACGTCGCCGATTTCATCCACACTGTCGAACTCGTTGAGGGTGCGGATCAGAAAATTGGAATCGGCGCCGCGCAGCGAACCGCCCGGCATGTTCACGTTGGAAACTCCGACGACCTGGCGCACCTGGTCGATGGGGATGGAGAGCGCGGCCAGCTTCTCCTGGTCGATGTTGATCTGGACCTCGTCCTCCAGACCACCCTTCACCTGCGCGGACGCCACCCCCTTGATGGTCTCGAGATCGAGCTTGATCTTGCGCTCCGCCAGACGCCGCATTTCGTTGAGCCCGCCGTTTCCCGACAGCGCGACGCGCATGATGGGATCGAGTGACGGATCGAAACGCAGCACGATGGGATGTTCGACTTCTTCGGGCAGAATCAGGCGGTCGAGTTTCTCGCGCACCTCCATGGACAGCATGTCCATGTCCGAGTCCCAGTCGAATTCGAGCGTGACTTCGGAGACGCCGGGCCGCGACACGGAATGGATCGACTTGAGACCGCGCAGGACACCCACGGCCTCTTCCACGGGACGCGTGACGAGGTTTTCAACTTCCTGCGGCGCGGTGTCGGGAAAGTCGGTTTGAACCGTGAGCGATGGATAGGAAATGTCGGGAAACAGTTCGAGAGGGAGACGCTTGTATCCCACAATGCCGAAGGCCGCGATCGCGAGCGCCGCCATCACCACGGTGACGCGCCGACGAACCGCGAGCGCGATCAGGCTCCGCATGCTAGGAGCCGGCTCCTTCGGCGACCTTGTTTTTGGTCGTATCCGCCGCCGCGTCGTCGATCACCTTGATTGCGGACCCGTGTTTGAGTGAGCGCTGTCCTTTGACGACCACGCGCTCACCGCTTTCCAGGCCTTTGAGGATCTCGGCGTTGACATCGTCCTGGAAGCCCACTTCCACCACACGCCGTTCGGCGGTGGAATCGGCCTGGGAGACGAACAACACCTGCTCACCGCGATCGTTGACGAGCGCGATCTTGGGCACCAGCGTTGCGTCGGTGCGCTGTTCGGTGACGATCTTGACCTGCGCAAAGTCGCCGGGACGGACGCCCTCGGGATAGTCGTTGATTTCCACGGTCACCTTGATGGTGCCGCTCGCGGGGTCGATGGTGGGGCTGACCAGCTTGATGCGGCCGCGCAGCCGCGTGCCGCTGGATTCCAGCACCAGGTCCACCGGCTGATTGGGCTTGAGCTGATTGAACTCCTTGGCGGGAACATGCACACGCGCGAGCAGCGGCTTGAAGTCCGACAACACGAACAGCGGCGTGCCCACCTGCACCGTCTGCCCCTCATCGACGTGGCGCGTCACCACGCGCCCCGCGAACGGCGCAGTCACCCGCGTGTACGACAGGTCCAGCGCGGCCATGCCCTCGGCGGCTTTGGCGGCGGCGAGATCGTTGACGGTCTTTTCGTATTCCTCGGCCGACACCAGGTTCTGTTCCTTCATCTGCGTCAACCGGTCGTAGCGGGACTCGAGATCGCGCCGGGCGGCTTTGGCCTGATCGAGCCGGTACTGAAACTCCTGGTTGTCGATGAGCAGGAGCTCCTGTCCCTCCTTGACGACGTCACCTTCTTCGCACAGGAGCTTCTCGACCACACCCCCCACGCGCGCCAGAATATCGGCCTCGCGTTCGGGGGCGAGGGTGGCCGTGGCCGTGTAGTAACTGGCAATGGGCCCCACCGTGGCGGCGGCCACAGCCACCGGCACCGGGGGTTGTTTGGGTGTCGCGGCCGTGCCTCCGGCGGGCGTGCCTCCGGCAGCCTGAGTGGTGCCGCCCCCCTTGTGGCAGGCGGCCAGCGCAGCGGTCAGGATCACCAGGGCGATCCCCATTGACCGGTGGAGACGTATGGGTGGGGTCATGCTCATTTCGGAACCTGCTTGTTGGCCGGGAATTACGGCCGGCGACGAGAAGTGGGGGTGTTACCGGCTGTCCCGTCGCGCCGGCTGACTTCGGGGCGCCGGCGCGCGCGGGACAGACCATATTACGCTATTAGGAACATGAGGTTGCAGGCGATCTTCGCGATCCCGCGCCCTATTTGGCCCCGACCGGAAATCCGATCGAACCCATGATCGCGAAGCCCTTGTTCTTCACATCCGCGTTCGGCACTCCGAAGTCCGCGGTATAGCCGGTGTCCGCGATGGTGGTGAGGCCGAAGCCGTAGCGTCCGTCGACCCCGATGATCGCCGAACCAGCATCGAAACTCACGCCGGCGCCGAAGGTCATCCCGAACTCGAAGGTGGTGATGGCGTCACCGATGCCCACGGAGGCGGAATACCCCATGTAGGAGGCCGCGAGCTTCGAGCTCACGTTGAATCCCAGCGTGGGCCCGCCGAAGATACTCAACCGCGACGTCTCCGACATGGGAACGTTCACGACCGCCAGGATGGGAAACTCCAGATAGTCGACCTTGATGGTGACTTTCAGGCCGAGGGAGTCGGTGCTGGCGCCCTTGGCAAAGTACAACGCCTCGACCCTCAACCCGAAATTGCGCGAGAGATCCGTCTGAAAATATCCGCCGCCCACGAAGCCGGTGCGGCTGTCGATCTGGTCGGACTCGACGTCGCTTCCGCCCAGCTTCTCGATGGCAACGCCGCCTTTGACACCCACCTGGTTCTTCGCCGCCAGCGCACCGGTCGCCATCGTCACGAGCGCCAGAGCCATCGCGCATACCATTGCGTTCCGAGTCATGGGCACACCTCCTGGGTAAAAAAAGCGCGGGCCGTAGGCACTGGTGCGTTACGGCCCGCGCTGCACACTGCAAACGCTTGCGACTGTACTACTGCTGCGAGCCGAGCGGAACCGAGAAGAACGCCATGACGCCGATCCCGCGGTTCTTTACGCTGAACGACTGGCCGTTCTGGTCCTTGGAGATCGTGGTCGCGCCCAGCGAATAGCGGGCGTCGATGCCGATGCCCTTGCCGTTGGCCATTTTCTTCTCGAGGCCGGCGCCGAAGGCCGCACCGAACTCGAAGCTCTTCGTCTGATCCTTGACGTCAACTGTGCCATAGCCGGCCGCTTCGGCCTTCGCTTTCACGTTGAAACCGAGCGTCGGGCCCGCAAACAGATTGACACCCAGCGACTCGCCGGCCGGAATGTCGTAGACAAAGAGCAGCGGGAACTCGATGTAGTCGAGCTTGCCCGTGACTTTCACCGTCTGGCCCGGCGAAATTTCCTCGTCATACTTCGCGCCCTTCATGACGTACAGGCCCTCCACGCGGAATCCGAACTGGTCGTTCACGTGCGTTCCGACGAACAACCCGCCCTGGAATCCGGTGTGCATGCTGGTGTTGCTGGGCGCATCGCTTCCGCCGATATCGGCGAAGTTGGCGCCGGCCTTGACACCGCCGTACATCTTCGCTGCCTGGGCCTGTGCCGCAAACGCCACCAGCGCAACCGCACACACCGTAGTGAGAACACGTTTCATGACAGATAACCTCCTGAACAGCCGTTGAACATGTGCCCGTCAATGCTCGAGGTAATACTCGACGGTCGTCACGACGCGCACTGTCTTGTTGAGTTGGGATTCTTCCGCCACTCCCTGCGCGCGATCGCGCGGGAGGATTTGAAACACACCCTGACTCGCCTGGCGGATCGGTCCGAGATGACTGCCCGAGTCCTTCGCGAATTGTTGTGCCGCTTCGCGCGCACTCGCCGTCGCTTCGGCAATCATCTGCGGTTTCGAGTCATTGAGCCGGGTAAAGAGATAGGTGGGTCCGCCGCCGCCGTACTGGTTGCCGCTGGCGATGGCAACGCCGCTCTGCGCCAGCTCACCGACGTTCTGGCTGGCCTTCTGCACGACCTGCGGATCGTCCACACGCACCATCAACGTCCCGCTGATGATGAAACGCGCCGACGGGGACTCCGACCGGTAGCGGTCGGCCATGGCGTCGGCGACTTCGAAGCTCTGCAGTTCGGTGTGGGACGCGTCGATGCCGTTCTTCGCGAGAAACGCGAGAATGTTCTGGCGGCCGGAGTCGAATTTCTTCTGCGCGTCGGCAAGCACGTTGTCGCTGGCGGTAAAGCGGATGGGCCAGAGCGCAATGTCAGCCACCACGTCGCGCTCGGAAACGCCCTTGACCGACACGTAGCGATCCGCGGTGCGTCCGCGCACGAAGCCGTTGCCGACAAACCAGCCCGCCACCGCGACACCCACCGCGAGCAGCGCAACACCGAGTGTGGACCCTTCTTTCAACATGACCTCCAATGCTGAAACGGATCTAGGCCGAAAATACTAGCAGTGCCCCGGGGCACCGGTCAACGTGCCCCCGGAGATGTCACGACCGTTTGGCATAGTCCCCGTCCCGCGGGAATATGGAACCGATTCCCTCCGCCATCCAATCGTGCAGAAGCCCGTTGCTGACGATGACATGGCCGGTTTGCAGGAAGCTGCGCCCCCCGAAGAAGTCGGTCACGCGCCCACCCGCCTCCTCCACCAGCAGCACGCCGGCGGCGATGTCCCACGGGCTGAGCGTCATCTCCCAGAATCCGTCCAGGCGTCCCGCCGCCACATAGGCCAGGTCGAGCGCCGCCGCACCACCACGCCGGATTCCGCGCGAGCGCGTGAAGAAGTGCGCGAACGACTTGAGATACAGGTCGAGCAGGTGGCGCGCGCGAAACGGAAACCCTGTGCCCAGCAGGATGCGGCTGTCGTCGTTTACCGTGCTCACCTTCATACGCGCGCCGTTGAGGTATGCGCCCTGGCCGCGCACGGCGTGGAAGGTTTCCCGGTGCACGGGCGAATGCGTGACGGCCACGACCAGTTCGCCATCCACCTCGAGCGCCAGCGTCACCGCGAATGAGGGATAGGCGTGAATGTAGTTGGTGGTTCCGTCCAGCGGATCGATGTACCAGCGCCGTTTCGGATCCGCGTTGTCGTTGAATCCGGCCTCCAGGCTCTCCTCGGCAACAATGGTGTCGCGCGGGAACGCGGCGCGCAGCGCCTGGATCACCGACTGCTGCGACTCCCGGTCGACCACGGTGACAAAGTCATTGTGCCCCTTTTCGGTGATGTCGCCTTCCGCGACGCGGCTGTAGGAAGCCATGATGATCTCACCGGCACGCAGTGCGGCTGCGCGCGCCACCTCGAGTTCTCGATTGAATTTCATGAACCACCCTTTCGCATTCTTCCCGTGCCGAATCGCTTTTCGACCATCTGCAGAAACACGCGCGCGGCGGGAGACAACGCGTCGGCCCCGCGATGCACCACGCCGATATCCCGCCGGAACCGGACATCTCCCAGCGCGATCACTTTCAATGTCTTGCGACGGATTTCCCCCGCCACCACCGGGCGCGGGAGAATGGCAACCCCCAGTCCCGACTCCGCCAGGCGCTTCATCGCTTCGGGACTCGATATCTCCATGCGCGCACGCACCGTCACGCGGTGCGCGTCGAATTCGGCGTCGATCATGCGCCGCGTCGTGGACCCCAGAGGATAGGCGATGAGACCTTCCCGGGCGAGGTCCTCGAGACTGACCCGACGGCGCAGGGCCAGCGGGTGCGCCGGCGCGGCCACCGGGACCATGTCTTCGCGGTAGACCGGCTGTACAACGAGTCCGGGACCATCGACGGGAAGCGTTGCCGTGGCCAGTTCGATGCGCCCCGCCGACAGCGCATCCAGCAGATGGCGGGTGTCACCGATGGTAATATCGATGCGCACGCCCGGATACGAACGATGGAAGGCGCGGTAGACTTCCGGCAACACATACACGCTGGCGGCATCGGTGTTCCCCACCTTCAGGTGCCCGTGTTCGAGCTGGTTCAGCCCGCGCAGCTCCGCATCCAGCGCGTCCACCGAGCGGATGACCTCCTCGGCACGCGTGGCCAGCGCCAGGCCCGCCGCCGTGGGAACCAGCCTGCGCCCGCGCCGCGTGAACAGTTTCTGGCCGAGACCGGATTCCAGCTTGCGCAGTTGCAGGCTCACCGCGGGCTGCGTGATGAAATGCTCCTCGGCTGCGGCGCGCACGCTGCCCAGGCGCACCGTCGAGAGGAAGTAGCGTAGCTGCCTGATTTCCATAATTTTGGCTTATGATACTCATAAGAATAATAAACTTCAATTATGATTACGGTGGCGCTATTTTCGCTCGTCCACGAGAAAGACCGCGCGCTGTCGCGCGCGTATTATGGAGGAATCAGCATGGAAAAGCAGAAGATACGCCCCGCCGGCGGCAAGGTCGGCATCCTGCTCCCGGGCATGGGAGCGGTGGCCACCACCTTCATTGCCGGCGTTGAGGCCGTAAAAGCCGGTCTGTCCCAGCCCATCGGATCACTCACGCAGATGGGTACCATCCGCCTGGGCAAGCGCACCGACGACCGCGTGCCGCGCATCCAGGACTTCGTCCCGCTGGCGCAGCTGAGCCAGCTGGAGTTTGCCGGCTGGGACCCGATTCCCGACAACGTGTATGAAGCCGCGCGCAAGGCCGGCGTGCTCGAAAAGGACCTGCTCGAGCAGATCCGGCACCGCCTCGAGCCCATCAAGCCCATGCCCGCCGTCTTCAGCACGAAGTACGTGAAGAAGCTGGACGGCCCCAACGTCAAGAAGGGCGCCAACTGGATGGAGCTGGCCGAGCAGGTGCGCGAGGACATCCGCCGCTTCAAGAGCGAGAAGAAGCTCGACCGCATGGTGATGGTGTGGTGCGGCAGCACGGAGATCTACATGGAGCAGAAACCCGTGCACCAGTCGGTGAAGGCGTTCGAGGCCGGGCTCAAGGCCAACGACCCCGACATTTCGCCCAGCATGGTGTACGCCTACGCCGCCCTCATGGAGCGCGTGCCGTTTGCCAACGGGGCTCCCAACCTGACCGTCGACACGCCCGCCATGATCGAGCTGGCGCGGGAAATGAAGATGCCCATCTGCGGCAAGGACTTCAAAACCGGTCAGACCATGATGAAGACGGTGCTGGCCCCGATGTTCAAGAGCCGCATGCTGGGTGTGAACGGGTGGTACTCCACCAACATTCTCGGCAATCGTGACGGCGAAGTGCTGGACGATCCCGAGTCGTTCAAGACCAAGGAAGTCAGCAAGCTGGGCGTGCTCGAGCACATCCTGCAGCCCGACAAGAACCCCGAGCTGTACGGGAACATCTTCCACAAGGTGCGCATCAACTACTATCCGCCGCGCGGCGACAACAAGGAAGGCTGGGACAACATCGACATCTTCGGCTGGCTCGGCTATCCGATGCAGATCAAGGTGGACTTCCTGTGCCGTGATTCCATTCTGGCGGCGCCGCTGGTGCTCGACCTGGCGTTGTTCCTCGATTTTGCGGAACGCTGCGGGATGTCGGGCATCCAGGAGTGGCTGTCGTTCTACTTCAAGAGCCCGCAGAGCGCGCCCGGCCTGTATCCGGAGCACGACCTGTTCATCCAGCTCATGAAGCTCAAGAACAACCTCCGCCATGCGATGGGCGAAGAACTCATCACGCACCTCGGCCAGGAGTACTACGCGTAGCCGTCGTGCCGATTGTCGTTGTTGATCCGTGGAAGGACGCGCGGTGGGACGCCTATGTGGCGTCCCACCCGCGTGCCACCGTCTATCACACCGGCGGATGGATTCGCATCATCTGCGAAACTGGACGCTATCCCTCGCTGTGTCTGGCGCATG
>DASRYI010000088.1:0-3542 GCA_035687255.1 Candidatus Krumholzibacteriia bacterium | reverse complement strand
GCCCCGCTGGTATGACGTACCCGTGTCCGCGAGTCTCATCGGGGCCAAGGACTATGATTTCGAGGTGCAGTTGTCCGGCTCGACCGAGGTCCCGTTACACAGCGACACCAGTGGGCTGCCATTTTCCGCTCACGGAGTGATTCAGGTGCGAAACGGCGAGACGGGTGGGAATCCCGCGGCGACGACATTGCCTCGCTTGCGCATATATTCATGCGAGAGAACACTGACGCCGGTGTCACAGTCGCCCCTGCGCGTTCCACTGTATCTCGCCGACCCCGTTCCGAATCCGGCCAACGGTGCCGTCCGGTTCGTGTATTCGATCGAGGAGAGCGGACCGGTGGAGCTCGCCATCTATGACGTGGCGGGACGACTGGTCGCGCGCGTCATGCGTGATGCTTCGCGGAAGTCCGGCGGTGCGGAGGCGATGTATGATACGTCGCGGATGCCGAGCGGCGTGTACTTTGCAAAACTGTCGACGCCATCCGGATCGCTGACGCGGAAGTTCGTGGTAACGCACTAGGAACGGCGACGACGCTTCCCATCGGAGCCGCGCGATCCGCCCGAGCGGGTGGCGCGGCTCTTCGTTTTTCGGTCGTTTCCCTTTTGCTGTTGGACGGAAACGGCTTCGCGCGCCCATTCGCACAACATAGTGTCATCTTCCAGCACGTCCACCGGAACATCATAGTACGTGCGCAGAAACTTGCCCGGCGCATACTGGAATGGTTTCGCGCCCGCCTGTTCGTAACGGAGGCGCGTGGTCTCATTGGTGATGAAGTACAGCCGGCCGTCGTCGATGATGGCAAAGAAGTGTTCGCCCTGATACAGCCCGATCGCGCCGAACATCCGCCGCGTGGTCACACCGCGCAGATTCGCCATCTGATCGAGGACAAAGGCAAGAAAATCATGGTCTTTGGACGTTGCCATGCAGGGGAATGGTAGGGGCAACTCGCCCCGCCGCGCAACCAGGGCCGATTTCCCTGGTCGTGGACTCCGCCAAAAAGCGCTACAATCGAGCCACCTCCAGATCCACGCACTTGCCTTTACCCCTGCGCCCCGGGGCAAGGAGGAATGTATGAGCCGCTCTACCTGGGCGACCGCTGCGCTCCCCGCGCTGCTGCTCGTCGCCGCGTCCGTTCTTGCTGATTCTCCCTCCGGCCTAACCAACTCCAACGAACACGTAGTCTGGAAGAAAGGTGATCTCGCTCCACCACTTCCCCACGACCCCGCGGCGCGAGCCGCCGCGGTTGCACAGGCGGAGCGAAACGGACAGCGTGTGGTTGCGGTGGATGCGCGCACGGTCACATATGCGGCACCGGAAGAACGTGTCGTCGTTCAGGCCCGGCCCGTCGTCCGGCCGGCGGGTGGTGCGCTTCCGACCGCACCTGACCCGGCCATGGCACGCTGGCTCGGTGATCTACGCAGTCGTTTGCGGGCGCCCGGCGCGGCGTCGAATCAGAACGGTGATGTCCCCACTCAAGTGAATGACCCCAACCATCGCATCATCACCACGCAAAACGAATCTACCACGCTGACTCCAACGCTGATCACGTCCTTCGACGGTATCGACGACACCGGATTGGACCCGGGTGCTCCGGATATCGCGGCCGGCCCCGATCACCTTGTGCTCGCCACCACCGATCGCATTACGATCATGGACAAGTGTGGCAACACCCTTTATTCGGATCTGCTCCGGGTCTTTGCTGGAGCGCCTTCAACCGCCGCCTACTACACCCCGCGCGTGATCTACGACGAGTGGGACAACCGCTGGATTCTGGTCTTCATCGGAACCGAGACGAACTACTCGAACTCGACCGTGTACGTCATGTACTCCACGACACCCGATCCCACGGGCCCGTGGACTGGCTATGCGCTGGGCACCGCCGTGTTCGCGGGGCTCAAGGACTATCCCGGCGTCGCCGTCACGCCCGACGGCGTTTACCTGACGTGGGACCGGTACAACCTGACGACCTTCTCGTTCGAGAGCGCCATCATCGCCGAAATCGGGAAGACGGATTTTTACAACGACGGTGGGACGACCATCTATACGAAGTCGTTGATGACCAACCCGCACGATGCATCGCTTGCCTTTTCCATCCGTCCCGCGCAGATGCACACGTACGGCGGAACCATGTATTTCGTGAATGATGTGGTCTTCGGCGCAAACTTTTTGACGCTGTGGAAACTGACGGGCCTGCCGGGCGCTTCCGTTCTCACAGGTTACGATGTCGTCATCGGGGCATACACACCTCCCAGCGATGTGATGCAGCTGGACGGTACGCTTGTCGACACGGGAGACTGTCGCGTGCTGGATGCGGTATACAGCGCGGGAACGCTCTACGAAACTCACGACGAGCAAGTCTCGGCATCGCCCTCCGTCACCGTGTCTTCCATCGACGTCACCAGTCTCGGCCATTACAAGATATCCCTGCAGCCCCCGAATAATTACGCCAACGCCTACGGCGCCATCGATGTCGACGACAACGGTCAGGTCGCCGTCGTCTACAGCGCCTGGGGAGGTGGCGCTCTGAATCCGTCGCTGTACTACCGCTTCCTGCAGTTGCCACCGGGGAGCAATGTCGGCGGGGGCTTGCTCATATATGGCACCGACAGCTTCCATTCGACGGCGCAGCCGTACCGCTGGGGGCCCTATGCGGGCGCCGCTCGCGACCCGAGCGACGGCCGCAAGGTGTGGATCTACGGGATGTACGCGTCGAACTCCCCGGCGAATTCGTGGGCGACCCGGGTGGGCGCGGTTACGACCTTCGCGCCCAGCAACCTGACCGTGAACGCTACCGCGAGCTTCTATTATGCGGGCGGTTTCGTGGGCGGACCGTTCACCCCGACGGTGTTCCCCTACGACCTGGAGAACACCGGGCAGACCACCGCAGACTGGACGCTGACGAACATTCCGTCCTGGCTCACCGCTTCCGCAAGCTCCGGCCATCTGGCACCGGGCGAGATCCAGACCATCAGCCTTGCGCTCTCACCGGCGGCCGACGCACTGCCGGCCGGGAGCTACTGGACATATTTGAATTTTCAGAATTGCACCGGTACGGGGAGCGTAAGCAGGTACATCAGTCTCGGCATTGGAACCGATGGGTCGTGTCCGGGTGCATTTGTGCCGCTGTATCCAAAATCTGCGACGCCGACTCTATCGAGTTCTCTCTCGGGCCCCGGCATGTACCTCACCGCCATCGAGGATGTGCACGTGTGCGCGGTCGACGTGACCGCAAATCTGGTCGAAGCGCCTCAACTTGTCTACGCACGCGTCTACGAAGCCAACGGCAACACCCGCGGATCGCTGGTGGCGGAAAACTCCTATGACCTGGTTCAACCGGGCAACGTGACACACGCGATTCCGCTGGATGTCACCCTGCAGGCCTGCCACGAGTACGAGGTGTCGGTGGAATTCACCGGGGCGGCGACCTATGACACCTACAATGAACTGGGGCTGAACCTGCCCAGAGACATCGGCGGCGTGATCCGCCTGCGCAACGCCAGCGAGAACGGCAGCCCCTCCTCGGCGGAGGCGGCACAGATTC
>DASRYI010000087.1:0-7236 GCA_035687255.1 Candidatus Krumholzibacteriia bacterium | reverse complement strand
GTGCAATCTTGATGCGCTGGGATTCGCCGCCCGAAAGCGTCGTCGACGGCTGTCCCAGCCGCAGATACCCCAGCCCCACCTTCGAGAGCACGCCCAGTTTCGCCACCAGGTCGCGGTGTTCCGCGAAATGCTGCATGGCGTCGTCCACGGTCAGTTCCAGCACCTGGGCGAGATCGAGGTCGCGATACCGGATTTCCAGCGTTTCGGCGTTGAAGCGTTTCCCCTCGCACTCCCCGCAGCGCACGAACATGTCGGCCATGAAATGCATCTCGATCCGCTCGAACCCCATCCCCTGGCAGCGCGCACACCGTCCCCCGGCCACGTTGAAACTGAACCGGCCCGACTTGTAGCCCCGCTTCTGCGCCTTCTTCTGTGCGGCGAAAATGTCGCGAATGGCCGCAAACGCGCGCACGTACGTGACCGGATTGGAGCGCGGTGTCTTGCCAATGGGCGTCTGGTCCACCATGAGCACGCCGCGCACGCCGCCCAGTCCTTCCACGGATCGGTAGGCGGATCCGCGTGCTTCGCCGCGGCTGCGCAAGGCGTGGTAGAGAACGTCGCACACCAGCGTGCTCTTGCCCGACCCCGACACGCCGGTCACGCTGGTGAAGGCTCCCAGCGGAAACTCAACGTCGATATCCTTGAGATTGTGTTCGCGCACGCCAAACATACGCACGGCCGCGTCGGCCGTGCGTACGCGCTCCGCGGTCCTGCCGGGCAACCCTTCCTTCAGGTAGCGCAGTGTCCCCGAAGCACCATTCTTCGCGGCGTCGGGAGCTCCCTGGTACACAACGCTGCCTCCGCGTTCTCCCGCCCCCGGCCCCAGATCCACCACGTAATCCGCGGCGCCGATGATGTCGAGGTCGTGTTCGACGACCACCACCGTATTCCCCCGCGCGCGCAGCTCGCCCAGCACATTGATCAGCTGTTCGGTGTCGCGCGGGTGCAGTCCGATGCTCGGTTCATCCAGCACGTAAAGCACATCCAGCAGGTTCGAGCCCAGCGAGTTGGCCAGCGAGATGCGCTGCGACTCGCCGCCCGAGAGGGTTCGCGCCAGGCGGTCCAGCGTGATGTAGTGCAGGCCCACGGCGAGCAGGAATCCCAGCCGCGATTCCAGTTCGATGACCACGTCCCGCGCGATGGTCCGTTCGCGTTCATTCAGTTGCAACGAGCGCACGAAGGCGAGCGCGTCTCCCGGCGTCATGCACGCCACATCGCGAATCGTCCGTTCGCCCAGGTGCACGAAGAACGCTTCCGGCCGCAGGCGCCCGCCGCCGCATGCACGGCATTCGCGGAACGCCAGATAACGGCGTGTGAAGAAGCGTGCGTACTTCTTGTAGGTCTTCTCGCGCATGTTTTCCAGAAACGGCAGTACGCCCACGAACTCGCCGCTTCCTTCCAGCAGCGCCTTGCGCGCGCTCGCCGGCAACTTCGACCACGCCACGTTCATGGCAATCTTCTTGCGGCGGCAGAAGCGCACCATCTGGTCGTGGAAATACTCGAACTTCTCGCTCGCCCACGGCTCGATGGCGTGGTCCTTGAGCGTGCGCGAGGTATCGGGAATGATCAGGGCCTCGTCGAACTCAAGCCGGCTTCCAAAGCCGCGGCACGACGGACACGCGCCGTAGGGCGTGTTGAAGGAGAACAGGATGGGGCGCGGCTCTTCGAAGGTGCGCCCGCAGGTGGTGCACACCAGCTGGTTGGTGAACTGCACCGACGCGCCGCTCTCCACGTCGTCGAAGCGCACGTGGCCGTCGGTCATGCGGTACGCCGCCTCGATGGCTTCCAGCAGGCGCGCGCGCCGGGATTCGTCGATGTCGATGCGGTCCAGAACCAGGTCGATGGTGGGCATGCGTGAGGCGTTGCGCGGGGCCGTCTCCAGCTTCACCACCTCACCGCGAATGATGAAGCGCGAGTAACCCTCGCGGATCAGCTCTTCGATCTGCTTCGCGCCCGTTCCCTTCTCCACGGCACGGCTGGCGACCACCATCAGGGTGCGCCCGCGCTGCGTGGCCAGCAGGGAGTCGATGACTTCGTCGGGCGCGTGCCGTTTGACCTCGCGCGCGCACCTGGGACACACGGTGTGTCCGAGGCGCGCGAACAGCAGGCGCAGGTAGTCGTAGATTTCGGTCGCGGTTCCCACCGTCGAGCGCGAACTGCGCGTGGTGTTGCGCTGCTCGATGGCGATGGCCGGGCTCAGACCCGTGACGTCGTCCACGTCGGGGCGTCCGATGCGTTCCAGGAACTGTTTGGCGTAGGTGGAAAGGGATTCGATGTAGCGGCGCTGGCCTTCGGCGTACAGCGTGTCGAACGCCAGCGTGGACTTTCCCGAACCGGACACACCCGTGATGACCGTGAGGCTCCCGCGCGGGATCTCGACGTCGATGTTCTTGAGGTTGTGCTCGCGGGCGCCGCGAACGACGATTTTGTCACTCATAAAATGCCGCGCCGACAGGCGCGGAATCGTCTATTTTAGACTCGCCCGGGCCCATCATCAACTCCCAATTCCCACTTGAAGACGCACAGGAGCGTTCCTATTCTTCTCCAATGTCCGACTCCCTTGCCCGTGTCTTCGATCTCATCGCACGCCTGCGCGGACCCGGCGGCTGTCCCTGGGACCGCGCCCAGAAACTCGACGACGTCCTCTCCGACCTGATCGAAGAGGCGTACGAGCTGGAGTGGGCGGGCGCCCACCATGGCGACGCCGAATTGCTGGACGAGATGGGCGATGTGCTCTTCGTGCTGTGCTTCGCGATGGCCATCAAGCGCGAAACATCGCCAAATTTCACCATCGACGCAATTGCCGCGCACGCCCACGACAAGATCAAGGGGCGCCACCCGCACGTGTTCGGAACCGAGCACGCCGCGACCCCCGAGGAGAGCATCGTCCACTGGGAGCGGGTCAAGGCGCAGGAACGCGCGCGCAAGCATGTCGGGACGCTGGATGGGATCGCGGGCAATCTGCCGGCACTGCGTCACGCCGTCAAAGTGCAGGAGCGCGCGGCCGGGGTGGGCTTCGACTGGGACGCGGTCGCGCCCGTGATCGCCAAGCTGCGCGAGGAGATCGGCGAACTGGAAGCGGCGCTGGCGTCGGGGGAACGCGAGCACATCATTGACGAAATGGGCGATGTGCTCTTCTCGTCCGCCAATGTGAGCCGCTTTCTCAAGATCGACGCCGATGAGGCCCTGCAGCGCACCACGTCGAAGTTCATCACACGCTTCGAAACCATGGAGGCGCGCATCGTGGCCGATGGAAAACAACTCACGTCCATGACCCTGGACGAGATGGATGCCTACTGGAACCGCGTGAAATCGGAATAGCGGGAACGCCGGTCACGCCGGGAAACGCGAAGGGCCCGTCGCATGACGGGCCCTTCCTGTTGAATTGACCGAATGCGGGGCGGCGTCAGTTGAGCCGCCGGAATTCAATACGCCGGTTGAGCGCGCGTCCTTCCGGGGTCGCATTGGAGGCCATCGGTTCCTCCTCCCCGATGCCCACCGCCGTCACGCGCGACGGATCGATGCCACCCTTGATCAGGTACTGGCGCACCGCCTCCGCACGTTTCTGCGAGAGCTCGAGGTTGAAGCTGGCCGGCCCCTGGCTGTCGGTGTGGCCGCGAATCTCCAGACGTGCTTCGGGATACGCATTCATCGACGCGATCACCTGATCCAGCACGGTGTGTGAGTCGGGCGTTAGATCGGCCCGCCCGCTTTCGAAATTGATGCCACGCAGCACGAACTGCTTGCCGATCTCCTTGGCGTCGGGACATCCGTCCTCGTCGTCCACGCCGTTGAAGGTTTCGGGCTGGTTCGGGCACTTGTCCTGGACGTCGGGAATGCCGTCCAGGTCGTTGTCCAGATCGGGACAGCCGTCATCATCCTGGTACCCGTCAATATCTTCGGCCTGTAACGGACACCGGTCCAGATTGTCGGGCAGACCGTCGTTGTCACTGTCCTTCACCAGATCGGGACACCCGTCGGTGTCCATGTCACCATCGAAGTCTTCGGGTTCGTTGGGACACTTGTCCTGCAGGTCAGGAATGCCGTCCTGATCGTTGTCGAGGTCGGGGCACCCGTCATTGTCCTGGAAGCCGTCCACGTCCTCGGCCAGGTCGGGACACTTGTCCTGAGCGTCGGGAATACCGTCATGATCGTTGTCGAGATCGGGGCACCCGTCCGTGTCCTGGAACCCGTCCTTGTCCTCGGGCTGGTCCACGCACCCGTCGCGGTTGTCGGGAATGCCGTCATGGTCGGTATCACGCGCGATCAGTTGATTGACGTAATCGAAGGCCAGCCACAGTCCCCAGTCGGGCGGGTTGATGGCCGACGGATTCGTGCCGGAATTGACATTGATATCGGCCGCCAGTTCGATGGACGAACCGCCGCTGCCCCGGAACTCGACGCCCGGTGTGAGCGTGTAGGTGCTCGCACTGACGTTCGCGCCCGCGGGAATCTCGACGTTCAGAAGCTTCTGCCAGTCGAACTCGAGGAAGAACGTCACCTGCGGCGCGGGAAACTCGAGCGCCGCGTCGAACAGAAAGGCGTCGTTGTACGACGTGTTCTTCCCCGGGGGCACCGGTGGATAGCCAGGCGGATTGAACCCGCTGGAATCGGGATTCTCGGGATTGAAGATACCGTAGCCGCGGTCCTCGTTCTGGTTGAAGCGATAGCCCGCGTTGACGTGCATGCGCGTGGGCACGAACTTGTCCAGGTCCGAAAGGTCAAGGGTGGCGAGCCCCATCACCGTGATGTCCTTGGAGTCGGTGGTGAACCCGCGCTGCTTGTTGCCGGTCGGGAAGGTCATGTTGCCGTAGGCACCCAGCTTGAACTTCTGCCACGGAAGCGGCAACCCCAGCTTGGCGGACACGTCCGTGTCCCCCAGCCCGCCACGTGAAAATGAACTCAGGTTGGCGTTGGCGGTCTGGTCCTGCGTGGTGCGAATCCAGCTGCGCACGTCGAGGTTGGCCGCGATTTCAAAGAAATCGGACAGCGCGTAGGTCAGCGACGCGCGCGTAATGAACGTGTGAAAGTCGACGACCGCCGAGTCCGGGGTTCCGAAGTAACTCGGCGAAAGCTTTTCGTTGTCCTGCTTGCCGTAATTGCCCGAGAGCTGGAAGCTGAGCGTGCCCTTCTGGAAGGTATCCGCGGAACGGGTGCGGATCAGACCGCGCGTTCCGTCGTAGGCCACGCTGGCCGGTGCCGTCTGGTAGGCCCATGCCAGGCAGATGCCCGCGAGCCACAGTACCGCCGCGCCGCGAGTCCGAAGACGCCTGTGCAACATGGAAACCGGCTCCTTTCTGACCAAACCGGGGGGATTCCCGGCCAGCGGTGCAAGAACCCTTCCAACCGCCCGGCCACCCTTCCGGAAGCCCCTCGAAATCATGACCCTTCGGTCCCCTCGCCGTCGTGCACGGTGTCCGGCCCGGCTGCCTTCCCGTCCTCCGGGGCCGGAGTGCGGCCCGATTCGTCGACGAAGTTCATGCGCAGCTCGAACAGCACCTTGTCGAGGAACTCCGATTCATCCGCGCTCCGATGCGACTGCGTGCGTTTGTGCAGCATCTCCAGCATGTCGATGGATACGCGCGCCTGCTCGAGGTCGCGCTCGATCTTCCCGGATACGTGACTGGGGAGCTTTCCCATCTGCTGCATGGCGGCATACTGGAACATCGCCACCAGCTGATGGAACAGGATTTCGTCGCGGGATGGATTGGACATCGTAATACGTCACTTCGACCGCGCGGCCCCACGGGCCGGGCTGTCGTCGAAATGATAGGGAGCGGGCAAAAAACCTGTCAAAAGAAAAACGTCTCAGTCCACGTCGCGGCGGGATGCAATCCATACCACCTGCGCATCGGCGTCGCGCGATGCGTTGGTATATGCATGTGACCGCTCCGCCTGATAATGGATGGTGTCGCCTTCCCCGAGTTCGTGGACGTCGTGGTCGATTTCAACCCGCACCCGCCCGCGCAGCACCACGATGGCTTCCACCCCGTCGTGCCGGTGGGGCTGTGCGCGATGGCCGCGGCCGGGCTCCAGCGTGACGCGCACCGCCTGAATGCATCCCCCGGGAATCGACGCCGTCAGGCGCTCCAGAGCGGCCGCCCCGCCGGCGGTGGACTCGCGCACGCGGCTCTCCGACGTCAGTTCCGATACGTCGCCCAGTTCGTCCTCCTCCAGGAAGAATGCGGTCCGCTTGTCCAGCGCACCCGCGATGCGCGCCAGCGCGCCGATGGTGGGGATGGTTTCACCGCGTTCGATTTCGGAGATGTGCGTGGCCGACACGCCCGACGCCGCCTCCACCATTTTGAGCGTGAGGCCGCGTTCGCCGCGCACCCGTTTGATGCGATTCCCGACGTCGCGCGCGTCCACGTCCTCCGTCACATCCCCACCGGCGGCCGCGAGATCCACAGGAGCCGTGTTGGTTGCGCCGTTGCATACAGCGTGTGCCCGTGGTGCGTTCCAAAATGCAGGGCGTCTCCGGTGCGCAGGGTGTGGCGCTTTCCCGCCACGTCGACGTCGACGCCGCCTTCCAGCACGATCACCAGGGCTTCTCCGGCTTCGCCGGGCACACAGGCGGGACGCGCGTCGGTCGCCGTGAGTTCAACCTCGAGCAGTGAAATTTCGTCGGGGCGAATTCCCCGCGAGAGCGCTGCCAGCGTGACACCATCCGACGACCACCAGCGGCGTTCGGCGCGGCGCACGATCGACACCGGCGGACGAGGGGTATCGTCAACGAGTTGCGAGGGCTCCTGGTCGAGAGCGCGCGCGATGCGCACCAGCGCCCCCACCGTCGGAGACGTGCGTCCACGCTCGATCTCCGAGAGGTGCGTGGCGGAAACTTTCGCTTTCTCCCCCACCTGCTTTAGGGTAAGGTTGCGCGCAAGTCGCAGTTGTTTGATGCGCTCTCCGAGCTCCGTCGTCGGCATGGAGGCTCAAGTCTCATCGGGTCACTCGCGCAGTGTCAAGCGCGAACGGCGGCCACCAACGTCACCATGAAGATCCTCGTCATTCGCTTCAGTTCGCTGGGGGACTGTATTCTGCTGTGCCCGCTGCTGGAGCATGTCAAGCGGGCGGGCGCGGAGGACGTGGTGGTGCTGACCAAACGCACGTACGCCGACATCTTCGCGTGCTCCACGGGTGCGGATCGTGTGCTGGCGCTCGACTCGGGCGCGGGACCGGGCGCCGTGTGGCGGCTGGCGGGCGAATTCCGCGGCGCCGGCTACCACGTCCTCGACG
>DASRYI010000086.1:0-3048 GCA_035687255.1 Candidatus Krumholzibacteriia bacterium | reverse complement strand
GCGCGAGATGCTGGCGTCGCGCTGGCCGGCGCCGCTCTCCGTGATCCTACCCAGCGGCGCCGCGCTGCCGGCCTGGGTGGGGCCGACGGTGGCGGTGCGTGTGCCCGCGATGGAGTCGCTGCGCCGCCTGATCGATGCGGTGGGTGAACCCATTGTGTCGACCAGCGTCAACCGTTCCGGTGGAGGACCGCTCGAAGATGTCCACGACATCCGGCGCGAGTTCAGCGACGAAGTGGACCTGATTGTGACGGGTGAGGTGCCGGGCGGGGCGTCGTCCACGCTCGTGGACCTGTGCGGAAAGACGCCGAAGGTGATCCGGGAAGGGGCCTACGCCTGGGCCAGCTCGGGGGCGGGAAAACCGTCGAAGTAGTGGTTCTTGTAGGCCTCGCAGTTCGAGCACAGCAACAGATCCTCGCGCCGCCCCTGCGCCAGCACATCGCGGTAACGCCGGTTGAGCTCGCTGTTCCAGATGTCGAGCACGTGCTGCCGCGTCACGTCCCCCACCACACCGCGCTCGTGTGAATCCCAGCAGCACAGCGTGGCCTTGCCGTTCACGAAGAAGAACATTTCCTTCAATACCTTCTTGCAGGGCAGGCGCACCGGACGCACTTCCGGTTCCCACGGCCACACGTAGAGGTCGGTGATGATGGCGATGGCGCCGGCGTTCGTCCAGAACTCCACGAAGGCATCCTGTTCGTGGCGGTTGTAGTCCATGTCGATCATCCGCACCTCGATGTGGGCGGTGCTGCCCGCCGCGCGCGCCATCTCGATGAAACGGCGCACGCGCTCCACGGTGAGGTTGTAGTCGAGTCCCACCCGCGACCGCGAAAACGTTTCTTCGGAAAAACCGTCGATGGAGAAGCGGATGATGTCGAGGCCGGCATCGAGAATTTCGCGGGCGCGTTCTTCCTTGAGCAACTCGCCGTTGGAATTGAGTTCGATGCGCGCCGTGGGGTCGCGCCGGATGTAGCGCATGATGTCGCCCAGGCGATGGTCGGCCAGCGGCTCATTGATGAGGAAGGGACGATACGTGATGCCCAGCCCGCGCGTCTCGTCCACGATCTTCTGCCACACCCAGTCCTCCATGCGCCGCGGCCGCCGCGTCAGGGTGGAGTGCGAGCAGAAGGGACACTCGGCGTTACACGCCAGCGTGGTCTCGATCTGAACGAATTGCGGTGGTGGTAACTGGGTCATTTTTCCCGTGAAAGGCCTTGTGCGAACGACATGGGCGGACTCGCTCGTTCGCGGGTCCTGTCACCGGCCACCCCGGAACAACTTCGCTCCGCTCGTTGCCGGGGTCCCCGTCCGGTGCCACCCGCTCATGTGCGAGAAATACTCGCTCATGTGCGACAAATACTACAGATACGGCGCCAGCGCCGCCATGCATTTCTCGGTGGCGCCGAGCTGGGACCTGACGTACGCGATGGCAGCGGCTCCCGCGCCGCGTCGCACCGCCTCATCGATGAGGTAGCGTCTGAGCGCCGCGTACGTTTCTTCCTCGTTGCTCACACTCGTGGCGGCTCCACGTTCAATCAGTTGCACGGCCTCGAACGAGTTGTCGTGCTTCGGACCGAACACCACCGGCAGGCCGGCAATCGCGGGCTCGATCACACTGTGCACGCCCGTCGAGAACGCGCCTCCCACGAACGCCACGTGCGCGTGCGCGTACGCCTCCGCGAGGACGCCGACGGTGTCGACGATGACCACGCGCGCGTCCGTCACCGGCTCGCTGGTGGCGCGTACGCTCAGGCCGGACTGCGCTGCCCACGCACGCAGCGCCGTTACCTGATGGGGGTGCGGCTCGTGCGGCACCAGCACCATGCGCAGGTTTGGCAGCTCGCGGGCGAGGCGGGTGAGCGCGGGCAGGAGCCGCGCCTCGTCCGGCGGCCAGGTGCTGCCGGCGATGAACGTCAGCGCATCGTCATCGGGCAGTGGCAGCACGCCGCGCGCGCGCTGGTTCCAGCGCTCCATCACACGGTCGAAACGCGTGTCACCGCACACCGCGATGGCGGTGTGGCCGGGCGCGGAGCGTGCGAAGCGAGCCGCGTCCTCCGCGCTGATGGCGAGGATGGGGTGCATGGCGTGGTAGAGACCGGAGTAGAACCAGCGGCCCGCGCCCGAGAGGCGGCGCGACGACGGGCTCAGCGTAGCGTCGATGAGCGCCACTGGCAGGTTGCGCGCGCGTGCCTCCCAGATCAGGTTGGGCCACAGGTCGAACTTCACGAACACCAGCAGGCGCGGGTGTGCGCGCTCCAGACACATGCGCATGGTGCGCGCGCGGTCGAAGGGGAGATAGTCGATGAAATGAATCGCCCCATCGCCGCTTTTTTCGCGCCGGCGCGCGAAGTGGTATCCCGACGGCGACGAGAACGTGACCATCACCGGAACGCCGGGGTGATCGCGGTGCAACGCGCTGATCACGGGGCGCGCCTGCTCGAACTCGCCCACGCTGGCCACGTGGAACCACACCGGCGCCGCCGTGAGTGACGTGCCCAGCGCGTCCCAGCGCGCGCGGTAGCCGTCGCGTCCCGAGATCGCCTCGCGCATCTTGGGAATGAACCACGAGGATACGCGCGCACCCACCAGCGCCAGGGGATAGAGCGCGTTGTAGAGGATGCGTGCGCCGGACATCGTCAGTCGATCTGGATGCGGCGCGGCGCCGTCGTGTCGAAGAGTGTGGCAATGGTGTTCGCGACCGTCGCGGGAGCGATTGCGGAGAGACATTCGCCGGTTCCGCGCGGACACGGCGTGGATCCGTTGCGCGAACACGGACGGCACGCGAGCCGGCGTTCCACGGTGCGGCTCAGCGGCAATGCGGGATAGTAGCCGAAGGCGTCGACGGTGGGTCCGAAGAGCCCCACGACCGGCGTTCCCACGGCTTCCGACAGATGCATCAGACCGGAATCGTTTCCGGCGAACACGCGCGCACGCGCGAGGTACGCCGCCGTGTGCATGAGCGGGAGTTTTCCGGTGATGTCGAGACAGCGGTCGCCCAGACGTTGCGCAATGGGCGCGGCGGCCGCGCGGTCGGCGGCGTCTCCGACCAGC
>DASRYI010000085.1:0-6479 GCA_035687255.1 Candidatus Krumholzibacteriia bacterium | reverse complement strand
TGTGCAGCGCATTCAGCGACGGCACCGCGAAGTCCGGACTGCCCATGAAGACGATGCGTTTCATCGCGGGCCGGACGGTGCGCCGTCACTCATCGTTGAGGCGGGCAATCTTGCGAAGTTTGGGCTTGAGGAGCATCTTCTCGGCGGTCGAGAGATAATCGATGAAGAGCTTGCCGTCGAGATGGTCGACTTCGTGCTGCAGAATGCGCGCAAACATCCCGATGGCCTCGAGGGTCTTCTCATCGCCGTTCACATCCCGGTAGCGCATGACGATGCGCTCGGGACGCGTGACGTCGCCGCGAATACCGGGAATGCTGAGACAGCCTTCCTCGTACACCCACGTCTCATGCGACCGTTCGGTGATTTCGGGATTGATGACCACGATGGGCTCGGCGTCTTCGTCGCCGGGTTCGCGCATGGCGAGCGCCACCAGCACGCGCATGTCGAGCCCCACCTGCGGCGCGGCCAGCCCCACGCCTTCTTCGCGCGTCATCGCTTCCAGCATCTCGTCGGCCACCGTACGCAACGCGTCGTCGAAGGCACGCACTTCCGTGGCGCGACGGCGCAGGATGGGGTCACCGTAATAGCGCAACTTCAGCACGGTATCTCCCAACCGCACCCTACGAATCCGACGACATGACGCCGGTGACGGCGCTCTTGATCATCTCAACCTTCACGTCGTCGGCGATCTGCACCACCACCACGTCGTCCTTGACGCCCGACACGGTGCCGTAGAGCCCGCTGGCCGTGAGCACGCGGTCGCCCTTCTTGAGCGCACCGAGCATCTTCTGGACTTCTTTCTGCCGTTTCTGCTGCGGACGAATCATCAGGAAGTAGAAGATGAGCAACATGCCCAGAATGGGAAGCAGCATCGAGAACGGGCTGGGGCCCGTACCGCCGGGGTTGGACGGCATCATGGCAAACACAGGGTGAAGCGAATTCAAGATATCCTCCTTTGATTGTCTACAGAGTCACGAACACGCGCGGCCTCTCCGCGCTGGTATCTCTCCACAAAGTCAGACCGCCAGGACTCAAACCGGTCCTCCACGATGGCGGCGCGCGCCTCGCGCATCACGTCGGCGAAGAAATGCAGATTGTGCTGGGTGGCCAGCATGGGTCCCAGCATTTCCTCCGCAAGAAACAGGTGGCGCAGATACGCCCGCGTGTGCCGCCGGCACGTCGAGCATCCGCACTGCGCGTCGATGGGCGCAAAGTCGGATGTGTGTGCGGCGTTCTTCAGCACCACGCGCCCGTCGCGCGTAAACACGGTTCCGGTGCGGCCATTGCGCGTGGGCAGGACACAATCGAACATGTCGACGCCGCGCGCCACGCCCTCCACCAGATCCAACGGCGTGCCCATTCCCATCAGATAACGGGGCCGGTCGATCGGAAGCATGGCCGCGCACAGTTCAACGATGTCGCGCGTCTGTTGCTTGTCCTCACCCACCGCCAGCCCCCCGATGGCATAGCCGGGAAAATCCAGTTCCATGATTTCCTGGGCGGAGCGGCGGCGCAGGTCTTCGTACTCCGCCCCCTGTACGATACCGAACACCACCTGCTCGTATCCACGGAGATTGAAGCGCGCGCCGTTGACCTCACGGCCGCGACGGGCCCATGCGGTGGTCAGAGCCACCGAGTGCTCGGCGTCGGGACGCGGGCACGGGATTCCGCCGAAGTAGTCGAAGCTCATCAGAATGTCGGCGCCGATGCGCGCCTGGGCGGCCATAACTGATTCGGGCGTGAACATATGCAGCGATCCGTCCACGTGCGAGCGAAATCTCACCCCGTCGTCGCCCAGCCGGCGCAGGCTGGCCAGGCTGAACACCTGGTAGCCGCCGCTGTCGGTGAGAATCGCGCCCTCCCATCCCATGAATTTGTGCAGACCACCCGCGCGCTCGATGAGATCCACTCCCGGGCGCATGCACAGGTGATAGGTGTTCCCCAGCAGGATGCGCGCGCCGGTGTCGAGAATTCCATCGATCGTGGTTCCCTTGACGGTCGCCTGCGTCCCCACCGGCATGAACACCGGCGTCGGGATTTCGCAGTGATCGGTTACCAGGGTGCCCGCGCGCGCCCCGTGCGACGAGGCTTCCAGTCGAAAGGCAAATGGCATGGGAGGCTAATGTAACACGGCGCGGCGCACACCCGCCACCCCGCCGCAACGCCGCGCCGGGCGCGGGTTTGCAGTTGCCAGCGCGCCCCGTCTCATGATTGCATGGCCAGCAACGCTTCGGTCGCACGCGGGAGGGCCCTGTATGAGCTATCCGTTCTGGGACGTGGGAGTCGGATACGGTGTTCTGATGGCGGCGATCGCCATCATCCACGTCTTCGTCTCCCATTTTGCCATCGGCGGCGGACTCTATCTGGTCATCGCCGAAACCGCCGCCCGCCGCGACAACGATACGCGGCGCCTGGACCATATCGCCTCGCTCAGCAAGTTCTTCATCCTGGTCACGGTCGTCTTCGGCGCGCTCACGGGCGTGGGCATCTGGTTCATCATCGGCCTGTTGAACCCGGCCGCCACCGAAGTGCTCATCCACAATTTCGTCTGGGGATGGGCCATCGAGTGGACCTTCTTCATCGTCGAGATCTGCGCGGCGATTCTCTACTACTACGGCTGGAAGTTCATGTCGGCGAAGAACCACCTGGCCATCGGGTGGATCTACTTCGTGGCCGCGTGGCTTTCGCTGGCCGTGATCGACGGCATCCTGAGCTTCATGCTGACACCGGGCGGGTGGTTGAAGACGGGGGATTTCTGGCAGGGCTTCCTGAATCCGACCTACTTCTCGTCGCTGGTGTTTCGCACCGGCATCTGCGTGATGCTGGCCGGCCTGTACAGCATGCTGGTGGCGTCGCGCGAACGCGACCCGGAGTTCCGGGGGCGGCTGGTGCGCTACGACGCGCTGTGGGCGCTGGCCGGAATCGCCATCCTGGTGCCGTCATGGTTCTGGTTCCGCGGCTCGATTCCCGCGGACGTGACGGCCAGCGTGGCGCAGCGGCTGCCGATGCCGTCGGCATCGGTGGCGGTGGGGTTGCGCTTCCTGGTCGCCCTGACCGTGCTGGTGCTCGTCTTCGGACTGATGATCCCGCGGCGCATGCACGTGGTGGTGGCGCTGGTCATGATGGTGCTGGGGCTCGGCTTCTTCAGCGGCTTTGAGTTCATGCGCGAGTCCACACGCAAACCCTACGTCATCTACGGCTTCATGTACGGCAACGGCGTGGAAGTGTCGAAGGCTCCCGAGTACCAGAGCGCCGGCATGCTGCCGTCGATTGAATTTCGCAGCGGCGACGACGGCGCGGATCTCTTCAATCACGCGTGCCGCAGCTGCCACACCATCAACGGTTACAAGCCGCTGGCGCCGGTGTTCAACGGCACCGATGCCCGGTTCATCTTCGGCGTTGTCACCGGCATCAAAGGCATGCACGCCAACATGCCGCCCTTTGCGGGTAACGCCGAGGAGGCGGAATTGATCGCCGGCTACATCTGGAAGCACGTCGACCAGCGGCCCTTCGAGCAGGTGTACCCGCTCACGGGCGCCGAGCTGGGACACAAGGTGTACGAGGTGCGCTGCGGACGCTGCCACGTGCCCGGCGGCTACCAGGACAACATGCAGTCGTTGGCCGGCCTTCAGGATGACGACATCAACGAGATTCTGGACAACGGCTCCGACTACGACGAATCCATGCCCAACTTCACCGGCAGCGACGCCGAGCGGGCCGCGCTGATCACCTGGATCAAGTCCCTGCCTGCGGGAGGTGCGAAGTGATGAACACACCCGGCTACAACTTCATCCCGGCGCCGCTGTGGTTGATCTCCTCGCTGCACGTTCTGACACTGACGTTGCATTTCGTCGCCATGAACTTTCTCTTCGGCGGGCTGCTGGTGATTCTGTTCGGACGCCTGGACGACAAGTGGAACAACACGGTGGTACGCCGCTTCATTTCGCTGTTCCCCACGGCCATGGCGGCCACGGTGACACTGGGCGTGGCGCCGCTCCTGTTCCTGCAGCTCGCGTATCACCGCCAGGCGTACGCCGCCTCCATCGTGAGCGGCTGGTGGTGGCTGTTGATCATCGGCGCGGTGATGGTCGCGTACTACCTTCTCTACGGCGCCGCCTTCGCGCGCACCCGCACGCGCATTCCGTTGTTGCTCGGCCTGGCCGCGGTGCTGCTGGCGTACGTGTCGTTCGTATACAGCACCGTGTTTTCCATGGCGGAGCGTCCCGACCTCTACCACACGCTGTACGCAGCCAATCGCTCCGGCACCGCGGTGAATCCCGAAGTGGGCGTGTGGGGGTTCCGCTGGCTGCACATGCTCTCGGGCACGGTGACGGTGGGTGCGTTCTTCGTGGGGCTGCTGGGCCGCGGTGACGAGAAGGTGTACCGGCTGGGACGGGGCTTCTTCCTGTGGGGAATGGCCGCGTCGGTGGTGCTGGGGATTGCATACCTGATGTCGCTGGGCGACACGCTGGTGCCCATGATGCGTTCGCCGGCGATGTGGTTGATTCTGGTGGCGCTGGTGCTTTCGCTGCTGTCGCTGCACTTCTACTTCCGGCGGCGTTTTCTTCCCGCAGGTGTGGTGCTGTTCGTATCGCTGCTGTCCATGGTGATCGTCCGGCACATTCTCCGGCTGATCGTGCTCAACGGCAAGTGGGAGCCGTCGTCGATTCCGGTCAAACCGCAGTGGTCGGTGTTCGTGATTTTCCTGGTGTGCTTCCTCGCCGCCATCGGTGTGGTGGCGTGGATGCTCAAGGCCTATTTCGGCGACCGGGCCCGGGCCAACCAGGCCAACGCGTGACCGCGCCGCAACCGCGGCGTACTGCAACAAGAAAGGCCCGGAGTGCATCCGGGCCTTTTTTTGTCCACCTCGCCTCGGCCAAGGGGCTTCTAATGTTTGACGGTGTCCGCCGGCGCGGGCTTCTTGCTTCCGCCCAGCAGATCCTTGAGACCGCTCTTCATCTTGTCCTGCAGTTGCTGCTGTCCCTGGGTCATCATCGCCTTCTGGAACTTCGCCGTCATGGCCGACGAGTCCACTTTGATCGCGGGTTTCAGCACGCCGCCGGTCAACGCCAGCGGCACATCGATGCTGCCGTCCGGCGAAAGAAGGTATTTGGCCGCGGGCACCTCCGCCACCAGATCGCTGGCCAGCTTCTTCGAGATGGTCAGCGTGGAGTTCACGTTCATTTCCTTCGCCAGCGAAAACCAGCCGTCGCCGTTGAGTGAAAAGTCGGAAGTGGCGAGCTTCAGATCCGGCACCTGAATCTTCCCGTTGGCAATCGTGAACTTGCTGGAGAGATTCTTGAACGCGGTGGTGTTCTGCGAGAACAGCTTGGGATCCCGGGCCTTCATGCGCGAGGTGAGGTCGGTGGGAACCAGCGGAATGCTCTGGATGGACGCCATGATCTGGTTGGCGATGTTCATGTTGAGCAACGACCCCTCCAGCACCACCGCTCCGCCCTTGCCCGTGAGCGTCTTGGCCAACTGCTCCCACTGGCTGCCCGAACCCGCCAGCTGGATGTCACCGCTGAGCTTCCCCACCAGCACGTTGCTCAACTCGGGATACTTGTAGCGGAAGTACTCCGCCAGATTCACGTTCTCCACCTTGCTGGTGATGTCGAACCTGGGCGTCTTGGGCTCGAAGGTGCCGCTGCCCGTTACCGTGCCGCCCATGGTCTTCGCGCTGTAGCTGTCGATGTGCGTGATCTCGGGCAACACGCGCAGCTTCGCGGTGAGATCGGTGTAATCGATGTTGGAGACGCATCCGCTCTGGGAGGTTACCGTGACCGTGTTCTCCACCACCCTGGGCGCGGTTTCCTTCATGCTGCCCGTCGCCACCACCTGCCTGAACACCTCGGGCCGCGGGAACGGCTTCGCGCCCGGCACCGGCGCCTGCACGTCGGGACGGTTCACCTGATCCGATGTCACCTTGAAGGTGGCCTGCATGGGTGTGAACGACGCCACGTCGGTGTCCATGACAAAGCGGCTGTCACCGATGCGGAAGCGCGCGCCCTTGATGTGCGCGGTCTTGTCGGTGAAGGTGGCGGTGCCTTCGCCATCCGAGACCAGTTTGGGCATGTCGACCAGTGTGGCGCCGAGATGCGTGAAGGACGCGGTGCCGCTGATCTGCGGCGTGGCGCCCGGTGTGGTGGCGCCCGCGACGCGCAGCTTCACGGTGGCATCCCCGCTGAGTGCAAACGGCGCCATCGCCGGCAGGAGATCATTCCACGGCTTGAGCGGCGTCTTTGCATCGAAATTGAATTCCATGCCGGGTGAAGGCGGAAACGGAAGCACGCGTCCGGTGCCGGTGGCCGTCAGCGCATGCAGCGTCACATCGATCTTGTCCAGCGTGATGCCTTCGTTGGGTGTGTGCTGGGGACGGAATGTGCCGTGCACGTCGGCCTTCGCGGGAATACCCGGCTTCTTGACGAACGTGTCCTTCTGCTCGAACGACGCGTTGGTCGCATCCACGGTGCCCGAGA
>DASRYI010000084.1:0-18193 GCA_035687255.1 Candidatus Krumholzibacteriia bacterium | reverse complement strand
TACTGAACCAGCGCCAGATTGAGAAGCGCCGCGCCGTCGCGAGGATTGGTGTCCAGCGCCGTCCGGAGCAGATTCTCGGCGCGGTCGAGGTCGCTGGTGCGGTAGGCCACGATGGCATCCAGGACAAGGAAACGCGTGTCGTCGGGGAAACGAAGGCGCGCGTCCTGAATGTAGAGACGGCCCTTTTCCAGTTCGCCGGTGGCCAGGTACCCGCTGATCAGCCAGTTGGCCACATCGGCATTGGGGCGCTGTCGGTAGGCGTTGGTCAGACCGGAGAGCGCGGTTTCGATGGTCGCGTCGGGCTGAACAAAGCCGGTCCGGTGCTCCGGAGAGGTGGCGGCCACCACGCCCTCCACGCCCGGCAGCACGATCGAGCCATCCGCCGACGCGGTGGCAGCCACCTGCTTAAGGGTCGGCAGCCACAGTGATGAGGGAGCCGGCTGGCGGTGCGTATACCAGACCACGCCGACAGTGAGTATCACCGCAGCGGCGCTGAGCCCGGCCGCCAGCCGGGGTTCCAACCAGGTCCAGCGGTGGGACCGCCGGTGCGGACGCGCGGGACGCGCCACAGCGCGGGCCAGTTCGACCATCGCATCCGGTGCCCGGAACACCGAGCTATCCGCTTCCAGGATGGCGCGATACCGGACCGTGTCGCGGTAGGCGGCGTGGCAGGTCTGACACGACCGTAAATGCTCGATCAGAAATGCCCGTTCCGAGTCCGCCAGGGACTCGTCGACGAGGGCGGCCAGTTGATCATCTGTCAGGTGCAGCTCAGTCATTGTGGGGTGCAGTCGGGGGGTGCTTTCTCCCGGCTGCGTTGTCCGTTAGAGACGGACCTCCGGGATAAATTCCCCGCCTCGTCCTCTACTCAATCGCCACCCAGTCCCCGCCGCAGCTTGCGCAGCACACCGTCGAGAATGGTGTAGACCCGGCGCTGCCCCGGAAACCCCTTTTCGTCGGCAATTCGTTGTGCGGTCCAGCCTTCCTCGAAGCGGAGGCGGACGATGTCGCGCTCCTCGTCGCTGAGGTCGGCCAGCAGTTCGCGAACCCGGGCCGCCATACGCTCGGTGGAGTCGCGGTCCATGAAGTCGTCGGGTTGCTCGTCGTGGGTATTCTCCCGCTGGATATCCATGTGGTTCAGAAACTCCAGCAGCCGGCCGGAAACCACACCCAGCGCGGGCGCCCGGGCGTCCGCTTCGAGCCGGCGGAGGTAATGGCGATCGAGCGTTTCTTCAATCTTGAGAACGGCGTGCGCAATCATCTCCGCGTTGGCGGGCATGTTGGCCGACTGCAGCGAGTGAATCACCGCGTCGAATCCCAGGCCCTCCACGTGGTGCAGGCGGAACACCTCGCGTTCGAACGGAGACAGGGAGTCGTACCCCTGCGGGTGTTTGCGCCGGCCCTGAAGATGGCGCAGGTGGTCCAGCGCCTTGCCGCGCGAAACCACGATCAACCATGTCGAAAGCTCCGAATTGCCGCGAAATTCGGCCAGCTTGCCGCGGTACAGCGCTTCCAGGATATCTGCAAAAACGGTGCGGACTTCGTCCTCGTCTTCGACGAAGAGCTGGCGGCGAACCACGCTGTAGATGAGTCCCGCGTAGCGGTCGACGAAGGCGTGCCAGTGCGCGGTGGATCCGCCCATGACCATTTCGATCAGGGCCAGGTCTTCCTGCACGCGCGACTCGCGTTGCACGTCCGATTTTGGAGCAGGCCGGTGGCCGGGTTTGAACGATTTCATGGAGACTCGCCCGATCCGCGGCAAGGTGGGGAACCGCAGTTGTTTCCCGGGCGGGATGTATTCATGGTAACGCACGCGGTCGCCGGTCGCAAGCTGTTCGCGCAATCGATAACGCAGGTTGGATACCCAAAGACGCCCCCCGCTGTAGTATAATTAAAGGCCGATTTACTTCTCCGTTCGTTGCCCTCCACCCATCCAAAGGGGACATCCGATGCGACGACAGCTTCTCGTGTTTTTGCTCACCATTGCCTTCGCAGTGGCCGCCGCGCCCACGGTTCGGGCGCAAGTGGTTTCACCCGCGCCCGGTGTCGATATGCCCCCCGAGGTGAAAGAGAACATCCAGGGTAAGGGAAAGTTCGAGTTCAAACACGCGTGGATCGATAAGACTCTCAAGATCAAGGAAGCGCGCGACCAGTATCTCGCGGACCGCGGCTTCTACAAGCGCGATCTGATGACCGCGAGCGCGCGCCAGAACTACGAAGTGACGGGCACCTTCCACGTTCCGATTTTCTGCGTGAAGTACAGCAACACCGGGGCGGATCCGTTTCCGATCTCGCAGTTGCAGACGAAGCTCTTCAACGGGCCGTTTGCGCCGCGCACCATGACGCAGTTCTACGATGAAATCTCGTACGGCGATCTGCACGTGACGGGAACGGTGTACGGGTGGACGACGCTCCCCAACACCAACACGTACTACGCGGGCACAGGCACGTGTGACGGCCTGTGCAGCTCGGCACACATTCCGGCTCTCATTCAGACTACGATCGCGGCCAACGACGCCGCTATCGACTTCGGGCAGTTTGATAACGACGGCCCCGACGGCATTCCCAACTCCGGCGATGACGACGGCTATGTGGACTTCGTCTCATTCGTGCAGCCGCAGAGCGGCGCCGAGTGTGGTTTCACCGGGCACATCTGGTCGCACCGCTTTTCGCTTTCGGGCTGGGGTGCGGGACCCTACACGACCAACGACCCGCGCACGGGCGGCGGTTTCATCAAGGTTGACGACTACACGATTCAACCCATCCTGAACTGTGACAACTCCACGTTGATCGACATCGGCGTGTTCTGTCACGAGTTCGGTCATGCGTTCGGGCTTCCCGATCTGTACGACACCGACGGCGGATCGCAGGGCTGCGGATGGTGGGACCTCATGAGCAGCGGCAACTGGAACCAGCCCACCAATCCGGCACACATGGGTGCGTGGTCGAAGTCGTTCCTGGGATGGACCGATGTGGTGGTGGCGCCGGCGCTGCCGACAGCCTTCAATGTTGCCAACGTCGAACAGAACCGGCAGGTCTATCGCATGGATGTGACGGCGGAGAAGTGGCGCCGCTCGACGTTGTGTCCGATCACGGGCAGCTACTCCATGCACTGCGGGCTCACGTCTGCCGAGGCCACCGGCCGCCACTGGGCCGATGCCACCGGCAGCGGCTATGGCAATAACTGGAATACCACCGTGTCGCGTGACTTCAACTACAACGGCTCCGGCAGCGTGTCGCTGCAGTACCAGTACACGTTCGCCGTCGAACCCTCGTACGACTACCTCTACGGCAAAGTCACGTCAGGCGGAAACACCAGCACGTTTGCGGTCTACAACAACCCCGCGCTTCCGGGAACCGGATCGGGCACCGCGAATATCGATCTGACACCCTATCTCGTCCCCGGACCGTACACGGTGGCGTTCCAGTTCGTTTCGGATCCGGGCTGGTCCGATGAGGACGGCTACTTCACCACCGCGTGCGGCTCGGCGTCCATCGACAACATCTCCGTGAGCGGCGGCGGCGAGAGCTACTTCACCGATTTCGAAGCGCGCGAGGACGGCTGGGCCGAAGACATGAATCCGCCCGCGGAGTACTTCCTGGTGGAGAACCGCAAGGCCATCGGTTCGGACGTCAACATTCTGGGTACCGCGCCCAGCGGCGGACTGGTGGTGTGGCACTCCGACCTGGCCGACCAGACCGGCGGACCGTCCAACAACCGCCCGCGCGGACTGGCGGTGGTGCAGGCCGACAATCTCAAGAACCTGGAGAACAACACCAACCGCGGCGACAGCGGTGACCCGTATCCGGGCAGCACCAACAACACCGCCCTCAATGGAGCCACGGCGCCCAACAGCAACGGCTACGATGGTCCCAGCACGGTGGCGCTGTCGCTGACGAGTGCCAACGGCGATCCGGTGTCGACCACGATGAAGGGTGGCTGGCCGGCACCGCTGCCGGTGTCGATCACGCCCACGAACTCGGCCAGCGTAGTGGTGCAACTGCAGATCGACGGTGCGTTGTTTGCGAAGACGGGCAGCGTGGATCTGGTCAAGGGCGCGCAGACCTTCTCGTCCCTGTCGGTGTACTGGGCGGGCAAGGATCGCATCATTGCCAACTTCGACATGACCGGCGGCGTGAACGGTTTCTACGACGTCGTTGTGTACAACCCGGGTGGTGCGAGCGCCGTGCTTTCCAGCGCGTTCGAGCTGACCGGTGGCGTGACGGCGGCGGGCGACATGCCGCACCGGAATGCGCTGCTGCCGGCGTATCCCAACCCCTTCAACCCCGAGGCCACCATTCGTTACGAACTGGCGGCCCGCTCGCACGTGACGCTGCGCGTCTATGACGTGAGCGGTGCGGTGGTGCGCACACTGGTGGACGAGTCGAAGGGCGCCGGGTCGTATGCACTGCAGTGGAACGGCAAGGACGACCACGGCAGCTCGGTGGCTTCCGGTGTGTACTTCTACCGGATCACCGCGGGCAGCTTCTCCGATGTGAGAAAGATGACGCTTGTGAAGTAACGTTGCTCTGGCAGACGCAACGAGAAGGGCGGCACGCCGAAAGCGTGCCGCCCTTCTGCTTGTATGCGGCGAGTGTCGGAGACTATCGCTTCGACTTCAGCGCGGCGATCTCGTCGGACAGAACCTGCTGGGCGCGGCTGATGCGCATCAGAAAGATGAATACGGCAATCCATACGGCCAGAAAGGCGGCAGCAACCCAGGTCATGATTTGGCTCCTTCCATCTCTTCGCGATAGGCATCGAGCTGGTTACGAAGATTCTCCACCGCGAGACGCCGGCGGTAGAGCACGGTGAACAACAACAGATAGGCGGCGGTCGACACCCACAGTGTCGTCGCCATTCTGGGATCGAGTCCCGAATCCTTTCCACCCATCAGCACCGGCGCCGGATGCTGCGTGCGCCACCAGCGAATCGCAAAGTACACCAGCGGCACATCCACAAAGCCGGCGATGCCGACAATGGCGGCCAGCGTGGCGCGGCGTTCGGCGGCGTCGATATAGCGGCGCAGCATCAGGTATCCCACGTAGATCAGCCACAGCACAAAGGTGAGTGTGAGACGCGCGTCCCATGTCCACCAGATGCCCCAGATGGGTTTGCCCCAGATGGGTCCGGTGATCAGCACCAGCGTGGTAAACAGCACACCCACCTCGGCGGCCGCGACCGAGCGCGTGTCCCACTTGGGATCGCGGGTGGCCAGATACCGAAAACTGCAGAAGAACACGATGGTAAATCCGAGAAACGCGTTCCAGGCCAGTGGCACGTGGAAGTAGAAAATCTTCTGCGGCAGTCCCATGGTCTGTTCGATGGGTGCGTAGAAGAACATCATGCCGATCGACACTGCCATCCACATGAACAGTGCGTAGGTGAGCACGTCGTCGGCGATATGACGCTGTTTCACTTCATTCCTCCAGGGCGAATTCGAAAATCATCAGAGAGACGGTTACAAAGACTACATCGTACACGGCCAGAAGACGAAACCAGAACCCGGCCGAAGCGGACGCGCCCAGCGCGAAGGCCGTGGTTTCCACCGCGCCGATCAGCGCCGGCACGGTGACCGGCAGAAACAGCAGCGGCAGCATCAGTTCACGCATGCGCGTATTGGACGCCACCGCCGAGAACAGCGTTCCCACCGAAGCGAACCCCACCGATCCCAGCACGAACGACGCGACCAGCGCCCACCAGCGTTCCGGTACCACCGCCGCGTCGAAGAAAATGATGAATGCCGGCAGCACGATGATCTGTGTCACCAGCAGAAACAGCGCGTTGGCGAAGAACTTTCCCAGGTAGACGCCGGCGGGATCGACGGGCGCAAAGATCATGGCGCGCCCCGCACCCGATTCCTTTTCCAGCGCGAAGGAGCGGTTGAGCGAGAGCGTTCCGCTGAAGGCAAACGCCACCCAGAAAAAGCCCGCCGCCAGACGGCGCATCTCGGGCGTGTTGGCATCGAGCGCGAAGTTGAAGATCACCATCGTGAGCAGGCTGAACACCAGCGCGGCGCCGATGGCGTCGCGTGTGCGCATTTCGATGCGCAGGTCCTTCCACAGAATAGTGCCGGCGGTGCGCAGCATGCTCAGGCCCCCGCTCCCGCCGGCGTCGCGCCGGTAAACAGGACGTTCCAGTACGCATGCCGGAAGGTGGCCGCGTCCAGATCCTGTGTGGAACGGTCGAAGGTGATGACGCCGCGGTCGAGAATCACCGCGCGGGTGGCGGAATCAAAGGCGCGCTCCACGTCGTGCGTGCTCATGAGCACGGTGCCGCCGTCCTTCGTGAACTTTGAGAGCATCCCGGACAGCGACTGGCTGGAAAGTTCGTCGAGTCCGGTGAAGGGTTCGTCGAGCAGCAGCAGACGCGGGTGGTGCACCACGGCGCGCGCCAGGGCCAGACGTTGCTTCATGCCGCGCGAGAGTTCGCGGGCCACACTGTGTGCGCGATGTTCGAGGTCGAATTCCTGCAGCAATTCGTGCGCCCGCGCGTCCGGATCGGGCAGGCGATAGAGCCGCCCGAAGAAACGCAGGTTGTCGAGCACGGAGAGATCGAGATAGAGGCAGGTGTCGTGCAGAACCAGACCAAGCGCGCGCCGGTGCTCGGCGTCGGCGCGTTTCACGCGCTGGCCGAACACTTCGGCGCTGCCTTCGTAGGACGCAATCAGCGACCCGATGATCTGGAGCAGCGTGGTCTTGCCGGCGCCGTTGCGTCCGAAGAGCGCCACGCAATCACCGGCGGGCACGCTCAGGTCCACGGAACGGAGCGCCGTCACGCGGCCATAACGCTTGGTCAGCCCCCGGCAGGCGAGCGCGATCGGAAGGTCGCTCATTGCGCCCTGGTTTTTGGAGTCCTCGGGCTCGAATCGGGCGTACGCATGCCGCCGTGGGTGCGCATCTGCATGGCGAGCGCAGCCAGACGGCGGATCAGATCCTCACGTGACGCACGGTGCGCGTCATCGGGAATCGTATTGGCGGCGTGCAGGTCGTCGAGACGCGCCAGCCGCGCGAGCAGCAGGTCGTAGTGCGCGCGCAACACCTTGGCATCGGAGAGCGGATCGTGATGATCGCGCAGCGACATCCCCGCGACTCCCGCCAGCACCAGCAGCACCGTCACCATCAGGAACCGGGAAATATTTTCGTCATTTCCCGCCATTCCCACAATGTTGCCGCCGCCTTCGCCGCCGTTACCGCCACCCTGTCCCATGCCGCCGTCCCCCTGCACGTCGAGTCCCGCGAACTGGGGATCGCCGCCCTGGAACGACAACTCCACGCTCTCACCGGCCTTGATGTTGTGCACCGTGTACGACGTCATCCCGTGCACCGACTCGGCGCGTTTGAACGCGGGGAAGGTGCTCGAGACATGCAGCGTCGAATCCACCGCGAACACCGACATATGCGGAACGGCTTCGGGGAAGAGGTGCGTCATGGTGTACGAACCCGACGAATAGGGCACGTAGTAACCCAGACCGATGCGCGTCATGCCCGGACGGATGGGATAGTCGATGCTGTAGATGTCCTTCTTGTCCGTGGGAATGGGAATGCGCTTGAGCGGCATTTCGCCCGTGATCACGTAGCAGTCGGTGAGACTGTCCATGTCGGCGGGCAGATAGAGACGAAACGCGCCGTCCTTGGCGCTGATCGTTTTCGGCGGCGAGGTGTCGTTGCTGATCTCGTACATCTGCTCGATGTGCAGCTGGTCGCCCTCACGGGTCGCCGCCAGGTGCGGCACCACCACGGAAACGCCATCCCAGGATTTGGTGGCCTGGTAGACCTCGACGTCCATGGTCTGGTCCTGTCCCGTCACCGGAATCTGGATGTTGTAGGTCACGCCGTCGAAGTCGGTCTGCAGCAGAAAAATGGGAGCATTGTTCTGCAGGTTGGGGATCTCGAAGGTCCCGTCATGGGTGTCCGCCGAGCCAACCACCGCCATGCCGGCGGACGGCTGGATGACGGTGATCTTCGCCTCTTTGATGATCTCGCCCGTGGTTCCGTTCTTGACGGTACCCCGGACGGTGAATGCGAAGGCGCTCCCGGCAACGGTCACGAGGAGCGCGGTGAGAAACAGTACGCGTGTGCGGCCAAACAACGCGCTCACTGGATCCTCCGCCGCGACCGGGCGTCCGCCTCGATCGCATCCTCGACCTCGCGGCGAACGTGCGCATCGTCGATTTCGCGCACGATCTGCGCCGCTTCCGCCATCAACCCGTCACGCAGGCGCTGATGGTCGTCGTCCGAAAGCTTGCCCATCTGGAACTCGTTGTCGAGATCGCGCAGGTTGTCGTACACAACGCTGCGCCGCGCATACAGGTAATTCAATTTCTTCTGCTCGCCCAGGCCGAGCATGTCGTCGAGATAATAAAGATGCCGGCGCGGGCTAACGAGCGGGTACACGACCAGCGCGAACGCCAACGCCGCCAGAATTCCAACCAGAAAGAGAGCCATAATTGATTACTCCGCTTTGATTTCTTTTTCGATTCGTTTCCGGAGCTCCGGATCCACCGGGGCCGCCGGTTCCACCGCCAAACGGTGGCGCGACATCCAGCGAGATGCGATTGTCGCCACAATGAACAAACCAACCAGCAATCCGAATCCCGGCATTACGTAAGCGGCCAGATTGAAGCCGGTTGCGGGAGGTTCGGAAAGCACCTTGTCTCCGTATTGCGCGACGAACGACGCGATGATTTCGTCGTTGGTCTTGCCTGCCTGCAGTTGTTTTTCGATTTCATGCCGCATCGGAATGGCCGACGGGCAGTTCTGGTGATTGCAGACGCGCAGGATCATCTGGCATCCGCACTGGCACACCAGCGCGTCCGATACTTCGTTGAAGCGCGTGGCCAGCACCGGATCCCTCAACTCCGTCTTGGCCGACTGCCCCCAAACGGAAGGCGCGACGGCAAACGCTGCGAGCGCGAGGCAGACACCCAGAAGCATGCGGCGGACGCCCATTATACGTTCACCTTCTCCGTCTCGCGCAGCAGCTCCTCGACTGCTTTCTTGCGGCGCTTGAGTTTGCGCTCCACACGATTCGGGAGCAGCGTAATGATGGTTCCGATCGCCAGCACATAGCCACCCAGCCACACGTAACTCACCAGCGGGTTGATCCACACCTGGATGATCGCCTTGTTGGTGGCTTCCTTCACGTTCGCAAACACCACGTACACGTCTTCGATGGGCGTGTGGTGCATGCGCACTTCCGAGGTGGTCTGCTGGCTGGCCGGATAGAAGCGTTTTTCCGGCGAGAGCAGCGCCAGTTGCCTGCCGTGACTCGACAGCGCCAGCGTGGCGCTCATGCCCTGGTAGTTGTCGTTCTTCAGATTCTGGATCTCCATGCACTGGAAGTCATATTTCCCGATGGAGAACTTGTCGCCCACGTTCGCTTCGCCCCAGCCTTCGGTGGTGAAGGCCTGGCCCGTGAAGCCCACCAGCAGCAGCAGGAAGCCCAGGTGGGCGACGTATCCGCCGTAGCGGCGCTTGTTGGTGCCGACGATGCCCATCAACGCCGACGCCGGATTCTCGTGGGTGTTGCGCATGCGCGCGCGTGTGGCGCGGCTGAACTCGTTGATCAGCGTCATGAGCACGAACGCCGCGATGGCAAACGACATGACGGGATAGATGGAGTGAATACCGAAGGCCAGCGATGCGCCGGCCACCGCCACGCCCGCAATCGTCGGCCAGAAGAAGATCTTCTTCATGCTCTGGAACGACGTCTTGCGCCACGCCAGCAGGGGCCCCACGCCGGTCAGGAACAGCAGGAACAATCCGATGGGCACGTTGATCTTGTTGAAGAAGGGTGCGCCCACCGTCACCTTGTCGTTCTGAATCAGCTCGGAAATGACCGGGAAGAGCGTGCCCCACAGCACCGCGAAGCAGGCGGCCAGCAGGATCAGGTTGTTGAACAGGAAGCTGGCTTCACGCGACGCATACGAATCGAGCTGGTTGTCGCTGCGCAGGAAGTTGAGGCGCGTGACCACCAGGTAGATGGACGCGGCCGCCGCCAGCCCCAGGAACACCGCAAAGTAGGTTCCGATCGACGACTGCGCGAAGGCATGCACCGACGACACGATGCCGCTGCGCGTGAGGAAGGTTCCAAAGATGGCCAGCAGGTACGTGGCCAGAATCAGCACCACGTTCCACACCTTGAGCATGTTGCGGCGCTCCTGCACGATCACGCTGTGCAGGAAGGCGGTGCCGGTGAGCCACGGCATCAGCGATGCGTTCTCCACCGGATCCCAGGCCCAGTAGCCGCCCCATCCCAGTTCCACGTAGGCCCAGCGTCCGCCCAGCAGAATGCCGGTGCCGAGGAAGAGCCATGCAAACAGCGTCCAGCGGCGCGTCAGTTTGATCCAGCCGCTTCCCAGTTCGCGCGTGAGCAGCGCAGCCATGCAGAACGCAAACGGCACCACCATGCCCACGTAACCGAGATAAAGCATGGGCGGGTGGATCACCATGGCGGGATGCTGGAGCAGCGGGTTCAGGCCCTGGCCGTCGGACGCCGTGAACACGTGCTGCACGCCGCCGTGGTCCTGCATCAGGCGATGGAAAGGATTGGCGGCGAACTTGTTCATGATGAGGAAGAAGAACGCCGTAATCGACATCACGCCGAGCGTGTAGGGAATGAGTTTGCCGGCGTAGTGACGGTTGCGGAACGCAACCCACGCGGCGTAGCCGGTGAGGATCAGCGTCCAGAAGAGCAGCGAGCCCTTCTGACCGCCCCACAGCGCCGCCACCTTATAGAAGAAGGGCAGCGCGCGGTTGGAATACTCCGCCACATATTCGACGCTGAAGTCGCTGCGCAGCAGCAGAACTTCGAGCGATGCGACGGCAAGAACAACGAATCCGAAGGTTGCGTAGACAGCGCGCTCGCCGCTCTTGGCGATTTCCCGGCGGCCCGTCTTCGCGCCGTAGAAGAGCGCGAACAACGCGTAGGTGCAGAACGTTAACGCCAGCGCGATGGCGTAGTTTCCTATTTGGATCACGGTGGACTCCCGGTCCGGGGTGAGTGCGCGGCGCGGGCGATTGCGCCACGCGGCATCAAGTCACAACAGGTTTTAGTAGGCGCCGCCCGCCGCATCCGACGGCTTGCCCGTGCTGGACATGTCATTCGGATGCTGCGCATTGGGGCCATACTTTGCTTCGTACTTGGACGCACACTTGGCCTGGATGTGATCGGCCTCAAAGGTTCCGTCGGGGAGACACTTGCCTTCGACGACGGCTTCGGCGCGATCCTTGAATGTATCAGGCACCGGCTGGCTGCCGACGTAGTGCACGCGCAGCGTATGCTGCATCGTCTCCACATCCTGCGCCAGCACGAAGCTGACGTGAGTTCCGTCACGCTCGATGGTGCCTTCCTTGACCAGGCCGGCCACGCGGAGACGCTGTTTCTCCGCTTTGGGGCCCATCGCGGTGACTTCTTCGATGGTCTTGTAGTAAGCCTTGCCTTCGTTGTAACCGGCGAAGGCGAAATAGCCGATCGCAATCAGAACCACGGCGATTCCAACGGCAAAGCGATGCTGTTTTTTCATGTAGAAACTCCGGTGGGGTCGTTTACGACCCGTGGGTTGCGGCCTCGGGCGATAATATAACCTAACTTGTCTTTTTTTTCAACGCGGGCCAGTAGAACGTGTTGGCGCCAGCGTAACCCATGGCTTCGGTCGGCCGCCAGCGGTGTTCCAGGCCTCGCATCACGTTGGGCACAAATGAGCACTTATGTAGACTATTCATCACTTTGAGCCCCGGTGGGGAAGGACTCGTGCTCTCGAACGCGTCGCTAAAGCACATGACAACTTCTACTTAAACGATGATCCGGGGTTCCACAAAGACTGGCACCCACGTTGCGTTATTTCCGACCATCGACGACCTGACACCACAAACAGGAGGTTCTGCAATGAAACGAATTCTGGCGCTGTCGGTGGTCCCACTCCTCCTGGCGCTTCCTGCGCTGGCACAGCACCCGGACCATCATGCCGCGAAGACCGCACCGGTGACCCTGACCGGCGAGGTGCTCGACATGAACTGCTACATGATGCACCCGGCCTCGGCGACCGGCCCCGAGCACGTCAAGTGCGCGCGCGCCTGCATGGCCAAGGGAATGGCCGCGGGGTTCAAGGCGACCGACGGCACGGTGTACCTGCTGCTGGGTGCGGAACACGAATCACCCAACGCGAAGGTTGCGGATTTCGTCGGCAAGACGTCGACGATCACCGGGAATGTATACGATCACGACGGCATCAAGGCCTTCGAAATGATCAGTATCGCCGCGGCAAACGCGAAGGCTGCCACCGAGAAGCCGGCCAGCCAGGCGATATACACCTGCGCGATGCACCCCGAGGTTCGCATGACGGAGCCCGGCACGTGCCCGAAGTGCGGAATGACGCTCGAGCTCGAGAAGAAGACAAAGTAGTGCGCTCGTGAGTTGGGTCATGACTGGTGTCAGAAGCCACAATTTCCACGGCGCCTGCCCTGCGGTGTGCGAAACCGGGAACCCGCAACGCGGATTTTTGTACTGCTCTGTTGAAGAGGACCCGGTACCATCCGCTTGAGATGAAGGACTTCTTGAAGAAGACCTTCGGTGGTGGCGCACCGGAACCGGGCCGCCGTTTTGAAGGAAGGACGGCGGTGGTAACGGGCGCCAGTGCCGGTATCGGTCTGGCCACGGCGGAAGCGTTTGCGCGAGAGGGCGCCAAAGTCGCATTGATCGCGCGCCGCGAGGTGGAGGGGGGGAAAGCCCTGGACAAGATCCAGGGTGCCGGCGGAGAGGCGATCTTCGTAAGGGCCGACATCGCCGACCGGGCCCAGGTGCAGGACGCGTTCACCCGCATCGTCGACCACTTTGGCCGGCTGGATGTGGCGGTTAACAACGCGGGGGTGCAACACGACCCCACGCCGATGGCCAGCCTCGAAGAGAGCGTGTTCGATCGCGTGATGGAGATCAACGCCAAGGGCACGTGGCTGTGCATGCGCGAAGAAATTTCACACATGCTCAAACGCGGCGGATCGATCATCAACGTGAGCAGTGTTTCCGGTTTCCGTCCCGGCGCGAACTTCGGGGCGTACGCGACCAGCAAGCACGCGATCATCGGAATGACACGCACCGCGGCTCTGGACTATGTCGAGAAGGGCATACGCATCAATGCGGTGTGTCCCGGATTTGTTCGCACGGAGATGACAAAGAGCGTTGACGAAACCTGGTTGCGCCGGCGCATTCCGATGCAGCGCTGGATCGAGCCCGAGGAAGTGGCGGCAACGATTCTGTTTTTGTGCAGTGACGCGGCTGCGTCCATCATTGGACAGCCCATCGTCATCGACGGGGGAGTCACCCTGCGGTCATGGTGATTTGCCCGAGAAGCGGGTAGACGGTATCTTTCCTCAAAGTTAACAACGGGAATCAAGGAGGCTGCAATGAAACGCATTCTGGTGTTTGCACTGTTCGCCGTGATGGCCATGTCGGCGCTCGCTCTGGCGGATGACATGAAGAAGGATGACGCGGCCAAGCCGGTCACCATGACGGGCGAAGTGATCGACCTGTACTGCTACATGGATCACTCGGCCACGGGCATGGATCACGCGAAGTGTGCAGTGTCGTGTATCAAGAAGGGTCTGCCGGTCGGCTTCCTTTCTGCGGACGGCACGATGTACGTCATCATCGGCAAAGACCATGAGCCCATCAACGGAATGGTGGCGGACTACGCGGGCAAGAAGTCGACAGTCACCGGCACCGTGAAGGAGAACGGCGGCGTCAAAGCGCTCGAGCTGGCCACGATCGCCGAAGCCAAGTAATTCCCGCCGTGACCCTGCGCATATCGCGTCGACCACACAAGGCGCGCGATGGCCGCAAGCGCAGGCAAACGGCACAACGGACGCAGCGGGAAAGGGCAGGGGCGAATCTTAATAACAACCCCGCCGCGTCCGGCTTACCAACGGGCGACCTGGAAACGGGTCGCCCGTTTTTTTGTTCTCAATCCGCTATATTCCTGACATGACCCGGTCGAGCGTGAAGATGATGGCGGCCGCCACGGCCATGATACTGGTTGCCGACACGGTCCATGCCTCGAAGGTGGGCCAGATGCCGATTGCGACGCGGGTTGAGCGCGCGGAAATCATCGTGATCGGGCACGTGGTTTCCGACAGCGAAAACAAAAGAGCGAAGTGGTACCGCCATGGCACGCCCAACGAGGCGTTGTTGCAGGTGAACACCGTCATCCATGGCACGCCCGAGTTTGCGAGAACCGGCACGGTGGCGCAGGTCGTTCGGGTTCTGCACACCGATGACATGCAAACGACGCAGGGCAACTTCGAGTTCATGTACGGCGATGAACCGAACAGCGACGAAATCAACGGAATCTGGATCCTCGAGCGGGGCGAATTGCCGGGGACGTATCGTGGCAATAGTGCGCTTCAATTGCGGCACATGGAGTTCGTTCGAGAATGCCTTCGCGCTCTTGAGACCGGCTACGCGGGCCGAACACCCGGTATCACCCCGGACGATCAAACCTGGATCTCGAGCTGGTCGAGCACGGACGGAGTGCGTGGCTCAACCGTTCTACATCCATCCGGCGACATTACGATCGCGGGGACATTCTTCAGAGAACTTCAGCAGGATGGAAAGAAGCGTCTGACGTCTCACGGGCACGCGGCGTTTGCCGCGCGTCTCGATTCCCATGGGCGGACGAAGTGGGTCCATGAGGTCGACCCCGGCCAACACATGGGTTCGAATGTGTTGTGCGCGGCCGACGAGGATTGTCTCTTCCTCAGGGGGGTCCAGCACAAACAATTCGTCACCTGTGTTTCGCCGAACGGCGATGTGCGCTGGGCGGTACCGCTGCGGGTGAAGCTGGAGCCGCTTCTGAGCAGGTTTGCGCTGCCCGACTGGGGTGGGCTGCCGGAGGTACGCGCGGTGGCGATGGGCGATTCCTGCTGCCTCGCGGGGTCCTACGTGGGTGAACTGACGTGCGGCAATCTCCGCATCAGCAGTCGCTCGTGGCACTGGTTCACCGCCACGGTTGACGGCAGAGGAAAGGTACGTGATTTGACGGATATCGATCGTGATCGAGAAGAGGTGATCAGCCGGGCGGTCGACGGCGGACGGGGCGACTTGATTGTCGCCGGCAACATGTTCGTGTCGGGACACTGGGAGGTATTTGTGTCCAGCCTCGCCGGACAATCACGGCCCACCTGGATGAACACACGACGCACACCGTCAGGTGGGTGGCTCAGGGACATTGCCGTCGGGCCGGACGGGGCCGTTTTCGTTGCCACGGATGATTTCCTGTGCGCGTGGGACGGAACCGGTACGGAGCGGTGGTGCGTTCCGGGTGGTGGAGATGATGTCGAAGTCGGTGGCGACGGCCACATTTACTGTCTTGGCTCGTGCGATCCCGATACCAACGTGGTCAAGAGCACCGTTCGCCCATGGACCGGCGACGGGGACATTCTTCTTTCGTGCTACGACCACACCGGCAGGCTGCTGTGGTCACGTCGCGACGGCGGTCTGAGCGTGGAATCGCCGGTATCGCTTCATCTGCTCGCCAACCGGCGCGCGGTAATCACGGGAAGGATGGAAGGTACGTCGTTTCTCGCGGGGCACGTCGTCCCCATACGTGGTCCGCGCGACATGTTTGTGATGAACGTTCCTTTGCCACGGGAACAGTCCGGGCGGCAGGGACAGTGATTTTCCAGCCGGCGCACTTTTTCTAACGGACCTCGCGTGGCGATCGCCATATAATGACGGGCGATGTCCGCTGGTCGTGCACATCTCTCGGTCATCACGCTTGCCGCCGTGATGCTCGGCGCACTCGGCGCGTGGGGATTCCTCAACTACATTCGCGCTCCCAAACTCACGCCCGAACTGCGCGGCTATCAGCTGGCGGAGGATCTCGGCTGTCACGGATGCCATGGCCCGCGCGGGACCGGCGGCGTTCCCAACCCGGGCGCGCGCGACGGCGAGATTCCCGCGTGGGACGGCGGCATGGCCATGATGTACGTGAAGAACGAGGACGAGATCCGCGAGTGGATCCTCGACGGACGGCCGTGGCGTCTGGCGCTGCGCGATTCGCTGGAGGCGCGGGCGCGGGAAAACGAACGTGCCACCGAGCATCGCGCCGAGCTGGACTCGCTGTCAGCGCGTGGAGACTCGGCCATCGATGCGGCGCAGCGCGCGGCCGCCAAACGTAACCAACCCAGCGCCGAGCAGTTGCTGTCACGGCGGCTGCACGGACGCAACGACGGCCCCCCGCACCTGCCACTGCACATGCCGGCATACCGCGGTGTGATTACCGACGCGCAGCTGGCGGACCTGGTGGCCTACTACAAGGTGGTGGCCGATTACGGCAGCAACATGCCCGACGACGCGCGCGCCGGCTACCACGCGGCGCGCAGCCTCGGATGCTTCGGCTGCCACGGCCCCGGCGGGCTCATCAGCGCCAACAACCCGCGCAGCCTCAAGGGCTACATCCCACCCTGGCGCGGCCAGGACTTCCGCGACCTCGTCCGCAGCAACGCCGAGCTCAAGTCGTGGATCCTGAACGGAAAGATCGACCGGCTGAGCAACAATCGGGCGGCCATGTTCTTCACCCGCCGCCAGATCATCAAGATGCCCGCCTACAAGGGCGCCGCCAGCGACTCGACACTGGCCGCCGTGATGACATATGTGAAATGGGTGAGCCAGAGGGCGGGACCAGACGGCAACCAGTATGAATATTCGAAGTGAACGTAACTCGCAGTGGTTCGAGCGGGCATGGTACTCCGCGAGTATCGGAGATTTTGTTCTATCAGATCCTGCTGCCATCCTCGGAGAACTCGCGCGTAACAGTGACTTCTCCGTTGACCTCAATCAACGCAACGCTTGGCTTGCGGAGGTCGAGGCACTCAAGAGCGGGCTAGGCGGTCTCGAAGGCCACCTCTTCCTCGAATTCAACATTCCACGGATGGGACGTCGCATTGATGCCGTTGTGCTGACGGGCGCCGCAGTCTTCGTGTTGGAGTTCAAGGTCGGCGAGGATTCTCCTCAACGCGATGCAGTTGAACAGGTCTGGGACTATGCGCTCGATCTCAAGAACTTTCACGAGGCTAGCCACGATCTCCCAGTCATTCCGGTGCTGGTCCTTACCGAAGGAAATACCGTTCGAACGTCCAACGTCCAAATCGATCCCGACGGTGTGTACCGACCCATCTCCATACATGCGAAGCAACTGCATGAACTCATCGAAAACCTCACCTCAACGCTCGCGGGTGACCGCGTTGATTCCGACAGATGGTACGCCGCGGTGTACAAGCCGACGCCAACTATTATTGAAGCCGCGAGAGCTCTCTACCAACATCACTCGGTGGCCGCGATTGCCAGGAGCGATGCTGCGGCACAGAACCTCAGTGTTACTTCGGGACGCATACAGGACCTCATCGATGAGGCAAAAGCCAGCCGACGAAAGGTGATCTGTTTTGTGACGGGAGTCCCAGGCGCGGGAAAGACGCTTGTGGGCTTGAATGCTGCTACCCAGCGCACCGATGGCGACTCATCAACACACGCAGTATTTCTTTCGGGTAATGGACCACTCGTGAAAGTACTACGAGAAGCATTAACACGTGACTACGTATCTCGTCTTCGATTGGAAAAGAAGAAAGTACGGAAGAGTCTCGCGGGAGAAAGCATAAAAGCCTTCATACAAAACGTGCATCATTTCAGAGACGACGCATTGCAGAATCCAGCACCACCGATCGAACACATAGCCATTTTTGACGAGGCTCAGCGAGCCTGGAATGTTCGTCAAACCGCCAATTTCATGCTTCGAAAGAAGGGGCGGTCTGGATTTAGTCAGTCAGAGCCGGAGTTCCTCATATCCTGCATGGACCGTCACCCAGATTGGGCTGTTGTGGTTTGTCTGGTGGGTGGGGGACAGGAAATCAATACGGGGGAGGCAGGGATTGATGCTTGGCTGGATGCGATTACAGCAAACTTTCCAAATTGGAGCGTGTACATTTCACCACGATTGAACGATAGCGAGTACTCTGCTGGCAGAGCTGTGGATCGTATTCGCGAGAGGCAAGACGTTCACTTTGATGAATCGTTGCATCTCGCCGTGTCCATGCGCTCTTTCCGTGCCGAAAATGTGTCGATGTTCGTGAAGGCACTGCTTGACTGTGAAGAGAAATCAGCGCGGGAGGTATTCTCGCTCCTAGTAGATCGCTATCCGGT
>DASRYI010000083.1:0-42360 GCA_035687255.1 Candidatus Krumholzibacteriia bacterium | reverse complement strand
CCTCGCGGCGCGTGAGCACGCACGCGGCGGCGCCGTCCGACATGGGCGCGCAGTGAAGCCGGTGCAGCGGGTCCGCCACCACCGGACTCGCGCGCACTTCGTCCAGGGAAATCTCGCGCCGGAACTGTGCGGCCGGGTTGCGTGCGGCGTGCGCGTGATTCTTCACCGACACCTGATCGAATGCCGCGGCGGGTACGCGGAACGCATCCATGTACGCACGTACTGCGAGGGCGGCCAGGGCCGGAAGGGTGGCGCCGTGCGCGTTTTCGACCGCGTCGGACACGCGCGGCGCAAGCAGGCCCGACGCGGTGGCGGCATCCATGTGCGTCATCTTTTCGCAGCCGACCACGAGGATGTCGTCCGGGGTGGAGTGGCTGCGTTCGATGGCGTGGTAGAGAGCTTCACCGCCGGTACGGAAGGGACCATGGATCGCCGGCTCCGCGCCGACGTCCAGCGCTCGCAGCGCCCGTCGCACCGACTGGCGCGCGTCGGCGATTCCGCACAGTTCGCGGGGCGCGAAGGAGGACAGGAAGATCGAATCCAGCGGGCCCGAATTGCCCGGCCCCAGCGCCGCCGCGATGGATTGGGCCAGCAGATGGTGATAGTCGTCCTGGTGGCGGCCGATGCGCGTCATGACGGCTGTTTTGATCTTGATTCCGTTCACGATTTGAGGATATAAAGGCGCGAATTTTCCGTCAACGTCACGCCATCACCGGGAGTGCTCTGTCATGATTCATCGCGTCGCTATCGCCGCGCTGGTGGCCGGGCTCTCGGCGCAGCTGATCAAGGTGATCCTCCACCTGATTCGGACCCGCCAGCTCAACCTGCTGCGGTTCTTCGACAACGGCGGGATGCCGTCTTCCCACACCGCCCTGGTCACCACGCTCACCATCGGGGTGGGCCGCGACGCCGGCATGGGGTCGCCGCTTTTCGCGGTGACGCTGCTCTTCAGCCTCTACTTCATTTTCGAGGCTGCCGGCCTGCGCCAGGAAGTGGGCAATCAGGCCCGTGTCCTCAACGAGCTGGTCGATGAAATGCGCCAGACCCACCACCTCGACCGCGACCGGCTCAAGGAACTCGTCGGCCACACCTGGGCCGAGGTGTTCGTGGGGTTCCTCTACGGGGTGGCCGTGGCCGCGGTGGCCAGTCTCTGACCGCGAACCCGTCCTTGTCCGCGGGTAACCTGCCCCCTATATTTCCATCAAGCCGCACGGCTTGACCCCACAAAACCCTGATTATGAAGCTGTCAAATCGAGCGGTTCTCGCCCTGGCACTGGCCGTGGCGGTGACGCAGGCATCATGTGGTTCCAACGACCCCGAACGGGTGGGGCGGCCCCCGGTGGTGGATTCCTTCTATCCAACCACGCGGTTCCTGAATGCCTTCGTCGGCGACACGCTCCAGTTCACGATCCACGCCCACGATCCGGACAACGATCATCTGTCGACGTCCTACCAGATGGGTAGCAAGCACGTTTTCGACGGGCGTGACTTCGACTACGCCATCGTCGATACCGGCGTGGTGGACATTCGCGGTTCGGTGTCCGACGGGCAGCACACCTCCTACATCGACTGGCGCGTCTCCAGCAAGATTCCCATCAATTTCCCGCCGGTCGTCGAAACCGCCGTCCCGGTGGAGCCCAATCCGGTGCTGGTGGTGGGTCACTGGCTCAACTTCGCCGTCGTGGCCAGCGATCCCGAATCGCTGCCGCTGTCGTATTCGTTCTCGGTAAACGATTCCGTGGTGGTGAACGAACGGCAGTTCAGTTACGAGGCAACGTCAGTGGGGAAGAAGACCGTGCGCGTGACCATCACGGACGGAACCAACGTGGTGACGCGCACCTGGCAGTTGAAAGTAACGACGATTCCCGACGATATTCCGCCCGCGCAGGTGCCGATCACGCTGGCCGAAACCGGCGCGCAACCCGGCGAGATCAACATCGCATGGACCGCGGTGGGACGGGACGGGATGACGGGGTTGCCGTCGTTCTATCAGGTGCGCACGTCGCCGGTGCCCTTCACGACCGAGCAGGACTGGGCCCGCGGCAGTGAACGGCCCAACGTTCCCGCGCCGCTTCCCCCGGGCGAGACCATGAGCATGGTGGTGGGCGGCCTGCAGCCGGCGCGGGAGACCTACGTGGGGGTGCGTGCCACCGACGATTTCGGCAATATCTCGCCGTTGCCCCAGCCGACGCTGGTGACGACGAAAGGCATGCGCTTCGGCGGGCGCGTGATCGATACGGTCACGGGAGAAGGGGTTCCCAATGCCACGCTTACGTTCGGCACTTCCACGGTGACGAGTGACGGTGACGGAATCTACGAGTTCACCGAGCAGGGATACGCCGACGGGATTCTGACGGCGCGCGACGAACTGGGCCCGGATATCGGCGACTATTTTGACTACAGCAAGCCGTATTCGGTGCAACACCTCGACGTTGTGAACATGTATCTGATTCCCAACTACCCGCTGCAGACCACCTACTACCAGGACTTCCTCGAGTTCTTTCGCAGCATGACGGACGTGGGCGGAATTCCGTATAACGCAGATCAGCGTCGACGCGATATTCCCCTGGCGCTTTATATCCGCCCCTTCGAGAAAGACGGACTGGACTATGCAGGCGCAATTCGTGAAGCGGCCCAGGGATTCGACGCGTTGCTGGGAACGCAGGTGTTCAGAATTCTGGGCGAGAACGATCCTCTGCCCTCGCAGCGGGTGGAGACGACTTACAGTGGAACCGTGTCCGCCGATAACCATCAGGTTCTGACGTGGACCACGGACTGGTACCCACTGACGAGCCGGATCGAATTTCGTACCGTCTATTCGGCGCCCGTGAAAGACGCCTTCGAGGTGATATGCCGGCACGAGCTCGGCCACTCGCTGGGCCTCAACCACAGCCTCGACCCCAACCACCTCATGGTGGGCGGCCAGTCACCCAAGGCAACCACCCTGACCAGCGACGAGGTCGCTGTTCTCAAGACCTACCTCCGCATTCCACGCGGCTGGAACGTCCGCCGCTACGAGCGTAACTAACTGCCATTTCCAGCTGTCACACTGTCAGGCCTGGCGGGCTCTCGGCCCGTGACGTGGGCAGGCATAAATATAAGTTATTTAAAATCAACGAAATAATTGCCATTTCGGGCTGGCACCATTCCTGCCCAGTAGAGGTGAGACTCTCTGGAAGGAGATTGATCTTCATGATGCTCGACAAGTTCACAGAAAAGGCCCAGGCCGCACTGAGCGACGCCAACGAGGCCGCTTTTCTCGCCAACCATGCGGAAGTCAACCCCTGGCATCTGCTGTCCGCGCTGATCGACCAGCCCGAGGGGCTGGTACCGCCCTTGTTTCAGCGGATGGGAATCGACCCCGCCCGCGTCCGCGAGGTAGCGAGCGCCCAGCTCGCCTCGATGGCCACCCAGAGTGGCGGCCAGGCGCTGCCGTCGGCGCAGTTCCGAACCGTGATCCAGCACGCCATGGCGGAAGCGAAGGCCATGAAGGATCAGTACGTCTCCACCGAACACCTCCTGCTGGCAATGGTGCGTGAACGGCGTTCGGCGGTCGGAGAGTATCTGCATTCGATCGGCGTGGGAAAAGACCGCGTGCTGCGCGCGCTCCAGGAGCTGCGTGGCGGGGAAGCGGTGGTGGACCAGAATCCCGAGACCAGGATCCAGGCACTGGAAAAGTTCACGCTGGATCTCACGGCGCGCGCGCGCGCCGGCCGCGTGGACCCGGTGATCGGCCGCGACGAGGAAATTCGCCGCCTGAGCCAGGTCCTGTCACGCCGCACCAAGAACAATCCCGTGCTCATCGGTGACCCGGGCGTGGGAAAGACTGCGATCGTGGAGGGGCTGGCGCAGCGCATCGCCGTCGGCAATGCGCTGCGCAACAAGCGCCTGCTAGCGCTCGATATGGGTTCGCTGGTGGCCGGCACCAAATTTCGCGGCGAGTTCGAGGAACGTTTCAAGGCGTTGCTCAAGGCCATTACGCAGAGTGACGGTGAAATCATCCTCTTCATCGACGAATTGCACACCCTGGTGGGAGCGGGTGCGGCGGAGGGTTCGCTGGACGCGTCCAACATGATCAAGCCGGCGCTGGCGCGTGGCGAGCTGCACTGTATCGGCGCCACCACCGTGACCGAGTACCGCAAGCACATCGAAAAGGACGCCGCGCTGGAGCGGCGCTTCCAGGTGGTGCCGGTTTCGGAGCCGGGCGTGGACGAGACCATCGCCATCCTGCGCGGGCTCAAGGAACGCTACGAGGTCCACCACGGCGTGAAGATCACTGACGGCGCCATTGTGGCGGCTGCTCGTCTTTCCGACCGGTACATCACGTCGCGCTTTCTTCCCGACAAGGCCATCGACCTGGTCGACGAGGCGGCGTCGAAGCTCAAACTGGAGCTGGACAGCCAGCCCGCCGAACTGCAGGCCGACAAGGAGAAGATCACCCAGCTCACCATCGAAAAGCAGGTGCTGGAGCGCGAGCACGACGCGGCCGCGCGTGCGCGTCTGCAGGAAATCGAGAGCCGTCTGGCGGCTCTGCAGGAAACCTATGCGACGCGCCGCGCGCGCTGGGAAAACGAGAAGCGCGTCATCCAGCGCATCCGCGACGGCAAGGAAAAGATCGAGGCCGCTCGCCGGGACGAGAGCCTCGCGATTCGCGAAAACCGTCTCGAGAAGGTGGGGGAGATTCGCTACTCAACCATCCCGCGGCTGGAGCAGGAACTCGACGCCGCCAACCGCGAACTCGAGCAGTTGCATCGCGACGGAGGATTACTGCGCGAAGTGGTCACGGCCGAGGAGATCGCCGAAATCGTGGCGCGCTGGACCGGCATTCCGGTGAGCAAGATGCTGGAGTCGGACCGCGAGCGCCTGCTCGAGCTGGAGGCCCGCATCGAGGAGCGCGTGGTGGGTCAGCCCGGGGCCGTGCACGCGGTGGCGGAAGCCATCCGGCGCGCGCGTGCCGGTCTGGCGAGTCCGCATCGTCCGGTCGGGTCGTTTGTCTTCGTCGGTCCCACCGGCGTGGGCAAGACGGAGCTGGCGCGCGCGCTGGCGGACGTTCTGTTCGATGACGAGAGCCGCATCGTGCGTGTCGACATGTCCGAATATATGGAAAAGCACTCGGTCGCCCGCCTGATCGGGGCGCCGCCGGGTTACATCGGCTACGACGAAGGCGGATACCTGACCGAAGCCGTGCGCCGCACGCCCTACTCGGTGGTGCTGTTCGACGAGATCGAGAAGGCCCACCCCGACGTGTTCAACGTGCTGCTGCAGTTGATGGATGACGGCCGCCTGACGGACGGGCAGGGCCGGACCGTGGATTTTTCGCATGCGCTGATCATCATGACGTCGAATCTGGGCACGTCCGCGGAGCAGTTCCGTGACGTTGAGGCCATGCGGCATTCCGTGATGAACGCCATGCAACACGCGTTCAGACCCGAGTTCCTGAACCGTATCGACGAGATCGTATTGTTCCATCCGCTCGGCCAGGATGAAATGGAACGAATCACACGCCTGCAGCTGCGCCAGCTCGAGAAGAAGCTTGCTGACCACGGCATGGGGTTCGAGGTCAGCGACGACGCGGTGCGTGATCTCGCCCGGCGCGGGCTCGACCCGGTGTACGGCGCGCGGCCCCTGCGGCGCCTCATCCAGCGCGAGCTCGAGGGCGACATCGCCCGGGCGATGCTGTCCCGGACCATCCGGGACGGTGGCACGGTACGAGTGGGAGTCGACCAGGACCGCCTGCATGTCGATATTCTGGAGGCGGAAATGGCCACGGCCTGAGCCAGCCGGGGGCGGGCGTCTGCCCGCCCCTTTCCGTCGTCCGATTTCCACATCTGAAAACCGCGATTGTCGCGTCGCAACGCCACGTTGACGTGTCCAACCCCGTTGCGATATAATTATTTCCGCACAATCTTGTGACTGCGCGATCGCGTCACGCGGGAGCCGCGACCCTACCCCGTCCAGGAGTTGGCGTCGACGCTTCCAACGACATTGAGCCCAGCATCATCAAGTCCGTAACTTCCGGCAGCCGCCTGGCGCCCACAGCACCGGCCCGCCGGAAAACTACGGTTCGCAACGCGTCGGAGGAGCCGTGCGCACCAGCTTGCTTCGCATCGCCCTTGCCCTTCTCGTTTCTATTTTCGCCCTCGTTGCCGTGACCGTTCCGCTCCAGGCGGGCGAGCTCACATGGACACTGAATACAACGCCCGCGGACGTGTCAGTGAAATCCAGCGCGTCGGGGGACCAGGTGCTTGCCACCGGCGATTCCTATCAGTACGTCACGGCGCCGGAGCAGCCGATGCTTCCGTATCGAATCATCAGCATGTTGCTCTCGCCCGGCGAAACGGTGGTGGGCACGCGCGTTGACGCCGGAGAGGATGTGGTGGTGGGGCGCGGCGTAACCCCGATGCTGGCGCCCGCGTTTGCGGACAACGGGTCCGGCATGGCACCCGCCACGGCGACATTCAACACCCAGGGCGTGTATCCGGCGGAGCGGGCCGTGTTCCTGGGCGTCGGCTACCTGCGCGGCTTTACCATCGCGAGTTTTGCGTTGTACCCGATCCGGGTCGACAACGGGGATCTCACGGTGGCCACCTCGCTCACGCTGCACGTCACCACCGGACCCGATGCATCGGGCATCCGCGTGGCCAGACGATTGCGCCAGCGCGAGGGATTCCGCGCGGACATGCAGCGCGAATTGTCTGCCACCGTGGTCAATCCACAACTGGCCTCAGCGTATCCCCTCCAGGGCGCGCCCGCGAAGAAGACCACAGGCGGCTTTCAGCCGACGTCCTATCCGTCGCTGGAGGGCAGTGACGTCGACTACGTGATCATTACCAACGATTCCCTGGCGGCGACGTTCCAGACGCTCGCCGACTGGAAGACCGCCAAGGGTGTTCCCACCGTGGTGCGCACCACCGAGTGGATAGACGCGCACTACCGCAATGGTGCCGATCCCGCCGAAACCATCCGCACCTTCATCCTCGATGCCTATCAGCAGTGGGGTATCACCTATGTGCTTCTGGGTGGCGATACCGACCAGATTCCGGTGCGTCTGGGACATTCGCTCTATCAGGGTGACAAGACGTTGCCTGCGGACATGTACTTCGGGTGCCTCGACGGCGACTGGAATGCCAATCACAACCAGTACTTCGGCGAAGCGGTGAGTGTCGATCAGACCGATCTGTATCCCGAGGTGTACACGGGACGCCTTCCCGCCGTCGACAACGCGACGGCGGCATCGCTGATCGCCAAGATTGAAAGCTACGAAACGCCGGTGGATCCGTCGTACACGGGAAAGACGTTGCTGCTGGCGGAAGTGCTGTTTCCCATCGACTGGCAGTCCGGGCAGTCGGTGACTCAGGACGGCGCGGATATCGCGGACTACCTGTACCTGCTGGCATTCACGAATCCGGCGTTGACGGTGCAGAAGAACTACCAGAACTACGTGCCGCACCCGGGCTCGCTGCCCGAGACAGCGGCCGCCGCCATCGCGTCCCTGAATGAGGGGTACGACCAGGTCAACCACATCGGGCACGGATTCCGGTTCAACATGTCGTGTGGCGACGCCAGTATCTCCAACGCCGACGCCGACGCACTCACCAATACGAACCGTTACAGCAATCTCTTCCTTCTCAGCTGCACCGGGGTGGCGTTCACCTACTACTGTCTCGGCGAGCACTTTCTGCGCAACCCCGTCGGTGGCGCCGTGTCCGTGATCGGATCCAGCGAAAGCGTGTATCCGTTGGTTGCGCAACCGTACATGGACGAGTACTACAAGCTTCTCTACGTCGACCATGTGGAGCATATCGGGGAGGCGTATGCGCGTTCCAAGTTTCCGCGTACGCCCATCGCCATGCAGAGCGACAATTCGGATCTGTACATGCACTATGCGTACGCCATGCTTGCGGATCCCGAGATGCCCATCTGGACCGAGCCCGTGCAGGCGCTCACGGTGACGTACCCGGCTTCGATCGGAATCGGGACCACGCCGATCATGGTCCATGTCTCGGATGCGTTGGGGAATGTGGCCGGCGCGCGCGTCTGTCTTTCCAAAGGGACCGACGACTACAAAGTGGGGGTTACCGACGCCTCCGGCAATGTGACGTTGTCGATGACCGCGAAGTCGGCGGGCAGCGTGCGCATTGTCGCCACCGCCCTCAATCGCGGACGCTACGACGCGAACATTACCGTGACGCCGAGCGCGGGGGCGTATGTGACCTATGATTCCGAGACCATCGACGACGACGCGCTGGCGGGAACCAACGGCAATGCTGACGGCGTGATCGATGCGGGTGAGACCATCGACTTCACGGTTCGCGTGAAGAACACCGGCGGCGTTTCCGCGTCCAACATTACCCTGGCGCTGCGCGCGTCGCAGGGCGGCGTCACGGTGGCCGACAGCGTCGCGACCGTGGGTTCGGTGGCGTCGGGTGGGGCCACCACCGCGTCCGACCCCTTCCGGGTCGTGTTCGCGTCCTCGCTCGCCGACAACACGCCGGTCAAGTTTACGCTGGCGGTCAAGCAGAACGGGGTGACCGCGTGGACGGATCATTTCACGCGCATCGTGCATGCCCCGTCGCTTGATTTCGATGTACTGCGCATCGACGACGCGGGAACCGGCAATGGCGACGGCGTGGTGCAGGCCGGGGAGAACTTCCACCTGCACTACCGTCTCAAGAATTTCGGCACAGGGGCGGCGCACGCCGTGCATGGCACACTCGTGGATCTTTCGGGCGGCGTGTTTACGATCTTCAACAATGCGGACACGTACGGCGATCTGCCCAGCATCGGCGCCGTGGAAGATACGGTTGGTTTCTATCTCAGCGAATCGAACGTCGCGTCGCCGCACAATCTCCGTCTGGATGTTACCGATGCGTACGGCCGCCTGTGGCAGAAAACGTTTGAGTTGCGTCCGCCGGATCCACCCACCAATCTCGTCTGTGATCCCAGCCTGGGGCCGGACCGGCTGGTTCTGACGTGGAGCGCGTCCGGCTCGTTGGATGTGAATCGCTACCAGGTGTATCGCTCCGGGACGCCCGGTGGCCCCTACGACCTGGTTTCCGTGGATCCCGTGCACTACACGACCTTCCTCGACCGGGGCCTGTATCCCACGACCACCTACTACTACCGGTTGAGCGCGCTGGACGCGTCGGGAAACGAAAGCGCGCTGTCGCCGGAAACGGTGGGCAACACCAATCCCAAGCAGGTGGAGGGATGGCCCATCACCATGGCCGCCGAAACCGTGAGTTCGCCGGTGGTGGGCGATATCGACGGCGACCATACCTTTGAAATCCTCGTGGGCGACACCAAGGTGTACGCATGGCACCACAACGGAGTCGAGGTGCGTGACGGCGACGGCAATGCGCAGACCTGGGGTCTGTTCAGCACGCTGGGAAACAATTTCGTGTCGCACCTCGCGCTTGCGGACATCGACACGGTGCCGGGGCTCGATATCCTGGCCGCGTCACGCGACACGCGCGAAGTTTTCGCTTTCAACTACACCGGGAGTGTCATTGCGGGCTGGCCGCAAACCGTTCTCAACGCCATCCGCGCCGGCCTCGTCGCCGGTGATATCGACGGTGACGGCACCAAGGAAGTCATCGCGATCGACGAACACGGCGTGCTGTACGTGTGGCATCCCGACGGCACCGAGTATCGCGACGGAGACCACGATGTTTCCACCAACGGCGTGTTCCGCAAGTTCGGGGGTTGCGTTTATCAGTATGGATGTCCCGCGATGGGGGACCTGGACGGCGACGGCATCGACGAGATGGTGGTGGGCACGCAGGGCGACTCGCTCTTCGTGCTCAACGCCGACGGATCATCGGCGCCGGGATGGCCGAAAGCCTTTCCCTCGCCGGTGGCCGGGGCGCCGGCGGTCGGAGACATCGACGGCGACGGCGGCATGGACGTCGTGGTTCATCTTCAGAGCGGCGATACCTACGCCTTCAAGGGCGACGGAACGCAGCTGTGGTATCGCTGGGCGCCCGACAACCTGAGCTTCTCACCGTCCCCCGCGCTCGGCGACCTCGACGGCGACGGCAAGCTGGAGACGCTGATTCCCAGCAAGGACCGCAATCTCTACGCCATTCGCTGGAACGGCACCGACCTGCCCGGGTGGCCGGTGGTGTACGCAACCAGCTCGTGGACGGAATCCTCTCCCGTCATCGCGGACCTCGACAACAACGGTGTGCTCGACGTCGTGCTCGGCAACGAGAACAAGTACATCGATGCATGGGACGCGACCGGACAGCCGGTGGCGGGATTTCCACTCGCCATGAGCGATGCGGTGCGCGCGACGCCCGAGATCTGCGACCTCGACAAAGACGGTGACGTGGAAGTCATCGCGGCCGGCTGGGACAAGACGGTGCGGGTGTGGGATTTCCCCAAAATGTTCAATCCTCAGAAAGCGCCGTGGGCCAAATATCACGCCAACCTGTACAACGACGGCAACCCCACCACACAGTTGCCGACGCCCGTGAGCGGCGCCACGTTCGCGTACTCGATCCGGCCCGGGCGTCTCGAGTTGAGATGGCACGTGCCCCTGGAGGCCGGGGCGCACTTCGGCGTCGACCGCGCAGACGTGGTCGGGGGCGTGGCGACGGGGTATCATCGCGTGGCGTCCAACGTGGCCGTGACGCCGGACGGCGTGGTGCAGTGGACGGACACCAGCGTGGAGATGGGCGCCCGGTACTCCTTCCGCCTGGTCGGGGAGAGCGGAGCGACCCTCAACGAGACGGCGAGCCTCTACGTTCCGGTGGCCCGAGCGGGCCTCGGACAGAACTTCCCCAACCCGTTCAATCCGTCGACCCACATCGAATACTGGGTGCCGGATCAACGTGGGCCTCGCCAGAGCACCGTTAGTCTGGTAATTTACGATGTACGTGGCGCCCGGGTGCGAACCCTCGTCAACGCTACCCAGCCCGCCGGCCGCTACCGCGTGCAGTGGGATGGGAGGAACGACGACGGCGCCCCCGTGAGTTCCGGGATATACTTCTATCGCATGGCAACCACGAATTTCTCCGAAACGCGCAAGATGTTGCTGTTGAAATAGTCGGGATAGATTCCCGGCGGCCTTAGCGGCCGCGGGAGGTCGTCATGGGACGCGCTGTCAGATTGCTTGCACTTTCCTCCGCGCTAGTGGTGTGCTCGGTTTCCATTGCCGCCGCCGGCAATCGCTCTTTTTCTCTCCCGTTTCCCTCCGGGCGTGTTCACGTCGAGCAGTCGGGGGGTGTCACGTCGATACGCGTCGATGATCCCGGGTTCAGCGTGCTCGACGAGCCAGGCCAACCCGCGCTCCCGTATCGCGTCGTATCGGTCCTCCTCCCGCAGGGGGAAGACGTCACGTCGTTTCACGTAACCGCCGGCGATACGCGCGTTCTCACGTCGGCCGACCATCTCGCCACCGCCACGTCCGCCGTCAGTGAAGATGGGCGGCCGGGAATGTCGGCCATGATGGTGTCGGGTGAAGGAGACGTTTTTCCCGCGCAGTCCGCCCGGTTGCTGTCCACGGGCATCCTGCACGGTTACACCATCGCGAGCTTCGCGGTGTATGCGGTGCGGGTGGAAGACGGCCAGGTGGTGGCTTCGGACGTGACGCTGGACGTGGAAAGCGCGCCTTCGGCGCGCATTCAGCCCACGCTTCTACAGCGACTTTCGCCGCAGATACGCGCGCGGGCGCGCGACGAACTTGCCAGCATGGTCATCAATCCGCGCGATGCGGGTGCCTACGTGTTCAACGAGATTCCCGTCGCGAAACGTCCCGGTGGATTCCAGCCCACGTCGTTTCCTTCGCTCGAAGGGAGCGCCGTGGACTACGTGATCGTGACGCCGGATTCGATGGCGGCCGCCTATCAGACGCTTGCCGACTGGAAGACGGCCAAGGGCGTGCCCACCGTGGTGCGCACCACGGAATGGATTGCCGCGCACTATCGTAACGGTTCCGACATCCAGGAGACCATCCGCAACTTCGTGATCGACGCCTACACCAAGTGGGGAATCACGTATGTGCTGCTGGGTGGTGACACGGCCGAAATCCCGCCGCGTCTGGCGTACAGCGGCTTCTATGACGGCGGCCAGTTCCTGCCCGCCGACATGTATTTCGGATGCCTGGACGGCGACTGGAACGGCGATCACGACGATGTATTCGGGGAGGGCGGTACGGTCGACAGTCCCGACCTGTATGCGGAAGTCTACGTTGGGCGTCTGCCGTCGGATTCGGTTGCCGAGGCCAACCTGATGATCAGCAAAGTCATGAACTACGAGACCCCCGTAAACGTCAACAACGGCAAGCGGGTGCTTCTGCTCGGCGAAGTGCTGTTCCCGATGGGATGGGTGCCGCCGCAGCCCATCACGCTCAACGGCGCCGATCTCACCGAATATGTGCGAACCAGCTACATGACGAACCCCAACCTCTACATCGCGCGCATGTATGAGACCGAGGAATTGTTCCCGGGTTCCGTGGACGAAAACCGCGTGGCGGTCATCGATTCGCTCAACAACGGATACGACCATGTCGTGCACGTGGGACACGGGTTCCGGTTCAACATGGAAGTGGGCGACGTGAGTATTGTGAACTCGGATGCCGACGCGCTGACCAACGGCAACAAGCAGTTCTGTCTGTTCATGCTGAATTGTACCGGCGCGGCCTACAACTACTCGTGCATCGCCGAACACTTCCTGCGCAACCCCAACGGCGGCGCTGTTTCCGTGATCGGCGCCAACAACAGCGCCTTCCCGAATGCATCGCAGTACTACATGAATGAGTACTACCGGCTGCTGTTCCAGACGAACGTCGTGCACCTGGGCGAAGTGTTTGCGCGTTCACGTCTGCCGCGCACCCCGCTGGCGGAGTCGGGCGACTACATCGACCTGTGGACACATTACATCTACACGTTGCTCGGCGATCCGGAGATGCCGATGTGGACCGGCCCCGTCACCACGCTGGCGCTCAGCCATCCGTCCTCGGTTGCCACCGGCACCAACTCCATCACGGTCACGGTGACGGACAATGGCAATCCGGTGGACTCGGCCATGGTGTGCCTGTCGAAAGACGACGAGGACTACCAGGTCGGCAGCACCGACGGCAGCGGGCAGGTCACATTGTCCTTCCGCGCCGAGACCACGGGGTCGATTACGGTGGTGGCCACCGGGCGCAACCACGCACGTGCGACGGATACCATCACCGTGACCAACAGCGCGGCGTATGTGCGCATCGACAACATCACCGTTGACGACGACAACGTGGGAGGAACCTCGGGCAACGGGAACGGCATCATTGAAGGTGGCGAGATCGTCGATCTAGGCTTCACGCTGCGCAACACCGGATCGGCCTCGACGGGAACCGTGAGCGTGGTGCTGCGCAGCGGCGACGGCGCGGCCACGGTGGTGGACAGCACCGCCAGCGGGGGGACGATTGCGCCGGGGGGCACCGGCGTCATGACCGGCGGGTGCCGCGTGGAGCTGAGCGCCAGCACGCCCGACGAACATTCCGTTCCGTACGTGCTCGTCATCAAGGACAACGGCACGGAAATGTGGCGCGACACGTTCAAACGGGACATTCACCAGCCGAAGCTCGATCTGGTGCGACTGCGCATCGACGACAGTGGCACCGGCAACGGCAATGGCGTGGTGGACGCCGGAGAACAGTTCAAGCTGTACTACAAGATCAAGAATTTCGGCACCGGCGCGTTTCCGGGCGGGACGCTGGTGGTGACCGATCTCGACGCAGGGTTCAATATCATCAACGGAGCGGATACGTACGGCACGGCGGCGTCGCTGTCGGAGATCGAGAACACAGCCGGTCTGGTGCTGGTTGAGCCCAGCATCGCGACCGGACACCGTCTCGGCGTGACCATTGTGGATGCGAAAGGCCGCAACTATTCCGACACCATCGAGCTGCGACCACCGCAGCCGCCCACCGCGCTGGTGGTGGATCCGAGCCTGGGTCCGGACAAGCTGCGCGTGTCGTGGACACCGAGCATCTCGGGAGACGCGTCACACTACAATCTTTACCAGTCCCTGGCGTCCGGCGGACCCTATACGCTCGCCAACCCCGACCCGGTGTCGAACGCGTTTTACGTGAGTGGCGGCCTGAGTGGCAACACACAGTACTTCTTCCGGGCCACCACCATCGATACCTCGGGTAACGAGAGTGCGGTGTCGCTCACCTACTCGGGAAGTACGAATCCGCCCCAGCTTTCGGGATGGCCGATTGCGATGAAGGTGGAAACCACGTCGTCTCCTGCTGTGGGCGACATCGATGGAGACGGCAACCCTGACATCGTGGAATGCGCCGACAAAGTGTATGCGTGGCACTCCAACGGCATTGAGATGGTCGACGGCGACCACGATGCCCAGACCTGGGGCGTGTTGTCATCGTTGGGAAGCTCGTTCGTGTCGCATCCCGCACTGGCGCGCATGGATCTCGACCCGGGGCTCGATATCATCGCCGCGTCGCGCGATACCAAGGAAGTCTACATCTTCAAACACGACGGAACGGTTCTGCCGGGCTGGCCGCGCCCCGTCGAAAACACGATTCGTGCCGGCCTGGTGGCGGGCGACCTGGATGGAGACGGGAAGTTCGAAGTGATCGCCGTGGACGAACTCGGTGTTATCTACGTGTGGCACGCCGATGGAACGGAATTGATCGACGGAGACTCCAACCCCGCCACCCAGGGCGTGTTCTACCGCATGACCGGGTGCACGTTGAATTACTCCACGCCCGCGGTCGCGGACATCGACGCCGACGGCACGGATGAGTTGATCGTCGGCTCGCAGGGTGACCAGGTATTCGTGTTCAACGGAGACGGAACTGTCCTGCCGGGATTCCCGTTTGCACTTACTGGTGACATCTCCGGAAGTCCGGCGGTCGGCGACGTGGATGGCGACGGCTGGCTGGACATCGTAGTGTACGAGCTCAACGGACCCCTGCACCGGATCGATCACAACGGCGTCGATCATTCGCTGGGTTTCTTCACCAACGGGGCGTCCTTCTTCTCGCCGTCACCCGCGATCGGCGACGTGATGGGAGACTCCAAGCTGGAAGTCTTCGTCCCGGCCAAGAACGGCCGGCTCTACGGAGTGGATTACGCGGGCAATTATCTGCCCAATTTCCCCGTGTACTACAACACCAGCGGGCAGTACACGGAATCGTCGCCGGTCATCGCCGACCTGGACGGCGATGGTTCGCCGGACATCCTCATCGGCGACGAATCGCGTTACATTCACGCCTTCAATATGCAGGGGCAGCCGGTGGCGGGCTTCCCGCTGTTCACCAATGATGCCATGCGCGGCGTGCCCACGGTGTCCGATTTGGACGGCGACGGACAGGTGGACCTGGTGGCGGCCGGCTGGGACAAGAATGTGTACGTCTGGGATTCCAACGCAATCTGGAATCCGGCCGACGCACCCTGGCCGCGCTTCCATGCGAACCTGCACAACAACGGCCGGATCAACTATGTAGTGCCGACGCCGGTGGCGGGAACACGCTTCACCTTCACGGTGGCCGACGAACGCATTCATCTGGAATGGAACGTGCCTGTGGAGGCCGGAAGAACGTTCGATGTGCAACGCGCTGTGGTTGACAACGGCGCCACCGGCGGCTTCCAGCGGATTGCCCGTGGCGTCAATGCGGGCGTGGACGGCCGCGTCCAGGTGACGGATGCGGGCGTCGACATGGGCAGCCGTTATGTGTACCGGCTGAGCGGTGAGACCGGCGTGGTGTACGAGACGGGCGCGCTGTACGTACCCGTAAGTCACGCGGAACTGGGACAGAACTATCCCAACCCGTTCAACCCGGTGACGAAGATCGACTACTGGGTTCCCGACGCCCCGGGAGGCGGGAAGTCCACCGTCAGCGTGGTGGTGTATGACGTGCGGGGCGCGCGGGTGCGCACCCTGGCATCGGGGCCGATGAGCGCGGGACGCTATGTGGCGCAGTGGGACGGTCGCGACGAAGCCGGCAGCCCGGTGAGTTCCGGTATCTACTTCTACCGCATGGTGACGGGAAGTTTCTCGGGAGTTCGCAAGATGGTTCTTCTCAAGTAGATTTGTGGAGGGACTTTCTGTTGTCCACGGTCGGTGATGCACCTTCCCGTTGACGCCGGTGTCCGCATGCGATATACTGTGATTCGCTGCTTTTGAAGTGTCGAACAACCGCGGGAGTTCACGGCACGGCATCTCTGCTACCAACAACGGATTTTACATCTCCATCGACAGGTCAGTTTTGAAGATCGTTCGGTGCCGCGTTCTGGCAGGCGGACCGGGCAGAACCAGTTGAGACGTGCAGGCCGCCGGCTTTCCAGTCCGGAATGGCACTGCCGTGGAGGCCTCATGACCAAGGGACCCGTTGCACGACTGCTGGCCCTGTGCTGCACGGTTGTTTCCGCCCCCTTCGTTCTCAGTACGCCGGCCCATGCCGACCGGCTCACGTACACGGTTTCGCTGCCGGGTGATCCCGCAACGGTTTCGCACGAGACCGACGGCGATCGCATTGCGCTGCGCGGTTCCGGGTGGGATGTGCCGCGGACGCCGGGCGCAACCGAACTTCCACGCCGTACCGTTCGCATCGTTCTTCCCCAGGGCCAGGAAGTGGACACCTTCTCGTTCACGTTTTCTGGCGAGACCCGAATGGCTGACACATTTGCGCCTGCCGCCGCCGGCGATCTGGTGGGAACCGAGGGTGAGCGTGTGACGGCGCCATCCCGCACGCGCGATGCGTCCCAGCGGGTGGAGTATCTCGGTACCGGCACCCTGTGTGGATATCAGGTGGCCAGTTTTGCGGTGTATCCGTTCGGGACCGACTCGGGATCTCTGCGGCGCGCGTCGGACGTCGAACTGCGCATCGACACGCGTCCGTTGACGAGCACGACGGCGGCGCGTGTACGCCATCGCGACGGATGGCGGGAAAGCGTGCGCCAGAATCTCGAACACATGGTCGTCAATCCCGAGGCGCTGTCCGCGTACGCCTTCACGGAAGTGGTGGTGCCCGAGACGCACAGCGGGTTCACCGCATCCACGTACCCGTCGCTCGAGGGGAGCCCGGTCGACTACGTGATCGTGACCAATGACTCGCTCGCGGCCGCGTATCAGGTGCTGGCGGACTGGAAGACCAGCAAGGGCGTTCCCACCGTGGTGCGCACGACCGAATGGATCGCTGCCAATTATCGCAACGGCTCCGACATGGCGGAGACCATCCGCAATTTCGTGAAAGACGCCTACTCACTGTGGGGGATCAAGTATCTGCTGCTGGGCGGGGATGTCGCCCAGATTCCGGTGCGCATGGCCTACAGCGCGTTCTATCCGTCCGGCGTAGGCAGCAGCATTCCCGTCGACATGTACTTCGGCTGTCTCGACGGCGATTGGAACGCCGACCACGACGCCGTGTTCGGCGAATTTGGTTCGGACAACGCCGACCTGTGGGCCGAGGTGTACGTGGGCCGGCTGCCGACGCGCAACAACGCGGAAGTCAACCTGATGGTCGGCAAGGTAAAGAACTACGAGACACCGGTGAACACCACGTACGAGAAAAAGATCCTGATGCTGGGCGAAGTGCTGTTTCCGTCCAACTACCACCCTGGAGACACCATCACCCTCAACGGCGCCGACCTCGCCGAATACATCCGGCTTTCCGATCTCACCGCCCCGGGGCTCTCCGTGGCCCGCAACTATGAAACCTACAGCCTGTATCCGGGCTCGTTGCCGGAAACGCGGCAGGCGGCCATCGATTCGCTCAACACCGGATACAACCATGTGGTGCACATCGGGCACGGGTTTCGATTCAACATGTCGTGTGGTGACGCCAGCCTGGTGAACGCGGACGCCGATGGGCTCACCAACGGCGTCAAGCTGTCCAACATGAACCTGCTGAACTGCACCGCCTGTGCGTACACCTACGAGTGCCTGGCGGAGCACTTCCTGCGCGTCGTGAACGGTGGAGCGGTGTCGGTGGTCGGTTCCAACGACAGCGCGTTTCCCACCGTCGCCACCGATTACCTCGATGAGTACTACGACCTCCTGTTCAATCAGAACGTGGTGCACATCGGCGAGGCCTTTGCCCGCTCGCGGGAAGCGCGTACCGCGTACGCCGAAGCGTCCGACGCCGGCGACCGCTGGACGCACTTCACCTATACCTTGCTGGCCGACCCTGAAATGCCGTTGTGGACCGGGCCGGTTTCCACCATGGCCGTGGCCTTTCCCTCGAGCGTGAACAAGGGCACCAACTCGATTACGGTAACGGTGACCAAAGGGGGAAACCCGCTGCAATTCGCGACCGTGTGTCTGTCCAAGGGCAGTGACGACTACAAGGTGGGTACCACCAACGCATTGGGACAGGCGACGCTGTCGTTCCGCGCCGAGAGCGCGGGCACAATCGATGTGGTGGTGACCGCGCTCAATTGCAAGCGCTACGAGGGCACCATCACGGTGGGCGGTACCGGAGCGTACCTGGCCATCAATTCCATCACCATCGACGACGACAACACGGGCGGGACCTCCGGCAACGGCAACGGCGTCATCGACGGCGGCGAAACCGTTGACCTGGGTTTCTCGCTCAAGAACAACGGCACCGCCACCAGCGGCAGCGTGAGCGTCGTCCTGCGCGCCGGGACTGCGGGCGTCACGGTGGTCGACAGTACCGCGGCGGGCACCACCATCGCCGCCGGTGCCACGCAGACCATGACCGGGGGATGTCGTGTTTCCTTTGCGAGTTCGTTGACCGACCAGCAGGCCATTCCGTTCACGTTGATCATCAAGAACAACGGCATTGAGACCTGGCGCGATACCTTCAAGAAACTGGTCCACGAACCCAATCTCTCCCTTGTCAAGCTTCGCATCGACGACACCGGCACCGGCAATGGCGACGGCGTGGTGCAGGCGGGAGAGCAGTTCAAGCTGTTTTACAAGGTGAAGAACTTTGGTACCGGTGCGTACCCCGGCGGAACCATGACGGCGTACGACCTCGACGGCGCGTTTACCATCGGTGGGGGCGGAACTTCGGCGTACGCCAGCATTCCCAGCCTCGGTTCGATTGAGAACACCACCGGATTTACGCTGACGGAAAGCAGCGTCGCGACCGAGCACCGCCTGCGCCTGCGCCTGGTGGATCTGTTCGGACGCGCCTATGAGGACACGGTAGAACTGCGGCCGCCCGGCCCGCCGACCAATATCGTCATTGATCCCAGCATCGGGCCGGACCGGTTGCAGCTCACGTGGTCACCAAGTCCGAGTACCGACGTGATGTACTACAACGTGTACCGCTCTCTGAGCGGGGCCGGGCCGTTTACGCAGGTCAACGTCGATCCGGTTCCGCACACGTTGTTCATGAATACCGGTCTCAGTCCGACAACGACCTATTACTACAAGGCCACGGCCGTGGACGTCTCGGGAAATGAAAGCGCGATGTCGGCGGTGTATTCGGGGAGCACCAATCCGGCGCAGTTGGCGGGCTGGCCGATTGCGATGGAGTCGGAGACCGTCTCCTCGGTCGCGGTGGGAGACATCGACGGCGACGGCGGCCAGGACATCGTGGTCGGCGACAAGTACGTGTACGCGTGGCACGCCAACGGCATCGAGCTCATCGACGGTGACTCCAATCCGCTCAGCTGGGGCGTGCTCAGCACCCAGGGGCAGAGCTACGTGGGGCACGTCGCGCTGGCGCGTATGGACGGAACCAAAGGACTGGATATCGTGGCGGCGTCGCGTGACACCAAGCAAGTCTACATTTTCAGATACGACGGGACCGTGCTGCCCGGGTGGCCGCGTCCCGTGGAGAACAACATTCGCGCCGGTGTGGCGGTGGGCGACATCAACAACGACAACCTTTTCGAAGTCGTCGCCATCGATGAACTCGGGGTGTTGTACGTGTGGAAGAGCGACGGGACCGAGTATCGCGACGGCGATTCCAATCCTGCCACCCAGGGTGTGTTCGCGCGCCTGACCGGATGCTCGCTCCAGTATTCCGTGCCCGCACTGGCGGACATCGACGGCGACGGCAAGGACGAGATCATCGTGGGTACGCAGGGGAATCAGCTGTTTGCCTTCAACGACGACGGCACCAACGTGCCCGGGTTTCCGGTGGCGCTCTCCGACGACATCGCCGGCAGTCCGGCCGTGGGCGACGTGGACGGAAACGGTTCCCTGGAAATCGTCGTGAACATCAAGGATGGCCACGTTCGCTGTATCAAGAACAACGGCACTGACCTGTGGTCGCGCACGACAATAGGGAACACGTACTTCTTCGCGCCTTCTCCCGCCATCGGCGATGTGACCGGCGACGGCAAACTGGAGACCTTCGTTCCCACGTACAACGGCAAACTGTACGGGCTCACGTCCACGGGCGCGGATCTGCCCGGATTCCCGACCACCTACTCGGCGACCACGTATACGGAATCGTCGCCGGTGATCGCGGACATCGACGGCGACGGGCTGCGTGACGTGCTGATCGGCAGCGAGGAGAAGAAGATCTGGGCCTGGAACCGCAACGGGGTGGTGCTGGCGGGATTCCCGCTCACCACCGGCGACGCCATGCGCTCGGTGCCGACCGTGACCGACGTCGACGGCGACGGCAAGGTCGACATCGTGGCGGCGGGCTGGGACAAGAACGTCTACGTGTGGCACTTCAACTCGCCGTGGAATCCGGCGAATGCGCCATGGCCGCGTTTCCACGCCAACCTGCACAACAACGGGCGCGTGGGTTATCTGCAACCCACGCCGGTGGCGGGAACACGCTTCGCGTTCACGCTGGCCGACAACCGCATCAATCTGGAATGGAACGTTCCGGTGGAGGCGGGGCGGACCTTCGATGTGTACCGCGCTCCGGTGCAGGGCGGGACGACGGGGGTGTTCCAGCGCATCGCGCGCGGTGTGAATGCCACGCCCGATGGCCGCGTTCAGGTGAGTGACACCAGCGTCGAAATGGGCGACGAATACGTCTACCGGCTCAGCGGAGAAACCGGCGTGGTGCATGAGACCGGCATGTTGTATGTGCCGGTCAGCCGCGCGGCCCTGGGACAGAACTATCCCAACCCGTTCAATCCGACTACAAAGATCGACTACTGGGTTCCGGACGGCGCCCGCTCCGGGGCGCAGGCGGGCGTGAGCCTGATCGTGTACGATGTGCGCGGCGCCCGCGTACGGACGCTGGTGTCGGGGCCGAAAGACGCCGGGCGTTACGTGGCGGTCTGGGACGGTCGCGATGATGCGGGCAGCCCCGTGAGTTCGGGCATCTACTTCTACCGGATGACCGCCCCGGGCTTTGCCACCACGCGCAAGATGGTGCTGCTCAAGTAGCGAATTCCCAAGGGGTATCCTTCCAAAACCCGGTTGACACCCGTCGGGCGCTGGGGTAGTTTCCATTGCGTCAGATGCCGCAACGGTGCATCCGGGGCCCCACGCGTTGCCCGGACGGCGCTTCCATCACCCGGTCTCGCCGGGTCTTCCTGTTTCCAAAGAGGATGACGTGCAATTCACGCTGACCGATGAGCAGCGGATGATTCAGGAGACAGCCCGCGAATTCGCCGACAGCGAGATCGCGCCGGTTGCCGACCGCCACAACCGCGAAGGCAAGTTTCCCCTCGAAATCGTCAAGAAACTGGGCAAAATGGGCTTCCTGGGCATGACCGTGCCCGAGCAGTACGGCGGGAGTCACGCCGGGAACCTGGCCCTGGTCATCGCCCTGGAGGAGATCAACCGCGTGTGCGCGTCCACCGGCGTCACCATGTCGGTGCAGAACTCGCTGGTGAATGCGCCGCTTCTCCACTGGGGCAGCGACGACGTCAAGGGCCGCTACCTTCCCAGGCTTGCCACCGGCGAGTTCCTGGGGGCCTATGCGCTCAGCGAGCCGGGTTCGGGAAGTGACGCCGCGGGGCTGGTGACCTCGGCGGTTCGCGACGGCAACGACTACGTTCTCAACGGAACCAAGAACTTCATCACCACCGGAAAAGAGGCGGACGTGGTGCTGGTGCTGGCCCGCACCGACACCTCGCACAAGACGCGGGGGATCACGGCGTTCGTGATCGACGCCGGCACGCCGGGATTCTCGGTGGGGAAGAAAGAAGACAAGCTCGGCCTGCGGGCCTCGAGCACGGTCCAGTTGATTCTCGAAGACGCACGTGTGCCCGCGGCCAACATCCTGGGTGAAGTCGGCGGCGGTTTCAAGATCGCGATGCACACGCTCGACGGCGGTCGCATTGGGATTGCGGCGCAGGCGGTGGGAATCGCCGAGGCCTGCCTGCAGGCGTCCGTGAAGTACGCGGGTGAGCGTGAAGCGTTCGATCAACCCATTGGCAAGTTCCAGGCCATTCAGTTCAAGATCGCGGACATGGCCACGCGCGTCGAAGCGGCGCGGCTGCTGGTCTACAACGCCGCGCGTCTCAAGGACGAAGGCCTGCCGCACGGCAAGGAAGCCGCCATGGCCAAGTTGTTTGCGTCGGAGAGCGCGAACGCGGCGGCGCGGGAAGCGGTCCAGATCCACGGCGGCGCCGGGTATCTGGAGGATTTCCCCGTCGAGCGGTATTTCCGTGACGCGCGCATCACGGAAATCTACGAGGGAACCAGCGAAATTCAACGCATCGTGATTGCGCGCCACATCCTCAAGAATCTGCAGTAGGACGGCGCAGCGCGCGACGCGCCTGTCGTCCCGTCCCAAGGAGGCCTGTTCGTGAAGATCGTTGTTCTGGTCAAGAGCGTTCCCGATACCGAGTCCAAGATCAAGATTGGCGCCGACGGGGTGTCCATCGATCCTGCCGGGATCAAGTTCGTGATGAATCCCTACGACGAATACGCCGTCGAAGAGGCGCTGCGTATTCGCGAACGGCTCAAGGACGACACCACCGTGGTGGCGATTTCCATGGGCCCCGATCGCGTGATGGACGTTCTGCGCACGGCGCTGGCCATGGGAGCCGATGACGCGGTGCATGTGAACGATCCGGCGTTCGCGGGTGGAGACGCGCTGGGTGACGCGCGCGTGCTCGCCGAGGCCATCCGCCCGCTGGGCGCGGATTTGATCCTCGGGGGAAAACAGGGGATCGACGACGATGCGGCCACGACGTGTGCGGCCATCGCGGAGTTCCTCGGAATTCCCCAGGCGCAGATCGTGACCGAACTGACACTCTCCGACGATCATACGCGCATGAGGGCGCGCCGGCGTATCGAAGGAGCGGATGAGATCGTCGACATGGCGTTGCCCGCCATCGTCACGTGTGAGAAAGGACTCAACGAGCCGCGCTACGCGTCGCTGCCCGGCATCATGAAGGCGAAGAAGAAGGAAATTCGCAAGGTCACGCTGGCCGACCTGCCCCTCAAACCCGAGCAGGTGGGCGCTGCGGGATGCCTGACCAAACTGATCAAATATCACACGCTGCCGGAGCGCCCACCCGTGAAGATGATTCCGGGCGATGCTGCGGCGCAGGCGAAGGAACTGGTCCGGTTGCTGCGCGAGGAAGCGAAAGTCATCTAGGCCGTGAGGGCCATACGACGGAAAGGAGAGGGGCGAGGCCCCGAAATCCGATGGCAAAAGGAGTTCTGGTTTTCGGCGAGGTTCGTGGAGGCGCTCTCAAGCCCATTACGCGCGAACTGGTGAGCGCCGCCAATCAGCTGGCCCAGGCAGGCGGCGGATCGGTGGCGATTGCAGTGATCGGAGAAGGCGCCGACGCCGCGGTGGCGGAGGCGAAGTCACTGCCCGTGGCGAAGGTGTTCACGGCAAAGCATGCGTTGCTGGCATCCTATTCGTCGCAGGCGTACGCGGCGGCCCTGGCCGCCGTGGTGACGGCGGCGGACGCGGGGATCGTGCTGTTCGGCGCAACCGTCACCGGGCGGGATCTTTCGGCCCGGACGGCGGCCCGTTGCGGCGCATCGCTGTTTGCCGACTGTACCGAGCTGTCGCTCGTGGGCGACGTGCTGCACGTCAGGCGCCCGGTCTATTCCGGGAAGGTCTATGCGGAGCTCGAATCGTCGGCGCCCATCCAGATGGCCTCCATCCGTCCCAACGTGTTTCCGCCGGTTTCCGGATCGGGAAGCGCCGAAGTGGTGGACGTGCCGGTACAGATTGACGACGCCATGTTGCGCGGCCGCGTGGTCGAGGTGGTTGAGACTTCCACCGGCGCCAAGGACCTTACCGAGGCGGAGGTCATCGTGTCGGGAGGACGCTCGCTCAAGAGTGCGGAGAACTTCTCGATTCTCGAAGACCTGGCGAAAACCATCGGAGCCTCGGTGGGCGCCTCCCGCGCCGCCGTGGACGCCGGGTACCGGCCGCATTCCGCGCAGGTGGGACAGACCGGCAAGGTGGTCAATCCCAGGCTCTACTTCGCCGTGGGAATCTCGGGGGCGATTCAGCATCTGGTGGGCATGCGCACCTCGAAGGTGATCGTGGCCATCAACAAGGATGAAAATGCTCCCATCTTCCAGAAGGCTGACTACGGCATCGTGGGAGATCTCTTTGACGTGGTGCCGAAGGTGACCGAGGAATTCAAGAAGCTGCTCGGCACCTAGCCTCGGCGGGCACGCTGCAGGACCCCAAAAAGAAGGGCACGGTCTTCGAGACCGTGCCCTTTTGTATGGTCGGTGGGAAGGCGCCCGTGTTCTAGCGGATCACCACGAACTTCCCGATCTTGCGCTTGAACGCCTCGTTGGTATCGGTTTCCACCGAGAAGATGTACACACCGCTGGTGACGTCCTGGCCGTTGCGGCTCACGAGATCCCACTTCACGGTGCCCACACCGGTGCGCCCGTCGAACGGGAGCTCCTTCACGAGGTCGCCCGCGACCGTGTAGATGCGAATCGTGCCCCGGTCGGCGGGCAGATTGTGGAATTCCACCTTGATGCCCGTCGGGTCCTCGTTGTTGGGCGCCAGCGTCCACGGCTGCATGGACTCCTTGGTGGCCGGATTGGGAACCACGTACACTTCGTCTTCCTTGTACTGGTAGTCGAGCTGCGACGGCGTGACGGGTTCGACGAAAACGAAGTTGGACGACGGATCGCCGACCTTGCCTTCGGAAAGTGCGCCCGTCTGATCGTCGATGTTATGGTCGCTCGCCGTCACGGCGTAGAAGTACGGCCGCCCGCGATGGATGGACCGGTCGATGTACCGGTAGTACTGCCGTCCCTCGGGAAGCCCGAGTTCCCACGCGGCCAGCGCCCACAACGTGTCACACACTTCCGTCGTTACACCCTGCGGACACGGTGGATGCTGTCCCGGATACTCCACCAGGTACTGTTTGATCGAATTGATCATGTCGCGCTTCTTGCCCGCCGAGAGAGTATGTGTCAGCGGCTCGTAGCGCAGGCGGTCCATACCGGTATCCTCGCCGAAGCCGTTGCGAATGTCCGCCTGGAAAAGCAGCTTCCAGAGATCGGCTCCCGGACCGTTGAGCACCGACGTGCCCTCCGGACGCCCCCAGTTATCGGCGCGGAACACGCGGTACCCCTCGAAGTCGTAGCGCTGGGTTTTCACGTCGGGCTGCGATTCGCTGAAGTTGTCCCAGTAAATGGCGACTCCATCACGGTTGCTGGAATCGACGCGCATGCTGGGCGGTGGCGGGGCCGTGCCCACGATCCAGAACAACTGGCTCTCATTGCCGCCCACACCCGTCTTGTACTTCGCACTGTCGGCCGGCGTATATCCGCAGATCATCTCCGCCGCACGTTCCGTGCCGCAGTCGTCGTTGATGTAGATGGTCGTATGGCTGGGCACGGTGATGGGCGGCTGTCCGGGATAGAGACACGAGTCGACGTAGATGCCGCTGGCGGGGCCGTCCACGCGGGTCTCGCGGCCGTCAATGCCGGTGTCCTTGTTGCCGTCCAGGTTGAACCACGCGCCCTCGAAAGTGAGCTGCGCGGACGACGCGTTTTCCAGCAGGCCGTCGATGCCCGTGCCGATGGCGAAACACGTCTGGAACACCAGCGTGCTGCCCGGAAGCAGTTCCGCGAACGGGCCCGCGGCCATCAGCATTCGATAGTCGCGCGGGATGGTGGCGTTGCGGTCCTTGGTCTGCGACGAGAGCAGTTCATAGCGTTCAAAGTCGTTGGTCGGGTCGCCGCCGTCTTCGAACGACTGGCTGCCCGAGAAGTTGGCGTAGGTGGTCACGCCGACGCGCCGGGGCGCGAACTCGCCGTTGGGGTCGGTGGTGTGACCGAGGAACAGCACACCGAAATACCCGAGCGTACGGCCTTCGTCGCCATCCACGTCGTACGTGTAGGCGATATCCATCGAGACCGGACCGAGGTCGGTGCAACGAATCGGCACGCTGATGAACCCGGTGCCGTCGTCTTCCCAGTAGTTTTCACGGTCGCGCGGACCGGCGTCGCCGTCGGCGAAGAAGCCGATGTACAGATCCGTCAGCACGTCGGTGCCGTAGTTGGTGATCCAGAACTGCACGCCCACGAAATCGTCAAACCGATCCTCTTCCCACTGGTAGCTCTCCTGGCGGACGTGCAGGTGCAGCGGGTTGTGCTGCGGATAGATCTGCGTGGAGGACGGCTGGTCGTCCGTATACTGACACGAGAACATCTGCTTGGAAATGGCGGCAAAATCTTCGTCGATCAGCCCGTCTCCGTCGTCGTCATAGCCATTCAGCCAGTCCTCGTCGATCTTGCCGTCACGGTCGTCGTCCGCGTTCTTCGAGGGCAGACGATTGCCGCCGCGCGAACCTTCCGAGGCCTTGTACATGATGTCGCGCAGGTCGTTCGAGGGGCGGAACTCCCACTGGTAGGCGGCGGTTGAAACCGCGGCCACACCGCTCTTCAGGGCGCCCACCCACAGACCGGCGGTGAAGAGGTATTCAACGCCGCTTCCAGCCGGCCACTGCGCCGACGGAGCCTCCGAGAAGGGCAGTCCTGAACCCGGCCAGGAGCCGAACATCCCCCAGTTGCCCACCATCATCTGGAGTTCGCCCACGTTGTGAACCGTCGAACCGTCGATCACGAAGACGCGCTGCGGTCCATTCTTACCCTTTGAAATCAATTCCGGCGGCGTATCGACCCGGGCGGCGGCGAGTGAGGGCACCAGCGACCCACAGAGGAAGACCGCTAGGGACAATAGGTTACGCTTTCTCATTCCGGAGCCCTTCCTTCGAAAGGGAAATTTCACCTGATTCTGGAAACCGGGCTGTTGGGTCACGCCGTACCCGACGAAAACGAGCGGTGGGATCGACCAAAAATAACCATGTTTCCACCCGAAGTGTCAAGGCCTTTGTCCGAGTAAGGGCAAGCCGTTCAGACGTATAGCTCGCTGGCGTCACCCCGGGCCCCGGCACCGGGAAAAGCACGGAGAAACGTCGCTTGACCCTGTTTTTGAGCGTGCGATAGCGTGCAAATCATGAAGCGTCTGCCCACCTGGCTGGAGATCAACCTCGACACCCTCGACCGCAACCTGGAGCGCATCCAGACGCACATCGGGCCCGACACATCCATGTTGCTCACCGTGAAGGCCGACGCGTACGGCCACGGAGCGGTGCAGGTGGCCCGCGCCGCCGCGTCGCGCGTGCACATGTTCGGAGTCGCAACCGTGGATGAAGGCGCCGAGCTGCGCGAGGCGGGGATCAAGAACGAGATTCTGATCCTCAGCCCCATTCTGGAAACGGAAATCGCCGCGGTAGCGCTGCACGGTCTGGCCATCACCATTTCCTCCACCGACATCGCGCACGCGGTGGCGCGCGAAGCGCCGAACCAGGTGATCGACGCGCACGTCGAAGTGGACACGGGAATGGGCCGGACGGGTGTTGCGGAAGAGAGCGCGTTCGAATCCATCCGGGAGATTGCGGGCGCGCCCGGAATCCGGCTGCGCGGTGTGTACACACATTTTCCCGTCTCCGACACCGATCCCGCGTTCACACGAGAACAGATCCGGCGTTTTCGCGCGCTGATCGAGCGTCTGCGCGCCGCCGGAATCGACCCGGGGCGTGTGCACAGCGCCAACTCCGCCGCCGTCGACGGCATCGCTGAAGCGCGCATGGATATGGTCCGGCCCGGGCTGCTGGCGTACGGTCTCCACCCCGCCGGTGCGTTGTCGGCCGTGGACGCCGTGCCCATCATGAGCTGGAAGTCGCGCATGGTGCGCGTGCGCAAATTTCCCGCCGGCAGCAGCATCAGTTACGCGCGTTCGTTTGTAACCGCGCGTGAATCACTGATCGGTGTGGTGCCGGTCGGGTACGGTCACGGCTATCCGTTTCATCTTTCCGGTCGCGGACACATGCTGGTGGGTGGCGTGCGCGTGCCGATCATCGGACGGGTCACGATGGACATGACCATGGTCGATCTTACCGACGTCCCGGTGCCCCCGAGGCCGGGTGACGAGGTGGTGCTGGTGGGAACGCAGGGAAGCGAGACGCTCACCTTCCACGATGTGGCGGCGTGGGCCGATACCATCTGCTACGAAGTGATGTGCGGAATTTCGAAGCGGGTGCCGCGGACCTACTTCCGCCGCGGCAAAGTGGAGACCTTCAAGACGCTGCTCGGCGTCCTCCCCAATCACGTCGCGGTGTAGCCGCGCTCAGTTGTTGTCGAGAATCTGCCGGTCGAGTTCGTTGAACGAGTCCATGTCCTGAACCGGGCGCGACGATGCCGAGCCGTGACGGTCGCAGGGGCGGGTAGGCTCCGTCCCCTCGATGAACACCTCGCGGCGTATCTTGGGACAGGCGTCGGTGGCCAGCAGGCCCGATTTCTCGCAGATCACGCGGTGCACGATCCCGTCCGGCTCCACGAACTCGGGCGCGTGATGATCGCGGTACTCGGTCTTCATGACGGCGGTCCACGTGGGCAATGACACGAACGATCCTGTCATCTTCTTGCCCATGGTCTTCTTCTCGTCGAAGCCCGTCCACACTCCGACGGCCAGATCCGAAGTGAATCCCACGAACCAGGCGTCGGTGCACAGATCGGTGGTGCCGGTCTTTCCGCCGGCCGGATCCGTGAACCCGAAGGCGCGCGCGCGCCGTCCGAAGCCCTCGTTCATGACACTCTCCAGCAGGCTGGTGATCATGTAGTTGACCTTGGGATCCACCACCTCTTCGCGGAACACCTTGTTGTCTTCCAGCACGCGCCCCTCGCGGTCCACCACCTTGCGCACCAGCAGCGGCTCGCCGCGCATGCCGCCGGCGGCGATGGTGGCGTAGGCGTTGGTCAGTTCCAGCGGTGTCACCTCGGACACGCCCAGTGCGAGCGAGTACACGGGCTCGAGGTCGCTCTTGATCCCCAGGCGGTGCGCCACATTGATGGCTTCCGTGGGTCCCATCGCCATCAGGAGCCGGATGGCGGCGATGTTGATGGACATGTCGAGGGCGTGACGCACCGTCACCTCACCCTCGTAGGTCTCGGAGTAGTTCTGCGGTTTCCATACGTCGCCGTGCGGAAGGTCGATCACGATGGGCGCGTCGAGCAGAATGTCGGCGGGCGTGTAGCCGTTTTCCAGCGCCGCCAGGTAGATGAAGGGCTTGAAGGCGCTGCCGGGCTGGCGTTTGGCCTGCACCGCGCGATCGAACTTGCTGTGCTTGAAGCTGCGGCCGCCCACCAGCGCGCGTATCAATCCCGTCTTCACATCGATGGCGACGACGGCGCCCTGCAGATACTGGGGCGGACCGGGATCTTCGTCCTTCTCCAGTTCCTTTTCGTAGCTCGCGCGTGTGTCGTGATAGCCCTGCATCTTCTCGATGCGCGAGAGGTGCGACTCCATGCTGTCTTCGGCGGCGTGCTGCAGCGCCGGATCGAGTCCGGTGTAGACCTTGAGGCCGTCGCGGTAGATGCGGTCGGCGCCGTACTTGTCTTCCAGATACTGGCGGACCTCTTCCAGAAAATACGCGGCAAACTCGGTCTTTCCCGCCCGGCCGGGACGCACCGTCACGGGAGCGGCGTTGAGCGAGTCGGCCTGGGCGCGCGTGAGTTTGTGCGTGTCCACCATGGCGTCGATCACCACCGACCTCCGCTTGAGCGAACGGTCGAGGTGGTTGATGGGCGAGTAGTCGCGCGGGTTCTTGGGCAGTCCCGCCAGCAGCGTCGCCTCTCCCAGCGTGAGATCCTTCGCGTGCTTGCCGAAGAATACCTGCGCCGCCGCTTCGATCCCGTGCGCACCGGCGCCGAAATAGATCTGGTTGAGGTACATCTCCAGGATTTCGTCCTTGGAGTAGGCGCGCTCGATGCGCATCGCGAGCAGTGCTTCCTTGATCTTGCGCGTGAGCGTGTTTTCGAACATGTCGAAGAGGTTGCGTGCCAGCTGCTGCGTGATGGTGCTGCCGCCCTGCACGCGGTGGCCGTGGCGGAGATTGCTCACCACCGCCCGCGCGATGCCGAACAGATCGACGCCCCAGTGCGAGTAGAACTTGCGGTCCTCCACGGACACGAAGGCGGCCGGGACGTACGGCGGAAGGTCCTTGAGGGAAACCAGGGCGCGGTCCTCGATGAAGAACTCGCCCACCACGCTGGAGTCGGCGCCGAAGACCTGCGTCTTCAGGGTCGGCTCGATCATCTCGAGGCGCGCGGTGCTGGGGAGGTCCGCCGAGAAATAGCGATAGGCGCTGAACATCGCGCCGGCGGCGAGCACCAGCGCTCCGATCAGCAGGCGGCGTGGCGTGCGCAGGCGCAGCCCACGGGCCAACCCCGCATCCTCCGGCGCGTTGGGTACGGCAGGATCGCCGCTTGGCGCTCCACCGCGGTCTTCTGACGTGCGATCTTCAGTCATGACTTCCGGGACGGCCCTGGATACCGCAAGGGCCATGCCGGGCAGGGGGCAACATAACACGCAGCCCATCTCCGGGGCCACGCTTTACGGGGACTTCCGTGCGCTGCTATCATCGCGCCACCAAACAGGTTCCCATTCACCGTCACGAGGTAGCCATCACCATGACGCGAAAGCAGGACACACCGGCGCTCAGCGTCGACGAACAACTGGCCATCATCCGGCAGGGCGCGGTCGAAATCATTCCGGAGGAGGACCTCCGGCGCAAGCTGGAACGGTCGCTGAAGGCCGGCGAACCGCTGGTGATCAAGCAGGGGTTTGATCCCACCGCCCCTGACATCCATCTGGGGCATACCGTGGGGCTTCGCAAATTGCGCCAGTTCCAGGATCTCGGACACACCGTCGTGTTCCTCATCGGGGACTTCACGGGGATGATCGGGGACCCCAGCGGCCGCCACGAAACGCGCAAGCAACTCACACACGAGGTGCTGGTGGCCAACGCCAAGACATACACCGAACAGGCGTTCAAGATCCTTGATCCCAAACGCACGAAGGTTGATTTCAACAGCCGCTGGCTGGCCAAGATGGAATTTGCCGACGTGCTGCGGCTGACCGCAACCCAGACCGTCGCCCAGATGCTGGAACGTGACGATTTTGAAAAACGCTACGAGCAGGGGCGGCCCATCAGCCTGCTGGAGTTCGTGTATCCGCTGGCGCAGGGCTACGACTCGGTGGCCCTGAATGCTGACGTCGAGATCGGTGCCACCGAGCAGAAATTCAACCTGCTCATGGCGCGTGAGATTCAGCGTGCCTACGGACAGGAGCCCGAAGTCATTCTCACGTTGCCCATCCTCGAGGGCATTGACGGTGTGGAGAAGATGAGCAAGTCGCTGGGCAACTACATCGGCATCACCGAGGCGCCCGAGGAGATCTTCGGCAAGACCATGCGCATTCCGGATTCGCTGATCGTGAAATACTTCGAACTGGTGAGTTCGTGTGGACCCGGGGAGGTGGCGGCGATCCGGGCGCGAATGGCCGATCCCGCGACCAACCCCTCGCACCTCAAGCGCGAGCTGGCGCGTGATCTGGTGACCCAGTTCCACGATGAAGAGGCCGCGCAGGCCGCGGAGGCGCACTTCAACCGGCTCTTCGTCGAGCACGAGCGCCCCGAGGAAATCCGCCAGCTGGAACTGGAGGCGCCGGAGGAGGGGCTGTGGATCGTCAAGATCCTGACCTCCGCAGGACTGTGCGAGAGCTCGTCCGCGGCGCGGCGCATGATCACGCAGGGCGCGGTCCGCGTTGACGGCGAGAAGCTTGCAGATGTCGACCGGAAACTGCCCGCACGCCGGGAAAAATACGCGATCCAGGTGGGCAAACGCGGCTTCGTCGATGTGCGTGTTCGCTGACGGAACCCCGCGTGGCCGTGCTCCCCGGCGGACCCGGGAGGACGCGCCGTCACGAACCGCCCACCGGCAACCTTGACGCTCGCGCGGGCGCCCGCTATACTCGGCCCCTTCGAGCGCAGTGCGCCCGCGGACGCGCGCAGGGACGTCCGGGGTTGATGCAAGACACGCGCTTCACAGGTCTGTAAAGGAGACGCACATGACTTTCGATCGCTCTCTCGTCGGCGATGTGACCGTACTGACCCCCAAGAAAAACCTGGTGGGTAAGGATGAGACCCAGGAGCTTCTGGCCGCGATCGACGAAGTCGCTGCGAAGGGAACTCCCAAGGTCGTCGTGGATCTGGGCAAGATCTCCTACGTCAACAGCGTGGGGCTGGGGTCGCTGGTTCGCGCCCGCACCACCTGTGTGAACCGCCAGGGTTGGTTCCGGCTGGCTCGCGTCGGCGATCGTATCAACGCCATCTTCCTCGTGACCAAGCTCGTGTTGATCTTCGACACGTTTGAATCGGTCGAAGAGGCGGTGAGCGCGGCGCCCAAGGGCAGCGCTTGAGTCCTCACACCGGATAAGTGACAAAAAAAACCCGCGGTCCGAAGACCGCGGGTTTTTTGTTTCTTCGCCGGGATGGAACCCCTACGACTGCTTCTGTCCCGTAATCCTCATGCCGTAGAACGAGCGGTAGATGAAGAACAGGGCCAGCACCATCAGCACGATTCCGATCACGTGCGAGATGGTCGGGTTGGAAACCCCGATCTCCACCGCCAGCAGGCCGAACAGCGTCGTGAACTTGATGATCGGGTTGAGCGCCACCGACGACGTGTCCTTGTAAGGATCGCCCACCGTGTCGCCCACCACCGTGGCGGCGTGCAGGTCGCTGCCTTTCTCGTTCAGTTCCACTTCCACGATCTTCTTGGCGTTGTCCCACGCGCCGCCGGCGTTGGCCATGTACACGGCCTGGAACAGGCCGCTGACCGCGATCGACACCAGATACGAGACGAAGAAGATCGGATCGAAGAACGCGTACGCCAGCGTGAGGCAGAAGATCACGATGAAGATGTTGAACATCCCCGCCTGTGCGTACTGCGTGCAGATCTTCACCACCTGCTTCGACTTTTCGATGGATGCGGCCTCGGCCGAATCGATCTTGATGTTGCGCTTGATGTACTCCACCGCGCGGTAGGCGCCGGTGGTCACCGCCTGCATGGATGCGCCGGTGAACCAGTACACCGTGGCGCCGCCCATGATCAGCCCCAGCAACACGCGCGGTTCCATGAGCGAAAGCGTGAAGGCATCGCCCATGTGGCGCTGGAGCAACAGAATGATGGAGAAAATCATGGTGGTGGCGCCGGCCACGGCGGTCGCGATCAGCACCGGCTTGGCAGTCGCCTTGAAGGTGTTGCCCGCACCGTCGTTGTCCTCGAGGAAGTGCTTGCCCAGCGCAAAGTCGGGCTTGAAGCCGAAGTCTTTTTCGACTTCTTTGGCGCTGCCCGGGAGCGTTTCGATCTGCGAGAGCTCGAAAATGCTCTGCGCGTTGTCGGTCACCGGGCCATACGAGTCGACGGCGATGGTGACCGGCCCCATGCCGAGCAGCCCGAAGGCCACCAGGCCGAAGCAGAACACGGCTTCATGCGACATGATGGCACCCAGGCCCTGGGTCGACATGATGTACGCGATGAGCAGCATCACGGCCAGGGTAAGGCCCTTCCAGAACACCGAAAAGTTGCCGGCCACCAGACCGGAGAGAATGGTGAGCGACGCGCCGCCCTCGCGCGAGGCCGCCACGATTTCCTTGGTGTGGCGCGAGCCGCTGCTGGTAAAGGCCTTGGTGAATTCCGGAATCAACGCGGCCGCCAGCGTGCCGCAGGAAATGATGACTGAGAGCTTCCACCACAGGCCGCCGCCCAGGCTGCCCAGCATCCACGAAGACACCAGGAACGTGACGACGATGGAGAGCATGGACGTGACCCACACCAGGCTGGTAAGCGGCGCCTCGAAGTTGATCTTGTCCTTGCCCGCGTTGCGCGAGCGGAAAATGGCGCTGTTGACGGAGAACGCCACCACCGACGTGATGATCATGAGAATACGCATCGCGAAGATCCACACCAGCAGGTGTGACTTGTGCTCCGGCATCACGGCCAGCGCGATGAAGGAGATGAGCGCGACGCCTGTCACGCCGTAGGTCTCGAAGCCGTCGGCGGTGGGGCCCACCGAGTCGCCGGCGTTGTCGCCGGTGCAGTCCGCAATCACGCCGGGGTTGCGCGGGTCGTCTTCCTTGATGCGGAATACGACTTTCATCAGGTCCGAACCGATGTCGGCGATCTTGGTAAAGATGCCACCGCCGATACGCAGCGCCGCGGCGCCCAGCGATTCGCCGATGGCAAAGCCGAGGAACGATGCGCCCGCGGATTCGCCGGGCACGAAGACCAGAATCACGAGCATCATGATGAGCTCGACGCAGATCAGGAGCACGCCGATGCTCATACCGGCCGTGATGGGAACCTCATAGACCGGCAGCGGCTTTCCGCGCAGCGACGCAAACGCCGTGCGGCTGTTGGCGTAGGTGTTCATCCGGATGCCGAACCACGCCACCGAGTACGAGCCCAGGATGCCGATCACCGACCACATCAGGATCAGCGCCACGCGACCCGTTCCCAGCTTCGAGAGCACGCCGAAGTAATAGATGATGCAGGCCGCAATGAACAACTCGAGGATAATGAGCAGGCGGCCCTGCTGCTGCAGGTAGGTCTTGCACGTCTCATAGATGATGTTGGAGACCCTGGCCATGCTGGAATGCACCGGCATGCCCTTGACCTTGTTGAACATGGCGAGCCCGAATCCCATGCCCAAGAGACACACCGCGAAGCCGATGTAGAGCAGAGTCAGACCGCTGACGTTCATACCGAAGAGCGTGTAGGACGTGTCGATGGCCGGGATCTGGAGGTCGAGCTCCGACGCATGGGCTGCCACCGGCGCCAGCATGCCCATCAGGCACACGGCGCACAGGCACGCCAGCGCGAGCCAGGACTTCGTCATCCGCGCTCCGGGGAAGCGTGTCAATCGCAACATGGTATCTCCTCGTCTGGGTAACTCCGGTCGGCCGCACCACGCCGTGGCACTCGAACCGGGCGGATTCTTCATCTCAAAATGGTCGTCAGGTCCAGGTCGGCAACTGCCGAGGGATAAGGCCCGGGATGGTAACGCAGGCCTTCGGGGCCGTCAAGGCGCAGCTGCGCCCTGGCCGGTTTTCACGAAGCCGCGGGGCGTCCCGGTGGCTACTTGGCGATCTGGAAGGTGATCGGGACCATGACCCACACTTCCACCGGGCTGGTGCCCTGGAGTGCGGGTTTGAAGAGCGCCGTCCTGGCGGCGGTAACCGCGGCCACGCGCAGCGGCTCCGGGCCGTCGACGGCCTGGGCCTGCTTGACCTTCCCGTCCTTGCCCACGAGCACCTGAACAGTCACCGTGCCGTCGATGCCCGCTTCGCGCACCATCTCGGGATACACGGGCGGCTGGACGCTCAGGAGCACCGGGAGTTCGTCGAAGGGGACGAACTCACCCGGTTTGGGGGTCTTGTCACTGGTGTCCACCACCAGCGAGTCGTTGCCGCCGCCGGAAAGGTCGGAGGCGGTAATCGGCGCCAGCGCGTCGGACATTTCGGCCTGGGAGGCGATGGTCGACTCGGTGGCCTCGGCATCGGGTACCGGCTCGGGTACGCCGATGGTCGGGGGAGCGATGTTCTCCGCGACGTTCACCTGGGGCGCGGCTTCCTTCTGAATCGACGGCGGCACGCCCAGCTCCGTGAACTTCACAATCTGGACGTTGCGTGGTACCACGTCTTCCTTGTGGCGGTGCGAATACACGTACCAGCTGGCAAAGAGCGCGCCCCCCACGACCAGACAGAAGATGTTGCTCCACGAGATCCAGCGCGTGAATTCCCTGCGCAGCGGATGGAGATCGCCGGTGACGGGAAGCTGGCCGGCATTGGCCAGCGAGAACTGCTTGATGATCGCCACTACAGCCCGCCTCCCTGCAGCGCGGTCTTGTCGAGGTCCGTCATGGGAACGATGCTGAAGCGTGTCATCTGGGCTTCGTCCAGCGTGTCCAGCATGTTGACCATCTGGTCGTACTTGGCCTTGCGGTCGATCTTGACCAGCGTGACCAGATCGGGGTTGTAGTCGTGTTCCAGCACCAGCGTCTGGCGCAGCTCGTCCCAGGGGAGGGGCTGGAGGCCGCGCTTGCCCACGTCATAGACCATCGTTCCATCCTCTTCGATGTAGATGGTCATGACGTTGCTTTCCTTGATCTTCACCTTGGCCCCGGATTCGGGAAGGTTCATTTCCATGGCCAGGGGACGGCGGAACACGGTCGTCACCATGAAGAAGATCAAGAGGAGGAAGGCCACGTCCACCATGGGTGTCATGTCCACGCGGATGCCCACGCGTTTGCGTTTGCGCAACCCGAGTGCAGTTTTACCCGCACCTTTTGGTTCTGCTGTTTGTACGTCAGCCATGGTTTTCCTCCCCCCTTTCTGCGGCCTGCAACGGCGTTATCGGCGACGGTTACCGCCACGGCGGTGTGACGTCGTCTTGGCGCCCTTCTCCTTGGTGTCCTTGATGTCCGTCATCAGGTTGAAACGGAGCGTCTTCGACTGGGCCAGCGCATCCATCACGTCGGCCATATTGCCGTACTCACCGTCGCGGTCGCCCTTGAGCACCACCACGGCGGCGGGGTTCTTGGCGCGCCACGTGAGAATCGCGTTCACGAGGTCCTCTTTGGCGACCAGGTTGGTCTTGGAAAGGTCCTCGGTGGAAATATACGTTTCCCCGTCCTTGTTCACGGTCAAAATAATCGTCTTGGTCTCCGGGACGTGGATATCCGACTTCGATCCCGGCAACTTGACGCTTACCTGTTCCGGCGGCTTGAACGAGGTCGTGGTCATGAAGAAGATCAGCAACAGGAAGGCGACATCGACCATGGGGGTCATGTCGATCTTGATGCCAATTCGACCCTTCTTGGACACGGACTACGATCCTTTCGAATGCCTCAGGAGATCCATGACCTCGAAGCTGGTCTCTTCGATCGAGCTCTGGAAGTTGTCCACGCGCGTCGCGAAGTAGTTATAGAGCAAAATGCCGATGATGGCCGTCGTGAGTCCGAGCGCCGTGTTCACGAGCGCCTCGGAAATACCGATGGCGAGCTGAACGGCGTCCGGCGCACCGGCCTGGCCCATGGCGTGGAAGGAACGAATCATACCGATCGTCGTGCCCAGCAGGCCGAGCATGGTGGCGATCGATGCGATGGTGGACAGCGCGCTCAGGTTGCGCTCGAGAATCGGGCTTTCCAGCGCGGTCGCTTCTTCGATGGCCCGCTTGGTTTCTTCGAGCAGCTCGCGGTCGTTGGCCGCCGTCGGCTTGGTCATTTCGTAACGCTCGAGACCGGCGCCGACCACGTTACCCAGGCTTCCGCCCTGCTTACGACAGGCCTCGATGGCCTTCTCAATGTCGCCCGCCTGGATACCTTCCTTGACTGCACGGATGAACTTGGTGATGCCACCCTTGCCGCCCGCACGCCACAACACCAGCGTTCGCTCGACGGTAAACGTGAATGTGAGGAAGAAGCACGTGAGACCGATAACGAGGAGCGGGCCGCCCTTTCTCAGGTACTCAGGTGCATTCTTCCAGATGAAATACGAAACCGTCACCGAAGCGACGAATATCAAGAAAAAGATAAACCGTTTCATTCCGCTCCTTCCGAAATCTGGCGCGGGCGTGGCTCCCGCCATCGCGCTTCAAGCGTCGTTTGCCGTGCGTTCGTGATCTGGTGCGCCGGGTGTACCTAAGAGGCGCGGGGAAACCGGATTGTACCGGCCCCCCGCACCCCAGTCAAACGGAAAAGGCAAGCCGCCCGTCAACCTCCGCGGGCCTTGTTCAGGGTCTCCATGCCGCGTTTGAGCGTGGCGTTGTTCGGGTCGATCGCCTGGGCCTTGCGGAAAGCCGCCTCGGCCTCGTTCAGATTGCGCAGGCCAAGGTAGGCCTGCCCCAGACCGGCCCAGCCGTCCGCGTTCCGGGGCTCCGAGTCGGTGGATGACTTGTAGGCGGTGGCCGCCTCGTCATACTCGGCGTTCCGCAGGTGGATGAATCCCAGCCCCCGCAACGCCTTGGCGTTGTCCGGCTCGATGGCCAGCGCGGCGTTGTAGGCCCGGGTCGCGGCCGCCAGAGAGTCCTCGGATACCAGTGCCTGGCCCAGCAGCACGTGGCCGATGACCAGCTTGTTGTCCAGGGCCAGCGCGCCCCGGAAAGCCGGGGCCGCCTTGTCGACCTGCTTCAGCTGGAAATGGGCAACACCCAGGTTCAGGAAGTAGATCGGCTTCTTGTTGTCGTGCCGGATGGCCGCACGGAAGTAGGTCACCGCCGAATCCGGATGCTGGTTCTTGAAACTCAGGAGCCCTCTCTGGAAGTACGCCTCCGCGTAGGTGGAATCCATGGCCATGGCCTTGTGCAGGTTGCCGCGGGCAAGGTCCAGCTGATTGGTCTCGATCTGCTGGGCCCCGATGGCCGTGTAGTCCTCGGCACGGAGCTGGGCGCTGTCGGGCAACGCCGCATACACCGCCACGGCGCGCGACTGATCGGCCCGGCTGCGGCTGTGAATGGCGGCCCGGGCGTAGGCCAGCCGCACCTGCCAGTGGGTGCTGTCCGCTTTCATGGCCTCGTTGGCGGTATCCAGCGCCTGTTTGTAACGGCCCGACTCGCCGAGTGCTTCCGCGAGGCCGGCTTTCGCCATGATGTCGTTGGGCTCCAGCTGCACGTAGCGCAGATAGACCTTGGAGGCCTGGTCATACTGGTCGGCCATGGCGTAGAGATGGGCGAGATCCTTGAGCACCGGGGTGTAGGTGGAATCGAGTTTCACCGCTTCCAGGTACTTGTCGCGCGCCTCGTTGTAGCGCTCCGCCTTCTGATACAGCGTTCCGGTGTAGTGCACGAAGGATGCGGTAGGCGTGAATCCGGGCGTACGCAGCACTTCTTCGCACGCGTTGATGGCCAGCGCGGGAACGTTGCGCTTCTCGTACACCAGCGCCACCAGTTTGCCGTGGCGCGGATTGGCCGGGTTGAGATGCAGCGCGGTGAGCGCCTCGGTCTCCGCGGCCTTGAGGTCGTTCTTGGCGATGTAGTACATCGCCAGTCCGCGATGATAGAGGTCCTCGCCCTGGCCGACGCCGCGCCGGCTGCCGCCGTAGTCCAGCAGCGACTTGGCCTTGTCGAGCTTGTCCTCATGGATCATCAGGCGGGCTTCTCCATAGATACCGGGCCAGTAGCCGCCGTTCTGCTTGCGCGCTTCCATGATGTGCTGCGCGCCTTCGTCCCAGCGGTCGGAGTCGATCAGGAGGATGCCGAGACCGGCGTGGGCTTCGGGGAACGACTTTTCGCCGGAACGCTTGCTCAGGTCCAGCGCCTCCCGGTAGAGCTCTTCCGCCTCCTCGAAGCGGCCGGTGCGTGCGTCCACTTCGCCCAGGCCGAACTTCGCCTTGGGAAGCTGATAACCGGCTTCGATGGCCTCGTCGAACTTCGCTTTGGCGTCGTCGAGGCGGTTGTCTTCCAGCGCCTTGTTGCCGCCGCGGATGGGATCATCCTCGTAGCGGTAGCTCTTCTGCGCGTGGACCTGGACCACCAGGCCGCCCAACGCGACGCACATCGCCAGAATCGCCAGCGCGCCGGTCGCGCCCCGCGCGTGCATGCGCCGGCGAATCGCGAAATGAGAGATCGATGTCATTCGTCCTCCTTAGAACCGTTGCCACCCAGCGGGTGCCGTGTGATGACGATCGAGCGTGCGGTCTGCCGGGCGGGAAGAAACCCCGCTCGCTCGATTTGCCGTTGTCCGCGATCGCTGGTCAAGTGCGTCACGAACATTGCGCCGCGCACGCTGCCGTTGGCGAGACACGCCGCATACAGATAATGGAACAGCGGGTAGTCGCCGTAGCCAATTTCCCGATTGCCCGGCGGAACCGCCGCCTTCGCTCCGTCCGCCCGGATCCACAGTGCGTGCAGATCCTGGTCGCGGATGGAGTCGGGCAGACTCAACGTGCTCCCGATGCCGATCCCGCGGGGATCCGCCAGTACCGACTCGATCACCTCGTTCTCGTCCTTGAGAAAGGTGACGGTTTCCGGAACCGGCGCCGTGGTCGCGAACCCGAGGCAGCTTCGGAACGCGTCCCACAATCCCTGGTTGGGATCGGGCGCGTACACGTGTTCAATGTCGCCGACGCCCTCGCCGCGCAACAGGTGTCGCAGATCATTGACGCCGAGCGAATCGACGCCCGAGTCGTCGCGCGCCAGCACCTCGATTCCCCCCAGCGCGATGGGGAAGTACAATACTGAGTCGCTCACCGCCGACATAACGATTGTCCGTTCTTCTTTAGTCGGAGGTCGGTACAGCAATCCGACGGCCGCGCGGTGGTTCACCAGCGCTTCCAGCGCCCGGGCAGTCCCGCCGTTTTCGATCCGGACGTGCAGTTTGGGAAAACTGAACTCGTAGTCCGAGATCATGCGGGGCACCAGCTCGGGGGCCAGCTCGGCGCCGGCCAGCGTGATGGTTTTGACCGTGTCGCTCTCCGTGGAGAACCGGAACCCGGTCCCGCCGCCGCCCTTGAACGACTGGCTGCGCAGCAGGATGACCACCACCACCACGAGCAGGTAGAACGCAACACGTACAAGGGGCCACGTCGGCCTATGGCGAGAATCCCCCATCGGTCCTATCCGTGACACGCTGAGTTGTTCGGTAACACGACTCGCAGATTGCGCCCCAGTCCAGGAAATAAATTAGTCTACTGAAGGGGGGGAGTCAATCCCCCGGGCGGGCGGATGTCGTTGACAGAGCCCGGGGCGGGTGTTAGCGTGTCCCTCTACTGTCGCCCTATTCGGACCACCGGAATGCCGGACAGGTGCTGGATCCCGCGGACGCACGGGCTCGGAACGGTCCAATTCTCCAGGAGTGAACCATCGATGAAGCGAGAGTTGTTGTTGGTTGGGGCTGTGTGCATGGCTGCGGTGAGCCTCGCCGGTTGCCACAAGAAGCAAGTTGTCGAAGACCCGTATGTCGAGGCCACGCTTCGCGAGGCCACCACCGGCGAAGTCATCAGTGACGATTTTCTCTACAGAATTGACTACCCGCAGATCGTCGACAAGCTCGGCGACATTCTGGTCGCGAAGCAGGAAAACATCACGGAGTTCTTCACCGGCGACAACATTGCCGCCAAGGTCGACAGTCTGGGCTCCCTCGACAGCCTGACCTTCCGCGTCGCCAAGACCTTCAGCCCGATCGTCCATTTCGAGGTGGACAACATCGTGTCCCCGACGGACTCGATCGTGATTCCCCAGGGGCGTCCCATTGCCTTCCCGCGCACGCAGGATGCCATGACGTTCACGCCGCCCGACGACTACACCGAGGTGCAGATGGGCGTATTCAAGTGGAACGACACGGAAGGGCTGCGCGCCATGATCGGGAAGAAGTATGCGATCCAGGCCCGCCTCTCCTACTCCGAGGCGGACACGGCGTGGGTCTTGTCGGGATACGAAGCCTCCGCGTGGGGACAGGTGCCGAAGCTGCGCATTCAGGGCTATGCACCCGGGCGCAAGGAGGGCCTGCGACCGAGCCTCGAGATCGTGCTGCGCATGCTGATGGCGACCAAGCAGGATTTTGTGGGAGGCATTCTCTACAAGGACATCGAGCCGTGGGATTTTCGCAAGAAGAACTACTTCTGCGGCACCGCGGAACTCGCCTACGTGCGCTATCTGGACAAGGTATTTACGCGCTAGACGCGCGAACAGACGGTGTGCCGAAAAGGGCGTCGCATTTGCGACGCCCTTTTTCTTTGGTTGTGGCCGTGAAATTGTCCCTGGCACGCCGTGTGCCTGGTCCGATGCATGGGACCGAGAGCGACATCGTGGACGCCGCCGCATTGCCCCAACCCGAACTGCCGTTACTTCAACACGTTGTTACATGACTGGCCGTACAAACGGAAGGGCTTCTACATTCGTCAAGCCTCTCCCTTCCGTATCCAACGGTTTACATGTCTGGCATGTCGCCGTCACTTCAGTACCCAGACCTTCGCGACGACCTACTGGCAAAAGCGTCCTTACCTCATCCCACGCATCGTCATGATGGTGGTCGGATGCATGGGCAACCGCCAGATCTCCCGTGCGCTGCGCTGCAGTCCCGAGACCGTCTCGCACCACATCGCGCGTCTCGGGCGGCATTGCCTGCTTGTCCAGGCCCGGGAGCTCAATCACGTTCCCGCTCTCGACGAG
>DASRYI010000082.1:0-7465 GCA_035687255.1 Candidatus Krumholzibacteriia bacterium | reverse complement strand
CAAGGTCGAATGGCTCGACGATTTCACGGTCGAGGTGGATGACTCGCTGCTCGACGGACAACCGGGGTACGTGTACGTCAAGCTGCACTACCGTTTTACAAGCGACGGCTCATCGACGTACAGCCCGACCGCGGAAGCCTACGTCGGTCCCCGCACCGATTACCATGATCCCTACTTCTTCATAGAGAACTACAATTCGGGCTCGACCTTCGAGAATGACTGGGAAGTCCCTCTCTTCTGCCGGTTCAACCGGGTGGCGGCTCCGATCGATGCGGGCGCAAAGTCGTTTGCGGCGGCAACAGCCGATGCCGGAGTTACCGTCACCGCGTCGCTCCAATGGCTGGGGATCACCAGGGTGACGACGTCGGACGGCACACCGGTGAGCAACTACCGGATCTGCACCGCGTCCGGGACCGACTACTCCGGGCCGCTGGGCGCGGCTCCATCTATGGCCGGCCGGTAGACGACTAACCGCCGCTCTTCTCAGCGGGATGCCGCCGCGCCACCAGCTCGCGTTCTTCCTGGATGCGATCCCACAGTTCGGCCTTCGACAGGCTGCCGTGGTAAGGCTTGCCGTTGATGAGAATGCCGGGCATCTTGTGAAATCCGCACGCCACTGCCTCCGCCTTGTCGGTGCGCACGCGCTGTGACAGAGCGGGATCCTTGATGTCCGCGCGGTACTGCTTGAGATCGAGGCCGGACGCGTCGGCGATGTCCTGCAACGTCTGGGTATCCAGCTCCCGCGTGTGTGAGAACAATCCTTCGAACATGTCCCATCCCCGGCCCTGGCGTTCGGCGGCGAGGTAGGCAATCGCGGCGGGAAGTGCGTACGGGTCCTGAGACAGCGGATAGGGCTTGAACCAGAACGAGAACGAATCCGGGTAGGCCACGCTCAACTCGCGCAGGGCCGTGGCGGCTTCGTGACAGTAGGGGCAGTCGAAATCTCCGTACATCAGCACCTCAACCGAGGCGGATGGATTCCCGGCCGGAAGCAACTGCGAAAGATCCACGTGCAATGTGTCGGGTGCGGTGGCCGAGCGCCGGCGATTTTCCACTTCCTTGAGAATGACATCGACGTCGGGATTGACGATGACGCGGCGCGACACGAACGCAGCCAGTCGAGTGGCAATGGGGTCACCGGTGCGCAAACACTCGGCGATTGTGCCGTTGCACCCGCCGTAGCAGTAGGACGTTTGCAGTACGGTTGCGGCAACCCGGCGTTGGAACCCGGTGAAATCCTTTGCGCCGGGAACGCGGTCCCACGGAACGTCGTCTGCGGTCGCCGCAAACGACGCCGTTGCCAGAACCGCCACCAGCAGGCAACCGGGCAGAAGCGTGCGCATGCCCCATGATACACCGGCCGTCCGGGGAATCGCCCGGGTTCATCCGGGCCGGTGGTCCTACCGCGCGGGCGGCCCGACCAGGCCCTGGTCGAGCAGATAGGTACGTATTGCCTCGGCTACCACCCGATGACCCGGGGGCGGCCAGTGTCCTCCCGGCATGAAGGCATCGACGTTCGAAAAATGCGTTGTGAAATCGGGCAGGACCGAGAAACAGCGAACGTCACCGATGGTCTTGCACGCAGAGAACAGGTAGGGCTCACCCGGCGGCGACGGTGGCCGCGAAAGATCTTTGGCGGTGGGCAGGTACACGAACACCGGGGTCGCGCCCACGCTCCGGCTCAACCGGGCAATCTCGCTCAGAATGGCCGTCGTCGTCTTCTCCATGTTGCGCTCATGGAGTCCCGACGCCTTCATGGCTCTCTCCCACAGGGCGGCGAGCAACTCCAGCGCCCGCGATCGAATCGGGTGTCGCGCCAGGATTTCTTCGGGCGGCGGCACCGGTGTTCCGGTGAGTACCAGTTTGCCGTGGCGCACCACGAATCTGGGCTTTGCATAGTCCCTGAAGCTGAGAACATTGCGCGGCATGTCCATCCCGATGAATCCAAGCAGGACGATGTCCGGTTTGTATTTGACGCCTTCCTCCCGGAACAGAATCAACATCTGGTCGTGGCCGTATCCGTGCACTCCCATGTTGATGATTTCCGCCTGCGGCAGCATTTCCTGCAGGTAATGGCAGTAGGTCTCGTCGTCGCTGACTTCGTCGCCGAAGGTGAACGAATCGCCGAGCACCAGAATCCGCACTTTGCCCGGCGTCTTCTCGTAGGCGTGCTCGGTTTTTCCTCTCAGGCCCTTCGAATTCGTGCTCAGCCGCTGGTTATCGAACGCCACGCGGTCGGTGAGATCCGGCCGTGCGGCCCATCCCTTCGTGGGGTCGTAGATGTCAAAATCATAGAAGATGGCATTGCCGGTGCGCGCGTGCCGCCGCATCCACGAGTCGTGCCACCACGCATTGTCCGTCACCGGAATGCGGTTGGTGAAACGCGGAATCGAAATGGCCAGTCGCGTGAGGCCCTCGAATACGGCGGCCAGAAAGATGAGATAGACGATGAGTTCGAGGGTGCGGGTTCTTCTGCTCATGAGGATCCGGCGTTCTGCCGGTTTGCGTATGCTATCATGACCTCTCGGGAGACATGGTGACAAACGAAAATCGATCCACATCGCCGGGTACGCGCGGGCGCAGTGCCGGGGGCGGATTTCGCTCGCGCCACGCGTACGTCGGACTCGCCGCCCTGACGCTGGCGAGTCTCGCGGTGCGCATGTTCTTCTTCCGCGCGTACACGCTGGCCGGCTCGGATTGCGACGGAGCGGCCTACATGGACCTGGCCCGGAACATCGCCGGTGGTTCCGGTTGGGTCACCAACTCACTTCGCTTTCTCTTCCTGTTGCCGCCATCGCTGCCCCAGCCGGATGCCCACTGGAGCCCTCTGTACCCGCTCCTGACCTCGTGGTCGTTTGCGGCGTTCGGGCCGTCGTTCACCGCGGCCAAGGTGGTGCCGCTGGTCTTCGGCGCGCTGGTGCCCGCGGTGGTGTGCGTGCTGACGGCCATCATGACACGATCGCGCAGGGCCGCGCTGATTGCCGGTGTCGTCGCCGTTTTTCACCCCACACTGGTTACCTGGTCGCTGCGGATCGAAACCGAAATACTGAGCGTCTTCTTTGTGGGCGTCGTGTTCGCGCTGCTTTTCGACGCGCGCGCCTCCCGCCGGCCCTACTGGCTGGGACTGGCGCTGGGCCTGGCCTATCTGGCGAAGTACCAGTCGGTGCTGCTGTGGGCCCCGGTGGTTTGCTTCTACGTCATCAGCAATCCGTGGCGCGTAACGTTGAGGCGGCTCGCCGTCGCGGCTGCGGTGTTCGTCGCGGTGATCCTGCCCTGGCTGATTCGCAATGCGCTGGTTTTCGGCAACCCCGTCTACACGGATCTCAGCCGCAATTTCATCTCCTACTATCCCGAGTTCGGCGGTGAGCCGCGCTACCTCAGTTCACTGACGATGCCGGTGAGTACGTTTGCGTATCTCACTCATCATACCGGCACCGTGCTGGCGTACGCGAAAACCAACCTGCGCTTTCTCATGAGTGGGTTCCTGGAGCAGAATCGCGGCAGTCTGCTACTCGTTCCGTTCGTGCTGCCCGGGCTCGTCTGCGTGGTGCGCGCGTGGCGTGAGTGGGCGAGTGCGCTGCTGTTCGCCGGGCTTCTGATGGCGGTGATCAGCATCAGCATTCCGCAGGTGCGCTACGCTCACGTGCTCATTCCGTTCTGGATTGTGCTGGTGGCGGCGGGAGCGGGATGGCTGCTGGAGCGGGTGGGAGCACGCCGTATGCTGGCGCTTCCGGTGACGGTGGTGCTGCTGGTGGCCCTGGGCGACGAAGCCCGGCTGGCGGCCCATGAAGCGCGCGACACGGGAGGCGTGTGGACGCCATCGGCCAACTACTGTGCGCTCGAGGCGCAGGCGGCGGCCGACTTCATCCAGAAACACACATTGCCGTCACAGGCGGTGTTCGCCCCCGAAACCTTCCACTATGCGTTGCTGCTCGATCGCAACGCGATCCAGATTCCGTTCGATGAGGACGCCCTGCTGCAACTGGCCCGTCGCTACGACGTCCGTTACATGGTGATCACGGCGCGCGATCTGCACACGCGCCTGCCGCAGTGGGAAGACCACCTGCCGGCGTGGGCCGAACTGGTGGACGTCGTCTCCGCCCCCGCCGTTCCGCGTCCCGCCGCCAATCCGCATTACAGCCACGTCAGCGAGGTGCGCGTCTACCGGTTGACGACCGGCTAGACGCGGGCGTGGTGGCACGCACGCGCAGCCGGTCACGACCATCAGGCGGCGGCAGCGACATTCCCGAAGTTGTCGCGCACATGGTCGTACTCGCGGTTCATCAGCTTGCTCAACTGATGGTGCAGCGTCTTGACACGCTCCAGATCCCAGTCGAGGGAACCAATCTCGTCGGACAATCGCAGGAACTCGACCGCGAACGAATCGCGCACGTTCTGGTACGCGGCCAGGGCGGCGTCGGAGCCGTCGGCAGCCGCGCGGGCGAGATCCTCCGCATCACGAAGGGCATCGGTCATTCCGTGCGCAGTGAGTGGATCCTTGAAGCATCCGGCATCCCCGACCAGGGCCCACCCCGGACCCCACGCGCGGCGAATGAATCCGGCGCGTCCCGCAAACGGGTGAAGCTTGCCGCGGAGCGTTGCAGCCGCGACGCGTTGCGCCAGATTCGAGTCGGTTTCGCGCAGCCCCTCCGCAAACAGGCGGTCGAAGGATGTGCCGCGCCGTGATTGGTAACGCCCGGGGCGGATGGCGACGAAGACACACGCGAGTCCGCCGCCGGTGGGAATGGCGCCCGCGGCGACGTCGCGGTTGTAGTACCAGTGAGTCCCGTCCAGTTGCAGGCCGCTGAAGTATCCGTAGACCACCGAACAGCGGTGCCGGCCTTCCTCCAGGGTCGCGGCGCCGGTGGTGCGGGCCACCAGTGACTGCACTCCGTCGGCCCCGATCACGAGTCCGGCGTCCACCGCGTGGGGCGCGCCGTCGCTGTCCGTGAATTTGACGCCGGCCACGCGATCACCCGCGATGAGCAGGTGCTCGACGGTGGCGCCGTGCGCCACCAGCGCGCCGGATTCCCGCGCCGCGTCCGCCAGAATCGGATCGAGCACCGTGCGCCGCGGCGCGTACAGAGCGTCGACACCGTCGCGCGGCCTGATATCCACGGTGACCGCTTCATCACCGTAATGGAACGTGGTCGAGCGGATGGGGGGAGTGCCCGATGCGGTCACGCGTTCGAGCACGCCCCAGCGGTGCAGTTGCATGACGCCGGCGCGCATGAGTGCGTGCGTCGATGTGGTGTCGCTGCCGGCAGCGCTCTTCTCCAGAACCAGCACCCGCTTGCCCGCGCGCGCCAGCAGCATGGCCGTGCTTGCGCCCGCCACACGTCCTCCGACCACGACCACGTCATACTGCTGATGAAAGTGTGTGTGTGAATTCATGGCCTGTCTCCCGATGCGTTCATGCCACGGCCAGGCGGTTGTGCGCCAGGCGGTGGAAGATGTGGTCGGCCAGCTCCGACGCGTCGGCACCGACGCCGTCCAGCAGGCTCGAATTGCGCCGCCGCAGAAAATACAGTCCCAGCGCGTACATACCCGGCACCGCGGTAATTCCACCGGTGTGTTCGATCTCGCCGCGCGCGTCGAGGACCGGCACGTGCAGCCACGGATAGCTGCGGCGGTAGCCGGTGGCCCAGAGCACGGTGCCAATGCCTTCGCCCGCCAGCGACATCGCGGCCGGAGTCGCCGACGGTACCACGCGTGCCGGACGCGCTTCCATGGGGAACGCGCCGTCCAGGTGCATGTGCGCGATGTAGCGGTCCACGCGGTCGAGCTGCTCGTGCATTTTCACTTCGGAACGCGCGATCGAATCGCGCAGGTCGTCCGCCAGATAAACACGGTGCGAGGATGCGCCCAGCAGGCGGCCGACGACGCGCACACCTTCGCTTCGCAACACGCCCAGGTCCAGCGAGCGGCGCTCGTCGCTTCCGATCAGCTGCAGCGAAGGCTGTGCGCGCGAGGCGTCGATGTCGTACACCTGTCCGGTGGTTTCGGACATGACACCCATCGCATCCAGCCACGCCATGATGTCGCGGCCGCGATAGACGCGGGGAAGACGCGTATGCCGTCCCACCGCCAGCGTGACGTGACGCCCCGACCGGGCGATCTCGCTCGCCAGCTGCACACCGGTGGCGGATGCGCCCACCACCAGCACGCCACCGTCACGAAGTTGTCCCGGGTGGCGGTAGTGGGACGGAACGATCTGTTCGATGTCCGGCGCGAGCGATTTCGAAATCGGCGGTACCAGCGGTTGGTTGCTGTGACCGGTGGCGATGACCACGTTGGCCGCGGCCCACTCGCCCGCATCCGAGCGCACGCGGAATCCATCGCCCAGGCGCTCCACCGAGCTCACTGTCACACCGGTCTGCACCGGCGCCGAGAACGAGCGGGCGTAGCGCTCCAGATAGTCGATCACCTCGGGCATTGTCATGTAACCGTGCTCGTCGGGGCCCTGGTAGGACCAGCCGGGAAGGCGGCTCTGCCAGCGCGGCGTCAGCATGCGCAGCGAATCCCAGCGCTCACTGCGCCAGCGCTCGGCAATCCGTCCGCGTTCGAGCACGACGTGGTCGACTCCGCGGTCGCCCAGGCAGCGGCTCATGGCGAGTCCCGCCTGTCCGCCGCCGATGATCAATGTGTCCGTGTGTTTCATCGTGAATCCCTTCTTCGATGGGCACCGCCGGCCGGTGGTCGCGCGTGCGATCCGGCCGGCGGGCCATCGTGCAACGTCATGCCGCGTTCACCGTGATATCGATGGGAACGCCGTGCGCGAGCACATCGTAGACGGCGGAACGGTTGCGCGACTGTTCGACGATCTTTTCGAGTACGTCCGCCGGTGCATCACCCTTGATGCGGAAGTTGAGACGGAGATTCTGGTACCCGTTTCGCACCTCGTTCGAGAGTCCGAGAACGCCGAGCAGGTCGATGTCGCCCTCGACGGTGGATTCGACTTCGTACAGCGTGACACCGCGCGCCGCGGCAACGGTGCCGATGCCGGCCATGATGCAGCCTGCAATCGCGTGCAGAAGGAACTCAACCGGCGTCGGCGCCTGGTCGCGCGCCACCAGCACGGCGGGATGGTCGGCGTCGTACACGAATTCCTTTTCGTGCATGCGCTCTTCACCGGCGCCGTAGAACGACTGGATGCGCGTGCGGCTGTGCGTACCCTGCTGCCAGCGGTTGACCGCGCGGAACTTGAACTTCGCGAGGTCGGGCTGCTGGCCGACGGCGTTGATGGTGGCGAACAGCGTCGGCGTATCGACGCCGTTACGGGGTTCGCGGGGTTTCTTCGGGGCGGTCGTGGTTGACATGGTGTTCTCCTTCGGGTTCCGGCGCGGCCGCCTATTCGGTCGCGCTGGCCCTGTGTAATGGCACACCGCGTACCATGGCCGTGGTATCAAGTTAACGTGCATATTTAGAATGATTTATACGTGTTTTCGGGGACGGTCAGAGGCGA
>DASRYI010000081.1:0-7863 GCA_035687255.1 Candidatus Krumholzibacteriia bacterium | reverse complement strand
CACGGCCCGCAATACCCATGCTGCGCGCGCGTTCGAAATCGGCGAACAACGCAAGGATGCCCCACGCGATCGAATCGGGAGATGGGGACACGTGCAGGCCGTCGTGTTCGTGCCGCACGATGTCTCCGGATCCACCCTGGTTGGTGACAATCACGGGTGTCCCCGCGCTCCACGCTTCCAGGATCACGATGCCGAAAGGTTCGTTGCGGCTGGGAACGCACACGCCATCGGCGCACTGATAAAGTGCGGCGATGGCGTCCTCATCACGTCGACCCAGAAAGCGCACCGCGTGCGCGATCCCGAGGTTGCGCGCGCGCTGTTCGAGCCCGGCGCGCATGCTGCCATCGCCCACGTACAGCAGTTTTGCGCGGGCGTGCCGGCCGAGCACCGCGGGAAACGCTTCGAGCAGAAGGTCGGGGCCCTTCTGCCATTCCATGCGGCCCGAGAAGACAATCATCGGATCCATCGGGCCCACGTCGTAACTGCGGCGCACGGCGGCCACGTCGATGGGGCGCTGAAAGCGCCGGGCATGCACGCCGTTGGGAATCACGTCGGTCTTCCATTCCGGCACTTCGTACATCCACGCCAGCTCGCGGCGCACGGCGCCGGACACACAGATGACGCGATCCGCCCAGTAGGTTCCGGCGCGCTCCTGCGCCCGGATGCGTTCGGACCGCCCGGGCGGGAAGGTGTTGCCACAGCGCGCGTACTCGGTGGAATGCATGGTGAGCACGCCCGGACGCCCCCGGCCCTGCTTGATCCAGATCAGGGCATTGGCGGCAAGCCAGTCGTGCGCGTGAATCACATCGAACGGGCCCGTCATATCCTCGACCACGAAGAGACGCTCGACGAAGGCGCGGCACATGCTGTTCACGTCGTCCACGAAATCGGGAAGTGTCAGATACGGACACCGGTGGTAATGGACACCGCCGATGCGCTGGTAGTAACTCTGGTCGGGGGCGCGCCGCGTGAAGACATGAACCTCGTCACCGCGCGCCTGCAGCGCCGCCGCGTTTTCGCTCACGTGCCGGCCCACGCCGCCCACGCACGGTGAATGCAACGTTTCCCACGAAAGCATGGCAATTCGCATCCCGCTCACTCCGTTTCAAATCGAACGCGCGCCGGCGAGTGCCGGTACGGCTGCTTCACGTTCCCCGGATACGCCGTGCGCGCGTTCTCCAGTGACTTCGTAATACACATGGATGCAGCGGCGCGCCGCCGCGTCCCAGGTCACACCCGACATCTCGCGGGCACTGACGCGCGCCAGGGCCGAACCGAGTCCGGGGTTTTGCAAGATCGTGATGATCATTCGCGCCATCATCTCCACGTCCCAGAAGTCCACCTTGAGCGAGCCCTGGCGGAGTACTTCCGCCACGCCCGACGTGTTCGACACGATCACGGGAACTCCGCGCGCGGCCGCTTCCAGTGCCGACAGCCCGAACGGTTCGCTGACCGACGGCATCACATACACATCGGCGTTGTCATAGGCGCGATCCACGTCGCCGCCACGCAGAAACCCCGCAAAAGTTACGCGCTCCGCAATGCCGAGTTCGGCGGCGAGCGCCGTCATCTCGTCCAGCTCATCGCCGGAGCCCGCGACCACGAAGCGGGCGTCGGGAACCCTCGATACCACGCGCGCCGCCGCCCGGAGGAAGTAACGTGGTCCCTTCTGCCGCGTGATCCTCCCAAGAAACAATACCGTCGGGGGGCGCCGTGAGTTCCTGGGTGCGGGGGATGAACTGCGATCGATCCCGTTGTGCACGACCGTCACCCGGCCGGGAGAAACTCCGTAACGGTTCACGATGACATTCCGGGTCCGGTGCGAGACCGCCAGCACACGTGCAGCGGCGTGCATCCCGCGGCGTTCGATGCCGAAAATGGTGCCGCCGGTGGGATCGCTCGAACGATCGAACTCGGTGGCGTGCACGTGCGCCACCATGGGGCGGCCGGAGAGCCGGGAGATGGCCATGGCCGCCGGATAGGTCATCCAGTCGTGCGCGTGGATGACGTCGAAGAGTTCGCGCCGCGCCAGCACGACGCAACGTTCGGCATAGGCGCGGATCTTTCCGACGAGGTCGCCTTCGTAACCGTCTTCGGCGCCCACTCCCATGACGCGCAACGTCGAAGATGGATCTGCTTGCAGTGCGTTGGGATGGGGGGATGTGTCAAGCCGGGCCGCGGCCCGGGGCCGGGTTGGAGAAGAGGGATAGGGGGTGGTGATGTCGGAGGCGACGGCGGTAATCGCAACCTGTTCGCCGGGCTCGGTGCACGATGTGAAACGAACGTGATCGGGCATCACGCCGCCGCATGCACCGGTATCCGTCGCGGCTGTATCCGCCGTTGACCGCGGAAGCACGAACAGGACCCGCGCGTTGGCTCGTCGCAGACCGTCCGTCAATCCACGGCAGGCGGTACCCAGACCTCCGCTTATGTAGGGCGGGAACTCCCACCCCAGCATGAGAATACGCATGACCGTGCCGTTCCACGTCCACCCCGCGGCTCACGCGCTCGTGCAACGCGAGCCCCACCGGGTCAGACGCGGATGACGCTGTTCATGCTGCCGAATTCGTTGGGTCGTTGCTCGACGGCGTTGGGATCGATCTGCCACTCACCGTCGACGACGAACTTGTACTCATGTGCGCCCGGCGCCAGCTTCACGCGGCGCTGGAAGCAGCCGTCTTTCCTGGTCATGCGGTGTGAACGCGGATTCCATTCGTTGAAATCGCCGGCCAGGAAGACTTCGCCACCTGCGTGGGTGCAGACAAACAGGGCGTCACCCGCTGCCGTCAACTGCGTCTGCGGCGCATCCAACAGCTTATCCTTTATCATGTTCCCATCTCCTTGCGGCCCTGCGTCCCATGAACTTGCGAACCGAAACCGACATGTCGGGATAGTGTCCGACCGATTTCGAAATGCTGTTCCTCAGGTTGCAAGCCGTACGCCATCTTATACTCCGCACTCGCCCGTCCACTCCCAACAACCGATGGGCACTTTTCTGCCTGAAGGCGGTACGCGTTTCGCCGCCTTTCGCCGACAGGCACATCCCGGCAACTTCCATTCACTTGCAATATTCCGGCGGCGCCTGTGGAGCGACAACACAAATTTCCGTGAAAGTATGGAAAGAATTTCGGACCTACGTGGCGCGTGAAGAGTTGATGAATTCCGCCACACGTGAAGAAACATGGTGTGGGCGCTGCGTGCTGGTCAGAATCTCATCACCTGTGATGAGAACCGGATCTGTGCGCGCACGGCGGCCGGTCAGGCGCGCGATTGCTTCTCTGACGGCGTCGAACGCGCCCGGCGCGCCCGGCGCCATGCTCCGGGGGATTCTCCTACCACACGCTTGAATGCGCGCGCGAACGCCGCTTCGCTCTCGTAGCCGACGCTGAGCGCCACCTCGATCACCTTGGCGTCGGTATCACGCAGCGCGGTGGCCGCGATCTGTATTCGCCACTTTGTCAGGTATTGCATCGGCGGTTGGCCGATGAAATGCACGAAGCGCTCGTGGAAACTGGATCGCGACAGACCCACCTCTTCACCGAGCCGTTCCAGGGTCCAGTTTTCCCCGGGGCGTGCATGCATGAGCGCCAGCGCGCGGCCCACCGTCTCGTCGCGCACTCCCGCCAGCCATCCCGTCTGGCCGGGGGGCAGGGTGTCTACGTACCGGCGCAGCACGTCCACGAACATCATCTCGCTCATCCGTTCCAGCATGGCCTCGCCGCCGGGCCGCTTGACGTTGGATTCCTCCACGGCGGAGCGCAGGAACGAGCCCAGCCACGAGGCGCCGTCGCCGGCGATGCCCCGCATGGCCAGGAGGCGCGGCAACGAGGAGAGCAGGGGGTTGAACGGGCGCGCGTCGCACCCCAGATAGCCGCACACCACCGTGGTCTGGTCGCGTCCGCCGCCGTCGAGAAGCGCTGTGGTTTCTCCGCGGTTGTTCACGCTGAGTGCCTGGGGAAGCTGTGGGGGACGGGGAGCGAAGTACAGAGCCGTGCTGACGCGCTGGGCGCGCAGACCCGGTGTGCTCGACATTACATGGGGGTCCCCATGCGGAAACAGCACCACATCGCCCTCTTCCAGGAGAACCGGCTTCTCCCCGGCGATCGCCGCCCAGCAGGATCCTTTGGCCAGCCCGTGGAAGGGCATGAGCTGGTCCACGCCGGGCATGATGGCTCGAATGAACTCTTCCGCGGGCGGGGTTTCGGCCACCCATGGGCTCGCGCCTTTTATATAGAAGAACACGGCTCCGCGCAGGCGCACGGCGCGCAGCAAATCGGACAGCGTATCCCCGCTCATATTCCCTCCGGGCCGGGGCCAGGGGCACTGCATTCATGCATGGCTTCCGGACGAACGGCAAAGTCTTGCCGACTCGCGGTCGAGTGTCAATACGGTCCGTGCGGGCATATTCCCTCCTGTGAAACGCAATCCCTGCACATTCAGACAAGGAGAGAAAGCCATGCAAGCAACCACTCAATCGTCACATCCGGACTATGAGTCGATCAAGGTCCGGCAGCAGGCCGTATGGGGGTCCGGAGACTACGGGCGCATCGGCGTGCAACTGCAGATCGTCGGCGAGGAACTGTGTGAGGCGGTCGACCTGCGCTCCTCGGAGCGCGTGCTCGACGTCGCGGCCGGCAACGGCAATGCATCGCTGGCGGCCGCGCGGCGCCTGGCACAGGTGACGTCCGCCGACTACGTTCCCGCGCTGCTCGACCAGGAAAAACGGCGTGCCGAGGCCGAGGGACTGGCGGTGGCCACGCGCATCGCCGATGTCGAGAACCTGCCGTTCGTCGATGGCGAATTCGACGTGGTGCTGTCGACGTTCGGCGTGATGTTCGCGCCCGATCAGGAGCGCGCGGCCGCCGAGATGGTGCGCGTGGTGCGCTCCGGAGGGCGCATCGGCATGGCCAACTGGACGCCCGGCGGATTCGTGGGCGAACTGTTTCGCATCGTGGGCAAGATGGTCCCGGGTCCGCAGGGACTGGCGTCGCCGTCGCTGTGGGGAACCGAGACGCGTCTGGTAGAACTGTTCGGGCGCCATGCGCTGGACATCCGGACCCAGCGCAAACAGTTCCTGTTCCGCGAACACTCCGCCGCCAGCTGGGTGGAATCGTTCCGCCGCTACTACGGGCCCATTCATACCGCGTTTGCCGGGCTGGACCGGGCCGGTCAGATCGAACTGGAGAGCGCGATGCTCAGTCTGCTGCACGCGCACAACCGCGGCGGACATGACTCGTTGCTGGTGCCGTCGGAATACCTCGAAGTCGTGATCCGGCGCGCATAGCGGACCGGGTGCAACCATCAATCACAACGCAGAAACGGAGAAGACCATGAAACGGGTTGAAGCCATCAATGTCGCCGACTGGGCGGGATTCCAGGGCAATGTGCTGCTGCCGGGCGCGGACGAATACGAAAGCGCACGCACGATCTGGAACGGCATGATTGACCGTCGTCCGGCGCTCATCGTGCAGTGCCTGACCACCGAGGATGTGGTGCACGCCGTCGGTGTTGCGCGCAGGAATTCCATGCCGCTGGCGGTGCGTGGCGGCGGGCACAACATCGGAGGCAGTGCCCTGGTAGATGACGGCATTGTGATCGACCTCTCGCGCATGAAACGCGTCGACGTCAACCCCGCCACGCGCCGTGCGGTGGTGGAAGGCGGGGCCCTGCTCAGCGACATGGACGCCGCCACCCAGGCCCATGGTCTGGCCACCCCGCTGGGAATCAATTCCACCACCGGCGTGGGCGGCCTGACGCTGGGTGGCGGGTTCGGCTGGTTGAGCCGGAAGTACGGGATGACCGTCGACAACCTGGAGGCGGTCGAAATGGTGCTCGCCGACGGGCGCGTGGTGCGCGCGAGTGAGTCGAGCCATCCCGATCTGTTCTGGGCCGTGCGTGGTGGCGGCGGCAACTTCGGCGTGGTGACGCGCTTTGAGTTCCGCCTGCATCCGGTGGGACCGGAGGTGCTGTGCGGATTGATCGTCTACTCGATGTCGGAAGCCACGTCGGTGTTGCGACAGTATCGCGACTTCGTGGCCAAGGCTCCCGATGAGCTATCGGTGTGGGCCGTCATGCGCAAGGCGCCGCCGCTGCCGTTTCTGCCCGAGTCGGTTCACGGCCAGAACGTCGTTGTGCTGGCCATGTGTCACCTGGGGGACCCGGCCGCGGGTGCGTCGCTGGTGGAACCCCTGCGCCACTTCGGGACCGTGCTGGGCGAGCACGTCGGGCCGGCGCCGCTGGTGGCATGGCAACAGGCGTTCGACCCCCTGCTCACGGCGGGTGCGCGCAACTACTGGAAATCGCACAATCTCGACGCCGTCTCCGACGGGTTCATCGACTGTCTCATCGAGGCCGTGGACACGCTCCCGTCACCGCATTGTGAGATCCTCATCGTCTCGATGGGTGGCGCCATCTCCCGTGTCGAACCCGGGGCCACCGCCTATGCGCATCGCGCGGCCCGGTTCGTTACCAACGTGCACGGCCGCTGGGAAAGCGCGGCGGAAGACGAACGCGGTGTCCGTTGGGCGCGCGACTTCTTCGAAAAGGCGGCCCGCTTCGCCACCGGCGGGGTGTACGTCAACTTCATCACCGATGACGAACGCGGGCGCGTGCACGCGGCATACGGCGCCAACTACCAGCGCCTGGCGCGTGTCAAGCGCACCTACGATCCGGACAATCTGTTCCGTGTGAACCAGAACATCCGGCCGCAGTAGGCGATCGTGCTGCAAAATGAAACGGCGCCGTGCAGGTGCACGGCGCCGCTTCTCTCGCAGCTATGAAAACAGGATTCTCAATGAGCGGCGTGGCGGCGGAGAACTTCCCAGGTCTTGTGCACGCCCGCCTGCACCGTGTCCACCGGGACCTTCGATTTCGCAAATCGTCCCTGTGACTCGATGAAGGCGCGCAATGCATCCAGCGAGAACGACGGTTCCACGTTGATGGTGTAGTTGATTCCATCGACGATCTCGATGACCGGGAACAGGCCGGAGTCGACCGCCTGGCGGATCAGCTGGATGCCTTCCGCCGGCTCCGACTTCCAGCCGGTCGGGCAGGGAGAGAGGATGTGCAGGAACCGGAAGCCGTGCGTGTCGAGCGCGCGGCGAAGCTTGCGCATCATGTCGTCCACATGCGCAAGCGATACCGACGCGGCGTAGGGAATACGGTGCGCCGCCATGATGGAAAGAATGTCCTTCTTCCCGTGATGCTTGCCGGTCGGCGTGGTGGACGTCGCTGCTCCGACCGGCGTGGCAGACGAGCGTTGCCCGCCCGTATTGCCATAAATCTCGTTGTCGTAACACACGTACAGAACGTCTTCGTCGCGTTCCGCGGCCGCGCTCACTGTGGCCATGCCGATGTCATAGGTGCCGCCGTCGCCCGCGAAGCACATGACACGCGTCTTTTCACCATTGGCCTCGGCCACGCGCGCCAGGCCACTGGCCACTGCGGCCGCGCCCGCAAAGGTGGATGCCACCACCGGCGCACCGTAGGCGCTGTAGGGAAACGGGCCCGCCGTCACAATCCCGCAGCAGGCGGGTATCACCATCTGCACCGGACGGTCCGCGATGGCGCGGCTGATCATGTTGAGCGCGATCGACATGCCGCAGCCGCCGCAGTTGGTGTTGCCGGCGCGCAGCAGTGGTTCGCAGCGGTCGGACTCGGTCCGGGCGATGCCGTTCATGATGGGTTCTGTCTTCATCATTCACCCGCCTGCATGAATACCGGTTCGCGTGCCTGGTCCAGGGAGGCGACATCCTGGATGATCCGGTCCACGTGTTCGGGCCGGATGTCGCCGCCGCCGAGGCCGAGGATGTAGTTCTGCACCAGCGCCGTGCGCGGCGCCGAGGCGCGGCCCTCGGCCCACAG
>DASRYI010000080.1:0-7714 GCA_035687255.1 Candidatus Krumholzibacteriia bacterium | reverse complement strand
GGTTGATGCGCTCGCGCGCCGTCAGCCGCCCCGAGTCGTGGATTTTGGCCACCCGTTCGGGTCCGCCTCCGGCTTCGGCTGCCGCCCGCATCTCAGCGAGCTTCTTGAGTTTGGGATTGTCTTTGGACATGAAAAATGGGGCCCGGCAACCGGCCGGGAAGTTCGCATTCTATGCCCGGTTTGCCGCGTGCGTCAATGTTTTCGGTTGCCGTAAGTGCCTTATCTCAGCTAATATAGATACATTACGCGGGCCCGCGGTGGGTGCGCGGGTTCCGTTGGAGGCACCGGTGCGAGCATTTCTAGTTCTGGTTGTGGCGGTGGCGCTGGGTGCGGGGGTCAGCGGTTGTGCGAAGAAGGAAGCCGGTACGCAACAGGCGTCCGGTGAGAACAAGACCACCGAATCGTCCGGCATGATGCCGGACAAGAACGTCACGTCGGAGCCGGGAACCGAAGCCGTGCCCATGACGGACGTGCCCGAAGTTCCCGTTGAAGGCCTTTCCCTCGACCCGTATTTCGACGAAGCCGGCACCAAGACCGAAGTCGCAGTGAAACCCGGCGAACAATTCAAGCTCTACATCATGGCCCATACCGTGGAGCCGTATGCCACCGGTTCAGCGCAGCTGCGTCTGCAGCTTCCGCCCGGAATCAACGTGATCTACACCATTGAGACCGATCACAAGCTGAGTTCGCTGGGCCGGTACGACTTCAATTACATGATTGCGTACGATTGCACGCCGCCGGGACGGTTTGTCGTGGTTTCGTATGTGCTCCAGGCCGCTGATGATTTCAAGGGCGGCGAAGTGGAAGTGTTGCCGGGCTTCCTGTCCGACAACGCCACGTTCCTGGGATTTGCGACCTGTGAGTTCACCGAAGTGCGCGCATCCGGTGGCAAAGCGACCATCAAGCTGAAGAAGTAGGCGTTCGACAAAGAATTTTTCCTCCTGCAGTCGACCCCGCAGATCTGCAACTCGAGGTGTTACGCAACATGGGTAAGCAGGAAATTCGCTCGCTGGCGCTGGGCGCCGTGTGCCTCTTGGTCTCGTCGCCGGCGCTGCCCGTCACGTCGCCGCGCAACGGCGGCGCGCTTCCCGACGCGTACTTTCAGGCGCGCGCGCGGGACGGCAAAGCCTTCACCGTCGAACACGGATGGGCGCAGAAGGCCGCGCGTCTGCGCGCGGAACGCCAGGCCTACCTGGCGGCTCCGGGGAGCAATCCATCATTCGCCGCTCAGACTTTCCCGGTCGCGGATACGCTGCGCGTCCCGGTGCTTCCCGTCTACTTCAGCGACCAGGCCACACCTCCGACCACCAGCGCGGCGCTGCAGGCGCAGTTCTTCGGCGCCAACGCCACCGGCTCGGTGACGGATTACTACCACGAAGTTTCCTACAACCAGCTTACGGTGACGGGCACCGTGTACCCGTGGACGCACCTTTCCAACAGCGGCACGCCGACGGGTTCCTACTATTACGGCAGTTGTAACGGTCTCGACTACAGCTGTGCGCGCACGGGCGAGTTGATCAAGGAAGCGCTCGACGCGCAGGACGCCGCCGTCGACTTCGGCCAGTATGACAACGACGGCCCCGACGGCATTCCCAACTCGGGCGACGACGACGGTGTGGTGGACGGCGTGGTATTCGTGCACAGCCTGACGGGCGGCGAGTGCGGCAACGCCAGCTTCATTTCCCACACCTATCGCTACGACGCATGGCCGCCGTCGAATGGTAGTGCGTACACGACCAACGACCCCCGCACCGGCGGCGGCTTCATCCAGATCGACGAATACACCATCGTCCCCGCGGGCAACTGTGGTGCGACGGCGCCGTACAGTGCCAGCGAGTTGATCGATGTCGGCGTACTGTGCCATGAGCTCGGCCACGTGATGGGGCTGCCCGATCTCTACGACGTGAACGGTGGCGGTGCGGGCATCGGTGACTGGGGCATCATGGGCTCCGGCAACTGGAACACGCCCGAGAAACCCGCGCACATGGACGCCTGGTGCAAGCAGGAATTGGGCTGGCTGGCGCCCACCGACATCACCTGGCAGTCGACACCGGTCACCATTCCCGACGTCGAAGACAACGCCGTGGTGTACCGGCTTCCATTCAGTGACGAACGCTTCCGCCGTTCGACCACGTGTGTTCTCGACGGAAGCTATTCGATGTTTTGCGGACTCACGGCCGCCGAGGCGTCGACGCGCCACTACGCCGCCAGCGGCCCCGGATATGGATCCAACTGGTACCAGACCATCGAGCGCAGTTTTCACTACTCGGGAAGTGGTTCGGTGACGTTGCAGTACCAGTACCGCGTCGAGGCGGAAACCAATTACGATTTCGCCAGGGCGATCATCAAGGTCGGCGGTACCGAGTCGCAGCTGGCGCAATACACGGGATCGTCCGCCGGCAGCGCCAACATTTCACTCACCGGCTATCTGGCGCCGCTCGCGGGCGCCGGCGGTACCTACACCATCAAGTTCCGCGTGATTTCCGACTACTCGTTCGACGATTCGGACGGCCAGAACGCCACCGTGTGCGGGGCATTCTCGGTCGACGACGTGAGCGTCAACGGCGGCGGCGAAAGCTACGCCACCGGGTTCGAGGCCTCCGCCGACGGCTGGCACACCAACCCGCTGGAGACGGTGAGTGACGAATACTGGCTGGTGGAGAACCGTGAGCGCGTGGGATTCGACGCCAACCTGCACGGCGAAGGACTGTGCATCTGGCACGTCGACGACGGTGTGTTGCACGCGCCGCTGCTGGTCAACCGCGGCACCAACGGCGCGGTACGCGGGCTGGTGCTGGAAGAGGCGGAGGGAATCTTCGATCTCAACGGTCCCGGATACAACAACGGAGAACCCGCCGACGTGTTTCCGGGCACCACCAACAACACGTCATTCACGTCGGTCACGACGCCCAACAGCAACGACAACCTGTTGCGGCCCACGCGCATTCAGGTGACCGGGATCAGCGCCGCGGGCGCCAGCATGAGTGCGACACTGCGGGCGGGCGATCCGGGACCGCTGGCGGGTTCGGTGTTGCCGGCGGCCATCGACAACGACCAGACCGCCACGCTCGTCACCGTGAGCGGCTCGCGTCTGCGCTACGGTGCCAGCTTCCATTTCACATTGCCTTCGGGCGCGCTGGCCGCGACCGACAGCAAGGCCGACGGGACCGACATCGTTCCCAGTGCGCTGGAATGGGTGGACGAGAACACGCTCCGCGGTACCGTGAACGTGTATCTGAAGACCGCCGGGAAATGGAATCTCGTGGTCGACAATCCCGACGGCCAGACGGTGACCGCGGACAGTGTGCTCACGCTGAATCTCAAAGTGGCGACGCGCCTGGTGTCGGCGCACATCGATGTCATCGATGCCGGGGTGCGCCTGAGCTACGAGCTGCTGGCGCGCGAGCCGGGCGAAGTCATTCGCCTGTACCGGGCCGATGGAACGCAGACCAACTTTACGCTGCTCGACGGCGATCTCGCGTCCGACGGGAACACCTTCGTGTATGTCGACCGCGGGGTCGAGCCGGGCCACTCGTACACATACCTGCTCGAATCACGCACCGTGGACGGCGATGTGCAGGAACTGCATCGCGGCACCGCGGTGGTCCCGTCACGCGACCTGGTACTCGAGCAGAACGTGCCCAATCCGTTCAATCCGCGCACGTCGATCCGGTTCTATCTCCCGGCGCGCACCACCGTGCGGCTGGACATCTATGATGTGCGCGGCGCGCTGGTGCGGCATCTGGCCGGCGGAGTGTTCGATTCGGGATCCCACGTGGTGGAGTGGGATGGAACCGATGCGGCGGGGAACACGGCAGCGAGCGGATTCTACGCGTATCGCCTGGTGACCGACGGGCACCGCGCACTCACACGCAAGATGATGCTGTTGAAATAGGGGTGACGGCGCCGGCGGTTTACTGGTTCACGACCAGTACGGAGTTTCTGCCACCGTAGCCATCGGGCTCGGTGCCGGTCGCCGTGGGATCCAGGACCTGCTTGTTCTGGTCCACGAGGAAGCGGTACGAGTACTTGCCCGGCAGCAGGGAAAGTGTCAGCTCCCACGAGCCGCCGTTCTTGTGCATCTGGTTGGTTGCCGGCGACCATCCGTTGAAGCTTCCCACCACCGCCACCGTGGCCGCCGTTGGATCTTCGTAGCGCAGCGTAATCAGACGGCGTGATTCGTTCTGCGACGCGCCCAGCGCCATTTCGCGCGCCGTCAGTTCGGTGTATCCACCCGCCAGCTCCGCCAGGTTGTTGTCGAACTCGTCAGCCGCCAGATTCTCGGCGTCGCCCAGCGAGAAGGACACACGCGCATCGCGGTCGCCGATCACCTTGATGAGAACATGATTCTTGTCGGGGTTGAGGTGTACGGTCGCCGTCGCCGAGTCTCCGTTGGCGGATGCCACCGTGGCCACGCGGCGACCGTTTATGAACAGAGCCGCGGGCGCATTGGCCCACAGGCGCACCGGCAGGCTGGTCTCGTAGGCGCAGGCGACGATCGTGTACAGGTACTGCACGCCGCGGTCCGTGGCCAGCGGGCCCAGCGAGATACCGCCGCGCGGATCGCACGCCGACTCGGGCACCGGGCGCCAGCGGGCGGCGCCGTTGGGACCGGGATAGGTTTCGAGCAGATTGACGCCCTGCTCGGGCGGAAGCTGCCGGTTGAGCCCGCCGTCCATCGCGAACGGACCCACGAACGTCCACTGGTACGGTTTGAAGAAGCTCGACGCGATCGTGCCTGCTTCGCGGTCGCCCGCGAAGAATTTGAGCGTGAAGGGAAACACGCCCGGGCGGCACGGCGAGGGAATTTCGACGTGCAGTGTGGTCATCGTCGAGTCACCGTCCGCAAAGTGGATCACGCCGGTATTGCCCTCCGCCAGGCGCAGTCCCGCCGGGCTGAACCAGAAGTACTTGGCGCCGTCCGATCCGCCCGCGAACTGTTTCAACACCAGTTCCACGGGAATGGTGGAAGCGAGCATGGTGCGTCCCTGTGGAAAACGCGCGGTGATCGACACCGGAAGATTGAGCGCGATGGAACGATCGAAGTGGACGCGCCACTGCGTGCCGTCCGCGTCCTCGAACACGGCGGTCAGTGTCAGGAAACGCAGTGTGCCACCGGCGCCGCGCGCCGTGTAGCGGGTTGCGAAACGCAGGGGGGCGCCGGGAGACGCATCCAGCGTAATCCCGTTGACCGGAGCGACGGCTTCACCGAACACGCCCGCCGACAGGCCCTTCCAGCGCACCGCCGCTCCCGAGCTGGTGACCTCCCAGTGCACGACAAAGTCATCCATGGCCACGACGTGATCGTCGACGAGTGTGGCGGTGGCCGTCACACCCTGCGCGGCGTAGTGCATCTCGAACAGCCGGTTCTCCGCCCGGTGCAGGAGCAGGGTCACGTCGTCGAGCAGACGCTGCGTGGCGATGTTGGGATCCGGTCCGGCGAACGCGCGGCGGTCGTTGGGATTGAAGAACGAACTGGCGCGCAGGCGCTCGCGCAGCGATTCCACGGTGTTGTACGCGGTCCCGATCGAGCGGGCGCCCTCTTCGACGCTCAGCACCGGGGGCGTGGGTGAGAGTGCGAGCGCGCGCACCGCGGGGAGCGCATGTTCGATACGAAACTGGTCCACGTCCGCGAAACCCGCGGCGCGTGTCAGGTTCAGAAACAGACTGAAGGTGACGTCGTCGTCGACCAGGGGCACATCGATGCGGCCACGCGCCAGCGCGTAGCGTTCCACGGGAACCGCCGCGGACGACGGGAGGGGCATGACGCGGCGCAGCGCGTCGACCACAGGCCCGTGATTGCCGCCGCGCAGCACCTCGACCGCCGCCAGAAAATCAATCGCGTTGCCGGCGCGTTCCGTGGGCTCGACGTTGGCGCCGGCCCGCGAGGCCCAGTCCACCACGTGCGCGCGAACATGTTCCGCGTAGTTGTCGCCCAACACCATCGAGAAGTCGACCGGCAGCGCGGCCGCGGGCACGAAGCGGCGAACGGGCACGCCGTTATTGTCGCGCGCGAAGCAGTAGTCGTCATCGACATTGAAGGTTGTCGTCACCAGGGCGCGTTCCACCGAGCGCGCGGTGTCGTACCAGTACAGGCCGGGCAGGGTGCGGCGCAGTTCCATGTTGATGCGCGCCAGATTGCGGAGATCGACCGCGAGCAGCGCATTGAAGGCCGGGTCCTCGATGCGAATCTCCCGGCCCCGCACGGTGGCCGCGGTTTCCACCAGGTGGTCGCCATCGCGGTCTGCCGACGACAGCAGATAGTCGTAGTAGCGGGCGATGGAATTGGCCGCGAGCGCGAGCGCCGCGGTGTTGCGCGTGCTCAGGTAGGCGTCGTATGCCATGGTGGCAAGCAGCGGATGTGTCAGCACCGCGCGGCTCTCTTCGGCGGGCGCCAGCGCGCCGGAGGCGTCCTGCGTGCGGAAGATGGAAGCCAGCGCGGCCTCGGTCGCTTGCGCCGTGGCCACGTCGAGGCGCGCCACCACCGGTGCACTGGATGTGGCCGCATCATCGGCCGCCACGGGACTGGGCAGCATCAGTACCCACATGGCAATGCGAACCACGAGCACGGGGTGAACGAAGCGTCGCGCCCGGCCCAACCGGCCCCGCAGCCGCGCCCGCAGCGATCCTGCAACTTGCTTCAAAATCATACGGTTGGCCTTCCCGTCCGGGCTCTGTTGCAAAGAGCGAACCGAAGCGGACCGAACGGGGGTTTTTCTTGACGATGGGACGCCGGTCGGATAGGCTGGCAACCGAAGCAACCTGTTGACATCTAATCCGTTAATCTGCCGAAAGGGCGCGCTGCAAAGGCGGTCGCGCCAGGCCCAAAAAGGGAATCGTGTCCTCGCGCGTTGCCATTCTCGAGGCAAAACGGACTCCCATCGGCAAATTCCTCGGTGCATTTAGTAACTACCCCGCGGTGAAGCTCGGCGCGCACGTCGCGCGCGAAGTGCTCAATCTGTCGGGGACGCAACCGGGGTCCGTCGATGAAGTCATTTTTGGCCACGCCCGCCAGGCGGGGTGTGGTCCCAATCCCGCACGCCAGATGATGGTGAGCGCCGGCGTTCCCGTATCCGTCACCGCCATGACCGTGAATGCCGCGTGCGGCTCCGGAATGAAGAGCATCGCGCTGGCCGCCGATGCGATTCGTCTGGGACGCGCAAACCTCGTGCTGGCGGGCGGCATGGAGAACATGACGATGGTGCCCTTCATGCTCGACCGCGCGCGCGAGGGCTACCGGCTCGGCCACGCAAAGATGATCGACGGCATGTACCGCGACGGCTTCGTGTGTCCCATCTGCGACATGGTGATGGGCGAGACCGCGGAAGTGCTGGCGGAGGAATTCAAGATCACGCGCGACGAGCAGGACGGCTGGGCGGTTCTCAGTCAAAATCGCGTGGAACGCGCGAACGCGAAGAATCTTTTTGCCGGGGAAATTGTGCCCGTCCAGGTGCCCGGCAATCGCGGCGAAACCGTGACGGTAACGGCGGACGAGCATCCCCGCGCCGGCGTGACGCTGGAAGCGCTGGCAAAGTTGCCGGCCGTGTTCAAGAAGCCGGGCACGGTGACCGCGGGCAATTCATCGGGAATTACCGACGGCGCCGCGGCCGTGGTGGTGGCGTCGGAACGCGCGGCCGCGGACTCGGGGCGCACTCCGCTGGGGTGGATCCGCGACTTTGTGGCGGTGGGCGTCGATCCGCGGCGCATGGGCATC
>DASRYI010000079.1:0-6529 GCA_035687255.1 Candidatus Krumholzibacteriia bacterium | reverse complement strand
CGGCCGATGGCCTCCATGGCCGAGCCGATGGCGCGGCTGAAACCGATACCCGAACCAATGGCAGCGAGGCCGAGACCGATCGGCAGCGCAATGCCAAGAGCGCTTGATGCATCCATGTTTCTTTCCTCCGTGGTTAGTTGGAACCGATCAACACAAACTACCGACTAATGATGCCCCTCGGCGTGGTCGTCGTGGGGCAGCCACAACAAGATGTAAACCGTGCTCAACAGCATGAACACGAGCGCCTGGATGAAACTCGTCAGGAACGCCAGCAGGATGAACGGCGTCTGGAGTGGAATCCCCACCGGCGAATGCAGCGCGGAGAGCGCCGTGACACCCAGGCTGCAGAACGCGAACAACAGCACATCTTCGCCGGAGACGTTCCCGAAAAGTCGCAGCGACAGACTCACCGGACGCGAGAGCTCTCCGATCACGTGAATCACGAACATGAGCGGCGCCAGCACCCATTCCACGGTGTTGGTGGGCGAGCCCGCCATGTGTTTCAGGTATCCCAGCACGCCGTGCTTGGTGAAACCGATGTAGTGCACGTAGACGAATACGCACAGCGCCAGCGACAGGGTGGTGTTGAGGCTGGACGTGGGCGACTTCCCGAACGGCAGAGTGCCGGCGAGATTCATGGCCAGAATGTAGATGAAGAGCGAGCCCAGGAAGGGAACATAGGGTTTTCCCTGCGGGCCCAGAACACCCATGATGAAATTGGTCAGCGACTCCACCGCCATCTCGACGACGTTCTGCAGGCGGCCGGGAATCATCTGGGGATTGCGAACCGCCAGCTGCGCCACCAGAATCAGGAGTCCCGCGATCGCAAACGCGAAGATCATGCTTTCCCACTGCTCGATGAACGCCTTTGCCGGTCCCTCCGCCATGAAATGCGTGACGACCGTGAGCAGGTTGGGAAGCTCGTGCGCGGCTTCGTGCGTGCCTTCCGCAGCGGCGCCCGCCGCCTCCGAAATGAGGCGCAGAGGTGCCGTCCGGCCGATGAGGTCAGTGAGTTGTGCGAGGAGCAAGTTCGATCTGCCCGACTAGTGCGTCTCGTCGAGACGGAGATAAATACGGCCCAGAGACTTCATCACGGCCACAAAAAAAGGCCAGCCAAAACCCGCCATCCACCACGCCACCGGAAGCTTCAACCAGGCGAGCATTGCAAACCCGGTCGCATACAGAACCGGAAACTTGATGCCCGCCGCGAGCACAATCGCCCGCTTGTCGCGTTTCTCGTTCGTCAGCACGCGCGACACGATGGAATGAATCGCGGCCAGATTGGCCAGCGACCAGGCTCCACCTGCGATCCACGCCGCCGCCGGCATCCACCCGATGTAGAAGGCCAGCGGCACCGCCATGACCACACCCATCACCACCGAGGTCTTGCGGATGCGCCGCAACAGATCGGCATCCATGGATGCCCACGTTGCGTGCACAACGCTGTCACGTACCTCGGTCACGCTTTTCTCCCTCGCCGGGGGCATTGGCTTTCCGGATGACGAGCGCGACTTCGCGTACGCTCGCCGCGAACCCCAGCAGCAAGAAGATGATGGTCAGAACGGGGTATACGTTGAACCGCTTGTCGAGATATCGACCGATCAGAAGACCGGCGATCGGGGGCACGGCCATCAAAAACGGGATTGTCGACAGCAATCCCACTTGCCGTGCCCAGTTGTACTGGTCCTTTTTCGGATCCATCCAAGGACCTCGGGTATCGGCGTCGACGGCCAGCGAGCCCATTCCTCAAGAGACGCTCGACTGTATCGCGCACCGTCCCCGGGCACAACCGCAAAGAGACTATGTGAAAGCTTTATCAAAAGCAAGCGGAGATTGTTAAGGCTCCGCCCGGTATCTGATAACTCATTGTCAGAAAACGAACTAGTCGTGGCCTGAGGCGGCCTCACGCCGCGCCCGCTCGGCGTCGCGCTCCAGCGTGTCCACCCGCCGCTTGAGCTCCTCCAGAGAGGCCGCGTTGTCGGTCTTCGCCTTCTCCATCCGGGTGGCCGCGTTGATGCGGTCGATGGCACTCTCCGCGCGGGTGCGCACTTCCTCCACCGGATCCGTGGAGGCGACGCGTTGCAGCGCGGTCAGCGCCGACGGATCGCCGATGGTTGCCAGTCCGTCGATGGCGGCTTCACGCGTGCGCAGGTACCAGTCGTTCAATGATCCCGCCACCACGTCGGATGCGCGCCGGCGGTCACTGTCCTTGTCGAGTCCCTTCGCGAGCTTCGCGTATCCCGCGATGGCCACGTTGCGGCACTCGCGCGCATTGCCGGTCGTGGTGTACTTGCGAATCTTGTCCATGGCACCCGTTTCGCTCAACTCAACCAGCGCGTTGATGGCGGCGTTGCGCACGATGGCACGATCCGATTCCTGTGCGAGCGCGGCGGTGCACGCCCTGGCCGCGTTGCTGGTCTTGATCTTTCCCAGGCTCGTGACCGCTTCCGCGCGCACGCCGTACGCGAAGTCGGAATTCGCGGTCTTCTCGAGAAGCGCTCCCGCGGTCTCGTTGTGATAGAAGTTGCCCAGCGCCTCGGCACATGCCAGGCGCACGCGGCCGTCCTTGGCCGCCAGACCTTCCTTGAGAGCGGCAAGCGCGTCGTCGTTTCCGATCTTCCCCAGCGCCAGCGCGCATTCGCGGCGCAGGCCGAAGTATCCGTCGGCCGTGACCACGCCCTTGAGCGCGGGCACGACGCCGGCGTCCGACCCTTTCGACGCCAGCGCTTCGGCGGCCCGGATGCGGGCCATGTAGCTGGCGTGCTGCAACTCGTACAACGACTCGCTGGTCTTCTTGGGGAAGTCGAGCGTCTTCAATATCCAGTCGTCCTTGTCGAAGAGCACCATGAGCGGCTCTTTGGGAACGTGGAAGTAGAAGTCCTCGTGCGCCTGTTCCACCGTCACCCGGTAGGTCTTCTGTCCGCCCTCCCACGTCACGTCGATGTCGAGGGGAACGCGGAACACCGGCACCAGGCCCCCCACCTGCTGCGTCTGCTCGACGGTCAGGTGCAGCACGCCGCTGTCACGGTCGTACGACTTGGTCACCTTGAAATCGGGATGGCCGGCCAGGAACACCCACTGCTCGAACATCCAGTCCAGGTTCTGGCCCGTCACGTCCTTCACGGCGCGCATCAGATCCTGGGTTTCGACGCACTGGAACTTGTGGGTGAGGCCGTAATGAAGAATGGTCTGGTGGTACAGCGTGTCGCCCAGCGCATAGTGCAGCATGTGCAGGAAGCTGGCACCCTTCACATACACGTTGGCGTTGTTGCGCGCGTCCTTGCGGTTGAAGAAGTCGGTCACGATGGGCCGCGGATCGACCTTGTCGGCCGCGATCACGTCGTTCTGCGCGTCGCGCATCTGATACCGGAACGCATCCTCACCGTCGTGGTGCTCCATATAGAGGTAGCAGTAGTAGGTGGCGAACCCCTCGTTGAGCCACGTATGGCTCCACTCGCGGCACGTGCACATGTCGCCCCACCACATGTGGGCCAGCTCGTGCGCCACCAGATTCTGCACGGTGCGCGTGGGTTCGGTGCGGTCGTCGTAGAGCGTGCGCATATTCATCACGGTGGCGGTGGTGTTCTCCATGCCCCCGTAGATGAAGTCCTGCACCGAGACCTGAGCGTACTTCGCGTACGGATAGTCGATGCCGGTTTCTTTCGAGAAGTACTCCATCATGTCGGGCGTGAGTCCGTACCCGCGCAGGATGGTGGCGTCGTCGGTGTTGGGCGGAACCACATACCACACCGGAATGTCACGCCACTTGGTCTCGTAGATCTTGTATGTCGAGACGGCCAGCATGATGAGATACGAAACCTGCGGCTGGTCGAGCCGGTAGTAGAACTCGGTCTGGTTGCCGACGTCCTTCTTTTCCACCAGCGCGCCGTTGGAGATGGCGGTGTAGCCTTTGGGCACACGGAAGCGTCCTTCGAACGTCGCTTTCTCGTTGGGGTAGTCGTTGCAGGGAACCCAGTAGCGGTTGTCTTCGCCCTCGCCCTGCGACCACACCTCGTAGCGATGGTCGGGAAGTCCCTTCTCGGGCGGAATCCAGTACAGACCGATCTTGGGAGCGCCGTGGTAGTAGATGGCCACTTTCGCCTCGGCGTTACGCGCCATCGGGGCGGGTGTGTGCACCACCAGGCGATCATCGGCGGACTTCTGCGTGGTGCCGGCGAGCCACGACGTGCTCATGTCCGACATCACCGGGTAGTCATAGGTCGTCTTCTTGCCGTCCACCGTCACCGAATCGATGGTGAGACCGACACAGTTCAACGACAGGTCGGTGAGATCCGGACGCAGCGACCGGATCGTGTGCACCACGTGTCCCGCGATCGTCTGCTTCACCAGGTCGACGTCCAGGTCGAGTGCGGTGTGAACCGTGGTATAGGGACGGCTGGGCGATACGTACGCCAGCGGATCGGGCGACATCGCGGCGGGGGGATCCGCGAGGGCAACGGTCGCCGCACCAAGCACCATGACTGCCAGTAGAAGTCGCATCATCGGAGTCCTTCCTTCCTACGTTGAGAGCGCCGGCCGTGCCCTCATATAGCGGCCGAGCGCATCGCGCCACGCCGGCATGACGTCGATGCCGAGTGTCGCCAGCGCGCGATTCTCGAGCACCGAGTAGCGCGGGCGGCGCACTGGTGAATTCCATTCTGCGGCCGTGGTTGCACCCGGCGGCGATGCCGCGCCGCCGAGGCGGAAGATTTCGCTCGCGAATTCGAACCACGAACACGATCCATCATTGGTGGCGTGGTAGACGCCGGGCGGCACATCGCGTTCGATCATGACGCGGATCTGTGCCGCCAGATCGACGCTGAACGTCGGCGTGAGCACCTCGTCGCTGACGACGCGCGTCGGTGCACCCGCCTGCACGCGCCGCAGCATGGTCTCCACGAAGTTGGTGCCCTTGCCGATGCATGCGTGGTAGCCGTACAGACCGGCGGTGCGCACAATTACGTGGCGGCCGCCCTCGCCCAGGACCGCCCATTCGCCCGCCAGTTTGCTGGCGCCGTAGATATTGAGCGGCCGCGGCATGTCCGCCTCCGAGTAGGGCGTGGTGCGATTGCCGTCGAACACGTAGTCGGTGCTGATGTGAACGAGGCGGGCGCCCGCGCGGGTGGCGGCGCGGGCCACGTGGCCGGCGCCGAGCGCGTTGATGGCGAAGGCGGGAAGTGGTTCCTGCTCGCAACCCTCCACGTTGGTCATGGCGGCACAGTTGACGACCCAGTCGGGGCGCGCGGTGTGCACGGCGCCCAGCACCACGGCTTCGTCGCGGATATCCGCGTCGTTCTCGTCGATGGGAATGACATCGTGTCCCGACAGCGCCGCTGACACGTCGCTGCCGAGTTGTCCGCTGACCCCGAAGATCGCGACCTTCATGGCCGGGGGGACCGCCTTGTCTTCAAACGTTGGATTCGGGTGTGCGCGGATTCGTATCGCGAATCCGGCCTGCTAGAACCAGACCCGCAATTCGTAGCACATCGAGCACGAAAAAGAAAGGGATGGTGAGCCAGTGATAGGGCCGCGCGTGATGCGCGAAGAAGCGAGCCGCGCTGGCGAGCTTGCGTGTGATCTTCCGGCGCGAAAGTTGACCGCCGGTGCTCGCGGAGATGCGGTGCCACACCCGGGCGGCGGGGACATAACGGATGCGGAAGCCGGCCCGGCGCGCGCGCACGCACAGATCGGCGTCTTCGAAGTAGGCGCGGTAGGCCGGATCCAGCGTACCCGCCGTCTCGAACACCGTCCGCCGCGCCAGCAGGGCGCAGCCGGTGGCGTAGTCGATGTCGCGCTCGCGGTCATACTGGCCGCGGTCGGTTTCGCGGATGCCGATGTGCCGGGCCGTGCCCTTCCACATGGAGATGACGCCGCCCGCGAACCATATCCGGTCGCGCGGCTCGGCGAAATAGATCTTGGGCGCGGTGATGCCGATGTCCGGCGCATCCCGCAGGGGCTCCAGCAGCCGGTCGACAAAATCGGGCGCCACCAGCGTGTCGTTGTTGAGAAGCAGGATGAAATCCGCGCCGTCGCGCAGCGCGCGTTCGATGCCCGCGTTGTTGCCCGCGGCAAAACCGGCGTTGGTCGGGTTCTCGATCAGCGTGATGCGCCCGCCGTATTGTGAACGGATGGCGTCGGCGGTGCCGTCGCTGGAGGCGTTGTCGACCACGATCACACGCACACCGGGCGTCGTCACCGCGTCGAGGGAGCGGAGACAGTCGAGCGTGAGTTCGCGCCCGTTCCAGGTGAGAACGATGATCGCGATGGATGGCGTCGCGTCCGCGGCGCGTTGCATGCGCGTCATTATAGTGGGATGTGCGGGCGGCGTCTATGCAAGGGGGCGCCGGCCCCGAAGACGTACCCAGTCTATTGACGCCCGGGCGCGCGGCCCGTACGCTTGTGTTTCACGCTGCATTTTCCCATTATCGATCCATGAAGTTCCGGCTCCTCGTCACCGTCGTTGTCTCGCTGCTCCTGCTTGCCGCGGTGGCGGGGCTGCGCCATGTGCCGTCCGGCCAGCAGGCGGTGC
>DASRYI010000078.1:0-6788 GCA_035687255.1 Candidatus Krumholzibacteriia bacterium | reverse complement strand
AAAGCGCTACTCCATGCGCCTGTGGATGGACCCGCAGAAGATGGCGGCCTACAAGGTGACGCCCATCGACGTGCGCAGCGCGCTCACCACCGAGAACGTCGAGTTGCCCTCGGGACGGATCGAGGGCGACAACACCGAGCTGACGGTGCGCACCAGGAGCCGGCTGGAAACACCGGAACAGTTCAACGACATGATCGTGCGCGAGGACAACAACCGCATCCTGCGTTTCCGCGACGTGGGCGCCGCGATGCTGGGCCCCGAGGATGACCGTTCCATCTCCAAGGGACTGCTGGGGCCGCGCGTGGCGCTGGGCCTGTTTCCGCAACCAGGATCCAATCACATCAACATTTCCGACGAGTTCTACCGGCGCCTGAAGAGCATCGAGCCCGACCTTCCCAAAGATGTGAATGTGAACATCGCGTGGGACACCAGCGGCTACATCCGCAAGTCGATTCGGGAGGTACGCGAGACCATCTTGACGGCGTTTTTGCTGGTGATCGCCATCATCTTTTTGTTCCTGCGTGACTGGCGCACCACCCTCATTCCCGTGCTGGCGGTGCCGATTTCGCTCATCGGCGTGTTCTTCATCATGTACGCGTGCGGCTTCTCCATCAATGTGCTGACGCTGCTGGGAATCGTGCTTGCCATCGGGATCGTGGTGGATGACGCCATTGTGATGCTCGAGAACATCTACGCCAAGATCGAGGACGGACTGCACCCCGTCGACGCCGGGCACGCGGGTTCGCGCGAGGTCTTCTTCGCCATTATTTCCACCACCATCACGCTGATTGCGGTGTTCATGCCCATCGTGTTTCTGCAGGGACTCACGGGACGGCTCTTCAAGGAATTCGGCATCGTGGTGGGCGGTGCCGTGGCGATCTCGGCGTTCGTGGCGCTCACGCTGACCGCCATGCTGAGCTCGCACATGCTGCGCCCGCACGCGCACCACAGCGCCTTCTATCGTTCCACGGAGCCGTTCTTCGTGCGCATGACGGAAAACTACCGCCGAGCACTGGACGGATTTCTGCGCCGGCGGGGATGGGCGGCAGTGATCGTGGCGGCCACCATCGCGGTGACGGCGTTGTTGCTGCACCACATGCCACGGGAACTGGCGCCCATCGAAGATCGCAGCCGCCTGCGCATGACGGCCACCGCGCCCGAGGGCACGTCCTTCGAGCGCATGGACCACTACATGGACGGCGTCATCGACCTGGTGCGCAACACCGTGCCCGAGGCCGACGGCGTGCTGGCCAACACCGCCGGGTTCGCGGGCGCCGCCAACAATGGTAACTGCACCGTGACGCTGGTGCCGCCCGAAGACCGCAAGCGCTCGCAGCAGCAGATTGCGGATGCACTGTCGGCGTCGGTGCGCAACATGAACGACGCGCGCACCTTCGTGACGCAGGAACAGACCATCAGCGTGGGCGGCGGCCGGGCGCGCTTCGGCCTGCCCGTGCAGTTTGTGATCGAGGCGCCCAACCTGGACAAACTCTCCGAGGCGCTCCCGAAGTTCGAAGACGCGGCGCGCAAGAGCCCCGTCTTCAGCGCCGTGGACGTGGACCTCAAGTTCAACAAGCCCGAGCTCAACGTCGAAATCGACCGCGAGCGCGCACGCACGCTGGGCGTGTCGGTGGCCGACATCGCGCAGACGCTGCAGCTTTCGCTGGCGGGCCAGCGCTACGGCTATTTCATCAAGGACGGCCGGCAGTACGAGGTGATCGGCCAGCTCAACCGCGCCAGCCGCGATGCGCCCGTCGATCTCGCGTCCATCTACGTGCGCAATCGCGGCGGTGTGCTGATTCCGCTGGACAACGTGGTGCGCACCACCGAACGCACCAGTCCGCCGCAGCTATACCGCTTCGATCGCTTCATGTCGGCCACCGTGTCGGCGGGGCTGGCGCCGGGCTACACGCTGGGCGAGGGCATCAAGGCCATGGATCAGATCGCCGACAAGGTGCTGGATCCGTCGTTCCACACCTCGCTGGCGGGCGCATCACGCGATTTCGCCGACAGCTCGTCGAGCCTGGTGTTCGTGTTCCTGCTGGCGTTGTTGCTCACGTATCTGGTGCTGGCGGGACAGTTCGAAAGCTTCCGCGACCCGCTGGTCATCATGCTCACCGTGCCGCTGGCGCTGGGCGGCGCGCTGATTTCGCTGTGGTACTTCAATCAGACGCTCAACATCTTCAGCCAGATCGGGATGATCATGCTCATCGGCCTGGTCACCAAGAACGGCATTCTGATCGTGGAATTCGCCAACCAGCGCAAGGCCGCCGGACTCCCCGTGGCGGAAGCCATTCGCAGCGCCGCCGAAGCGCGCCTGCGCCCCATTCTGATGACGAGCCTCTCCACCATCCTCGGCATTCTACCGGTGGCGCTCGGTCTCGGCGCCGGATCGGGAAGCCGCATATCCATGGGTATTGCGGTGGTGGGTGGCATGGTGTTCGCCACCGGCCTCACGCTGTTCGTGGTGCCCGCGTTCTATTCCCTGCTGTCGAAGGAAAAGAAAGCGGCTCCCGCCCCGGTTCCGGCCGAGACGCTGCACGCCCACGTCGGCAGTCTCCAACCTTAGTCCCGCAAAACCAAAAGGGGCGCCCGGTAAACCGGACGCCCCTTCGTCACAGCAACGATTGAGGGTTGCCGCTACTTCAGCAACACCATCTTTTTGGATTCGCTGAACTTGCCGGACGTCAGGCGATAGAAGTACACGCCCGAGCTGACCGGGTTGTTGTTGTTGTCGAGTCCATTCCACCGTACATCGTGGGTACCCTGCTCGCTCACGCCGTTCACCAGCGTACGCACCAGCCGTCCGCTCGCATCGTAGACGTTCAGCGTCGCCGCGCCCGTCTCGGGCATGGTGAAGCGGATGGTCGTCTCCGGGTTGAACGGGTTGGGGCTGTTCTGCGCCAGCGATGCGCTCAGCGAGCGGATGGTCACGGTCTGAACCGCCGACATGAACTCGCCGTCCTTGTCGATCACGCCGATCTGGTAGCGATAGCTCTGCCCCGGCGCCACCTTGTCGGTGTAGTTGAACGTCGAGCCGTCCGGGCTCACGGCGTCGATACGGATCATCGGGCCGTTGGCGTCGCCGCGGTATACGTTGACGAGGTCCACGTTCAGCGTGGAGTGGAACTCGCCGCGCAGGGTGACAATGTTGTCCTTCGCCGAAGCGTCGAACGACGAGATCGCCACCGCCACCGGCTGGCAGCTGCTGAAGCTGCCCACGCGCGTCCACCAGCGGCCGGATTCGGTCACCGTGCCGACGGTCGTCGGTGTGCCCTGCACGCCCGCGTACTCGTTGTACGCCCAGAACGTCGACTCGTCCACCGGGCACAGCGAAAGACCGCTGTAATCACCCCAGCGGCTGGCCGCCGTAGTGCTCGACGTGAAGGTGCGAACGTAGTAGTCCAGCCCGGCCGCAAGCAGCTGGCTGGCACCGATCGTCCCGGGGGCATCGCCGATGTTACGCGTGGCGTAGTACGCGCTGGCATAGAGACCCGGGCCGGAGGCCGAGAAGCTCACCGCCATGTTGTCGCACTGGTCCACATGGATGGCCGGCATGAACGTATGCGTGCCGGCCGCGATGTCTTCGCCGCCCACATTGCCCTGGTCGGCCACATTCAGCGCGCCCAGGTTGGTGGTGTTTATCCGCCACCAGTGTGCGGTCGCCTGCGGTGAATCAACGCCCGCCGTGGGCTTGATGGTATTGCAGGTATAGAGGTTGTTGTTCCTCCACACCGCCGCCATCGTGCGCTGCGACACCGTCGCGATGGTGCGGGACCCACCCATCTGGGTCGCGTTCGGCACCGTACCGTTGCTGATGTCGCCGACGTTGAGGAGCTGATAGTTCCACGTCGGCGCCGCCGGCGTGTCGAGGCGGATGACGGCCACATACTCGCTCACGCCGTCCGTCCAGCTCGTCTGCACCAGGAAGGTCCCGACGCCTGCCGGCTCCGGTCCCCACATGCAGGTCGGGAGCGTGGTCGTGCCCGAACCCAGGTCGACGCTCGCGCCCGACAGCGTCATGAAGTCGTACACGCCGTACGTCATACCGCCGTTGGGGCCGGCCAGAACCGACGCCTTGTTGATCACATACACGCGCGGACCCGCATAGGCACCCGCCGCGCTGAAGAAGTTTGCAGTGATGTAGATGGCATCGTCATCGAAGGCCACGCCGGGGTAGTCCGCCCAGCGATCCACGCCGCCGATATTGAGCAGCGAATTGATGGAGTTCAGCCACCAGCCGCCGTTCGGATCCGACGTCTTCGACACCGCAATCAGAATGCGCGAATCGAGCGCCGGGCTCGTCACGCGCTGGAATGCCACAACGATGAAACGGCCCGCATACTTGTCGTAGGTGCTCCGGGTATCGAACACGTTGGTCGGCGCCGTGCCCAGCGGCAGAGCACCGGGAGTGCCGGCAAAGAACGCGTCAATACCGTAACGCGCCTGCGGAGGATCCACGAGCGCGTTCTTGATACGCCATTCGACGAAGCAGTTCCCCGAATCGAGAATGTGCGCGTAACCGGCCGCACATGTCGGATCAGGAGGAATAAAAATATACCCGCCGTTGAGTCCGGGGTTGTCTTCGAAGTGCATGCACTCCGCAGACGACGTCAGTCCCGGCGTCAGGTCGGGTGTTCCGATCACGTTGCTCAGCGGACCAATGTCGCTGACCGCAATCGGCGTGGGAACATATGTAGGAGTCGGGATCTCCGCGGTAATTTTTGCAAACGCAAGTGATGAAGAAAGCACCAGCGCGGAGAACACTACAAGGGAACCAAGGTATCGCAACCTCATGACGGCGAAACCTCCGGTTGATAGTGCACTGCTGGAAACGAGAAAAAAGAAATGCCCCTGACGTCGGCCATTATCGCACGCAAGCGTCCATTTTTCAAGACCACCCGGGCAGTAATGGATGAGCGTTCAGCTACCTACTAACAACGGGGGGGGTTACTTGAGCAGGACCAGCTTGCGGGACTGGATCACGTTCCCGGCAGATAGACGGCACACGTACACGCCCGACGCGACCGTCTGCCCGGCGTCGTCGCGACCGTCCCACAATGTCTGGTGGCTGCCGGCGTTGCGCGCCCCATCAACGAGTGTTCGCACGCGCCGGCCCTGGACATCGAAGATCGTCAGCGTCACGCGGGAGCGGGCTGCCAGCGAAAAGCCAATGGTCGTAACGGGATTGAACGGGTTGGGAACATTCTGCGCCAGCGACGTCCGAGCGGCCGCAGGGCCGGCGGCCGTGGCCAGCTTCACCCGGAACGTTCCCAGCCGTGTCTGCCAGCGGCCATCCTCGCTACCCTGCGACCCGTTGCCCGGGCTTCCGCGCGGGCCGGCATACTGATTGAACGCCCAGAAGTCGACCTCGCCCGACGCCGAGAGCGCCAGGCCGCTGTAGTCGCCCCACCGGTTGCTGGTTCCGTCCAGATATCGCACGTAGAAATCGGTTCCTGCGACGAGCGGCGAGGGCAGGCTGGTCGTGCCGGCGGGATCATCCGCGAGGCGCGTTGCGTAATACGCGCCACAGTAGATGGTCGGCCCGGACGCCGAGAAACCGACGGCCATGTTTCCTGCACCGTCCACCATGATGGCGGGATAGAAGGTGTGCGTGCCGGTCGCGATGCTTTCGCCACCGATGTTGCCCGCATCCGCCGCCACCACGCTGGTGGTGGTCGTCGTGTCCAGGCGCCACCATCTTACCGTGGCCTGGTTGGCATCCGGTGTGAGTGCCGCGCCGCGTATCGTCGCCGTGCAATACAGATTGTTGTCCCGCCACACCGCGTTCAACATGCGCCGGTCGTTGGTTTCGATGGGATAGGTGCTGTTGTACTGCTGCGCGTTGGGCATGGCGAGCGATGGATTCTCGATGTCACCCACATCCACTTGCTGCACCGCGAAGAAGGGCCCGCCCGAACTCTGCACCGGATCCGTGACCTCAATCACCTGCACGTATTCGTCCACGCCGTCCGTCAGGCCCGAATACGCCACCAGAAACGTTCCCAACGGGTGACCGCCACTGCCGGCCGGCAACGTGCCGAACATGTGCGCCGGTGTCGTGGTCGTGACAACACCGGAGGCGGCATACGGATTGTAGACCGGTGAAGTGGCGACATTGTCGGGTCCCGACAGCACATTGGTCTTGTTGATGATCCACAGACGCACGCCCTGAAACACGCTGCTCGCCCCGAACTGAAACATGTTGGCCGTCAGATAGATGGCCTTGTCGTCGACGGCGAGTCCCGGAAAGTCCGCCCAGCTGTCGGCTCCATTCACGTTGACTTTCGAAGTGATGGCGTTGAACCAGAAGCCGTCGTTGGGGTTCGACGTCTTCGACACGGCCAGCAGAATGCGCGACTGGTTGGATGCATCACCCAGCGCAGTATCCCACCGTTCCAGCATGACCACGATGAAACGGCCCGCATACTGGTCGTAAAGGACGCGCGGATTGAACCCGTACGTGCCCAGTGTGGTGCCCACGCCCGGGTCGGGATTCGGCGCCGGAAGCGCTCCGAAGAAGTTTTTCAGAGAGGACTGAAACTCCGGCGTGCCGGTGATTCCCGATATGGTGCGCCACTCCAGAACGCCGTTGCCACTGACGAGCACGTGGTCGAGCCCCGCCGCACAGCCCGCATCGACGGGAACAAAGTGGTTGCCATCGTTGAGTGTGGAATCGGCGTCGAAATCGAAACAGTCGACATCGGCGCTCAGAGGCGGGGCCGGGCGGCCGACGGGCGGCAGCGCCATGAGGGCAGGCGCGCGGTCATCCGGTTGCGCGGACACCC
>DASRYI010000077.1:0-2484 GCA_035687255.1 Candidatus Krumholzibacteriia bacterium | reverse complement strand
AAGGAGTGCATCGAGTGCCGCCGGGTTGCCGAGACCAAAAGCGTTCCAGCCGCCGGTCGTCGCGGCGCCTGTGTTCGCACCCGCCGGCGCCTTCGAGTGCCGCCACCGCGACCATATACGCTCCCACAACAACTCTGCGCGCGCGACCGTGACCAGCCGCGGATGCGCCTGCTTGGTCTCACGCAACGCATCGGCAGCGTCGTTGCCCGCATACAGCGCGGCCACCACGATGCCCGGTTGCATGCCGCGGGCGCAGTCGCGCCACACGTACAGGTCGTTGAGCGGCCCGGTGCCGGGAACACCGAAGTTCAGAACTTCGCACGGTTCGCGCACGGCGATGAGATGTTGCTGCAGCCGCGACGTAAGCATGTCCTGGGCGGCAACACCCGAACCGAAGATGAAACTGTCTCCAAGCACGGCGACCTTGGGAAAGCCCGCGGGCAGGGGCCGGCTGGCGGCACCGGTGCGAAAGCCCGCCCCGCTGGTCTGGATGGCAACGTCGTATTCCGAGGTGGTGGTGCGGGTATCTACGTTGGGAGCCGCGGTGCGCGCGCGCGGCACAAACCGCGCGCGCAACACCAGTTCAGACACGGCGAAGAGCACCGCCGTGCACAGAAGTGCAAGCAGCAGATTCGCGCCTAGTCGTCGTGTCCGCGCCACGTCAGCACTTTGAAGAAGCACCAGCACACCAGCGTCACCACGAACGCGAGCGAACCGATCATGAACAGCCAGCCACCCGGTGTCATGCGCTTCTCCTTTCGTCTTCGGCGTCTCCGCGTCCGTCGACATCGAGTCCGGCGGCGCGCCAGCGGCGCTCTCCGACGACGGTGCACACAATCAGCACGAAGAGCGTGATCACAATCAGGGCCAGTGCGCCCTGCTGCAGCGGATCATCCACGACAGCCTGAATCCACGAGCCCAGGTTCTGCCAGCAGAAGGCGGCGAACACCACGATCAGGTAGACCGGCGTCACCCACTTCATGATGAACTTGTAGAACCAGGGAATCTTCATGTGCGAACCCACGTGGGCTTCCTTCCAGCCGCGTTCGATTCCGAACACCCAGCTGAAGCAGATGATCTGCACCATCGCCAGGATGAAGATCATGAACGTGCCCACCCAGTTGTCGATCGTTCCCAGGAAGACGCTTCCCTTGCTGAAGTACATCACCAGGAACGACCCGAACACGCATATCGCCACCATCAACGTGGTCGACTTGCGCTTGTCCCATCCGAGCGACTCGCGGAAGAACGCCAGCGAGGGCTGATACATGGAGATCGAGCTGGTGATGGCGGCGATGAACAGCATCAGAAACCACGTGGCGCCGATCATGTTGCCGGCCTTGCCCATGTGTGCGAACACCACCGGCAAGGTGGTGAAGCCAAGCCCGAAGGTTCCACCCTGGACGGCGCCGATCATGTTGGTCGTGCCCAGGAAGATGAACGCGGCGGTCAACGTAATGAGGCCGCCGAAACCGACCTCGAAGAACTCGTTGGTCGCCGACGCGGTGAGTCCCGACAGCACCACGTCGTCCTTCTTCTTGAGGTACGAGGCGTAGTTGATGATGACGCCGAATCCCACGGACAGGCTGAAGAAGATCTGGCCCGCCGCCGCCAGCCACGTCTGCGGGTTGCTGAGCGCATCGAAGCGCGGGTTCCACATGAACGCCAGACCGTTGATCACGTTCTGGTCGGGATGGGCGGGATCGGGTGTGCCCAGCGTGAGCACGCGGCCCAGCACAATGAACGCGCACAGCGCCATCACCGGCATCGCGAAGCTCACAAACTTTTCGATGCCCTTCGAGATGCCGCGGTACACCAACCAGATGTTGATGGTGAACGTGATGACCCAGAAGACGAAGGTCTGCATTCCGTGACCGGTGATGACACCGTTCCGCGCCGTGCCGATGAAGTCGCCGTAGAACTGCGACGCCGCCGACGTCTGGGCCTCGATGGCGGCCGAGGGATCGATGCCGATACCGCCCGTCAGGTAGTGCCAGAAATATCCCAGGCACCACGCCTCGATGTAGGTGTAGTAGAACGACACCGCGAGCGGAATCAGGATGCCGAGGATCCCGAGATAACGCGCGGTCGGCCCTTTGCCGAACACGCCCAGAATCGACGGCGCCGAGTGGAATCCCTTGCGGCCGCCGTAGCGGCCCATGGTCCACTCCGCCCAGCCAATTGGAATTCCCAGGAACAGCAGCGCGCAGATGTACGGAATCATGAACGCGCCGCCGCCGTTCTGGGCGGCCTGTCCGGGGAAACGCAGGAAGTTGCCGAGGCCGACGGCCGAGCCCGCGACCGCGAGAATCACACCGAGCCGCGTACCCCACTCTTCATTATGGCCGTGGGCATGCGCGGTGTTCTGCTTCGCTTTTGCCATGAATCCCCACCGTGGTTAAGGAAGCGATGGTTCGCGCCGTCCCGAGCGCGAATGTTGGATACCCGGGTGGATGGTATCGGCGTCGTCGGGCGCGGTCAACT
>DASRYI010000076.1:0-3427 GCA_035687255.1 Candidatus Krumholzibacteriia bacterium | reverse complement strand
ACCAGCTCGGTCTCCCCGACTTCTACTTCATGATTCCGCGCACACTGGTGATCTTCGACCACGTGCGCAGCGAGATGGAAATCGTCACGCTCCCCGACGGCGCCAGCGAGTTTGCATATGACGACGCGAGCAACACCATCGGCGCCATTCTCACCGCCCTGGGTGCGCCGCTCGGGCAACGCAACGGCCATCATCCCGGTGCGTCGCTGCGCACCGCGGAATCCAACGTGACGCGCGACCAGTTCATTGCGCAGGTCGAGGCCGCCAAGGAACACGTGCTGGCGGGCGACGCGTTTCAGATTGTGATCTCGCAACGCCTCAGTGCACAAACCCACGCGGCTCCCTTCCAGGTGTACCGCGCGCTGCGCATCCTCAATCCCTCTCCCTACATGTTCTTCTTCGACGCCGACGGGTTTCAGCTCATCGGCTCGTCGCCCGAGGTGCTCGTCAAACTCCAGCGCCGCACGGCCACGCTCGCCCCGATCGCGGGAACGCGCCCGCGCGGCCGGACGGCGGCCGAGGACCAGGCGATGGAAGACGAGCTCATGGAGAGCGAGAAGGAGCGCGCCGAACACATCATGCTGGTCGACCTGGGCCGCAACGATCTCGGACGGGTATGCGAGATCGGGTCGATCAGCACCGATTCCCTCATGCACGTCGAGAAGTACTCGCACGTGATGCACATCGTCTCGAGCGTCAGCGGACGGCTGAAGCCGGACCTCGACGGCTTCGACCTGCTGCGCGCGTGCTTCCCCGCCGGCACGGTGACGGGCGTGCCCAAGATCCGCGCCATGCAGATCGTGGCCGACCTGGAGGGCGAAGTGCGGGGCCCTTACGCCGGCGCCCTGGGCTATTTCGGACACCAGGGCGACATGGACATGTGCATCACCATTCGCACCATCGTGATGAAGGGCGATCGTTTCTACGTGCAGGCGGGCGCCGGCATCGTGGCCGATTCGAGTCCGGGCAGCGAGTATGAAGAGACGCTCAACAAGGCGCGCGCGCTGGTGCAGGCCGTGGCCGTCGCCGAACAGGGACTGTGATGCATCTCCTCATCGACAACTACGACTCGTTTACCTTCAACATCGCGCAGGCCATGGGCGCGCTGGGCGAAGAGGTACACGTAGTGCGTAACGACGCCGTCAGCGTGGACGATGTCGCCGCCATGGCCCCCGAGACCCTCATTATCTCACCGGGTCCCGGCCGCCCCGAGAGCGCGGGGGTTTCCAAGGCGCTCATCGCGCATTTCGCCGATCGCATTCCCGTGCTGGGCGTGTGTCTCGGGCACCAGTGCATCGTCGAGGTGTTCGGCGGCAGCGTGGTGCGCGCCAGCCGCGTGATGCACGGAAAAGTATCCATGGTCTATCACGACGGACGAACCATTTACGACGGGCTGTCGAACCCCTTCAGCGCCACTCGTTACCACTCTCTGATCGCCGAGGAACGCGGGCTCACTGACCTCCTCGAGATTTCCGCGTACACGTCGGAGGGAGAGGTCATGGGTGTGCGCCTGAAGGGACGGCCCGTCGAGGGAGTGCAGTTCCACCCCGAATCCATCCTGACACCGGAGGGCGCACGCCTGCTCTCCAACTTCCTGAGTGTTGCGAGGGCACACGTATGATTCGCGACACGCTCGAGATGCTGCTCCGACGCCGCGATCTGACGCGCGCTGAGGCGACCGGCCTGATGAATGCCATCGTGTCCGGCGAACTCGGCGACGCGCAGATCGCGGCCGTGGTGGTGGCGTTGCGCGCCAAGGGTGAAACGGTGGAAGAAATAACGGGCTTCGTGTCGGCGCTGCGCGAGCGGGCGGTGCGCGTGGACACGTCGCGCACCGACCTGGTGGACACGTGCGGCACGGGTGGAGATGGGACCCACACCTTCAACATTTCGACGGCGGCCGCGCTGGTGGCGGCCGGCGCCGGAGTCGGCATTGCAAAACACGGCAACGGAGCGCTTTCGTCGCGGTGCGGCAGCGTGGACGTGCTCGAGGCGCTGGGTGTGCGCACCGTGGCGCCCGGGCACGTCCCAACCGTGATCGAACGCGCCGGCATCGGTTTCATGTTCGCGCCCGCGCATCATCCCGCGCTCAAGCAGGCGGCGGGCGTGCGCCGCGCGCTGGGTGTGCGCACCGTCTTCAACCTGCTCGGTCCCATGGCCAACCCCGCCTTCGTGCGTCGGCAGCTGGTCGGTGTGTTCGACGGCGCGCGGACCGAAACCGTGGCGCGCGTGCTGGCATCACTGGGTTCCGAGCGCGTGTTCGTGGTGCATGGCGACGACGGCAGCGACGAGGTGACGGTGGCGGGCGAGACGCGCGTGACTTCGCTGCACGACGGAAAGATCGAAACGTTCATGTTTGCTCCCGAGGCCGTGGGCCTGAAGCGCTGCGCCGCCGAAGACCTGCGCGGCGGGTCGCCGGTCGAGAACGCGGCCATCATCTCCGCGGTCCTCGATGGCGCACGCGGGCCGCAACGCGATGCGGTGGTGCTGAACGCGGCGTTCGTGATCGCGGTATCGGGCCGCGCGCCATCCATCCAGGACGGCCTTGCGATGGCGGCGCAATCGATCGACAGCGGACATGCGCGCGCCGTGCTCGACAATCTGCGAACCATTACCGCGCGCCTGGCGGCTGCCCCGGCTCCCACGGAGATTCCGTCATGAACTTCCTCGACCAGGTCGTCACCGAGAAACAGCGTGAGATTGCGTCCGCCCGGTCGTCCCGACCCATGGCGTCCCTGCTCGCCGTCGCGAAGCGGGAACCGCCGCGGGACTTCCGGGCGGCCGTGGGGACACGGGGCGCGGTGATCGCCGAGCTCAAAGCACGCACACCCACCATCGAATCGTTCACGCACTCCGGGTCATTGCTGGAGCTGGCCCGGACCTATGTGGAACACGGCGCGTCCGCCATCAGCATCGTCACCGATCCGGCGCGCTTCGGAACCTCGCTGGCCGACATTGCGGACGTGCGCGAAGCGGCGCCGCTTCCGGTGATCGCGAAGGACTTCATCATTGATCCCTACCAGATCGTGGCGGCGCGTGCCGCGGGAGCGGATGCGGTGCTGCTCATCGTGCGCCTGCTCGACCTCGACCGCCTGCGCACCTTCCTGGGCACGGCGCGTGATCTGGGCATGGCGGCGCTGGTCGAGACGCACTCTGAGCCGGAAATTCTGGCAGCCATTGCGGCGGGCGCGGAGATCATCGGCATCAACAACCGCGACCTCGACACCATGACGGTGTCACTCGAAACCACCCACCGTCTGGCCGGTCTGGTTCCCCCGGGAGGGATCGTGGTGTCGGAAAGCGGAATTGCCACGCGCGCCGATGTGGACGCGCTGCTCGCCAGCGGCGCCACCGCGTTTCTGGTGGGCGGCAGCCTCCTGAGCGCGGCCGATCCGGGCGCGGCCCTGCGCGCACTGGTCACGCCCGC
>DASRYI010000075.1:0-2085 GCA_035687255.1 Candidatus Krumholzibacteriia bacterium | reverse complement strand
TCTCGTTCCTGGACGAGCGCCGGTACGCGCTGATGGTGCTGAACGCGCTGGTGGGCGGCGGCATGAGTTCGCGGCTGTTCCAGAGAATCCGCGAAGAGCTGGGCCTCGCCTACAACGTGTTCACCTACGTGGACCACTCGCGCGACACCGGGATGTTCGCCGCCTACATGGCGGTGCGGCCCGCCACCGCCGGCAAGGCGCTCAAGGCGATGCGCGAGGAACTGGGGTCGTTGCGCAACGGCGGCATCCGGAAGGACGACCTGCGTGACATCCGGGAGCACATCAAGGGGCGCATTCTGCTGGGGCTCGAAACGTCGTCGGCGCACATGATGCGGCTGGCGCGCAATGAGATCACCTACGGCCACCAGATCTCCGAGAAGGAGCTGATCCGGCGTATCGACAGCGTGACCATGGACGACGTGGTGGCGCTGGCGGAGGATGTCCTCGACGTCGACAAATACGCGATCGTGAGCATGGGTCCGTCGGGGGCGGGGTTGAATTAGCGACACGCCCGATACCCTCGCGTTGACATCATCCGGGCCGCTCGTCTATCCTTGAACCAACCGCATTGCACAGCCGCAATGCCCCACGTTGCGCGGCAGGAGGAACCATGCGCCGCCACCTACCGTGGCTGATCTTCGTGATGACCGTTGCCTGCGGTGGCGGCGGTTCCGGCGTGGATACACCGAACGACAACACCAACGTGAAACCGCTGGTGGTTCCGAGCGGGACCTTTGACGTGACGTCCGAGTTGATCGTCGACCACTGCGACCAGAACACCGACTGGAACGGGCCCTACGACGTCGAAATCGACGGCACCAGCTTTTCCATGGGTCCGTGGACGGGCACCTGGACGGCGGCGAACAAGCTGGCGGTGGGCGAGTCGACCAAGGACAAGGTCACGACGCGCAACTGCACCGCCACGCGGTGGTCGACAGTATACCTGACATTCTATTCCGCCGACCATTTTCGGGGAACCATCATCTACCGGCTCGCCCTGGGAGGGGATTGTGGGACGCGCGTGGGGTGCAGCACGAGCTGGACGGTGGTGGGCGACCGGCAGGTGCCTGCAAACTAGCTGAAGGCGGCGCCGGCGGCCGTCATTCCAGCGCCGGTTTCATGATGCGAAGCACGGGCTGTCCGCCGACATTCCGGAGCGGGACGAATACCTCGTGCGTGGCCGGGTCGACCGCAATGGAATGCGCGTCGGGGCCCACCGGAACCTCTTCCAGCTTCGCGAGCCTCCCTTTCTGCAGACGGAAAACCGACACCACGTTCGATTCGGTGCCCACGTAGAGCAACGACAGCCCCGCATCGAACGCCAGCACGTCGGGCTCGTGCCCCGACGAAAACGTCTGCATCGTCTTCCACGTGTCGAGATTGACCACGAGAAGCTGGCCGTCGCCCTCGCACGCTACGAACGCCAGCCGCTCCGGAGCGACCACCTCGAGGCCGTGCGGCCCATCGCCGGGAAGCGGGTGGCGCGCCGTGATCGCGTCCACGCCCGGATCGATGACGACCAGCTGGTTGCGGCTCTGGACATTGGCCAGGATGCGCTGCGATCCGGCGTCGTACTGCGTATTCCCGACTTCGCCACCCATGTCGATGGTCGCCACGCGCCGGTTCGTCTTCATGTCGATCACGGTTTCATGACCGCCGCGTTCATCCGACACGTACGCCTTGCCCACGGCGGGCGCGAATGCGATGCCGTCGGGAAAGTCGCCGTCGGCGACACGCTCCACCACCTTGAGCGTCCCGGTGTCCACGATGGCCACCTCATGATTGGCTGTGACGCTGGCCAGCACACGGTGCAGTTCGGGAATGACCCGCACCCCGGTGACCACCGGGAAGTCCGGCAGTGAGGCGACCACGTTGCGGCCGTGGGTGTCGAACACCAGCAACTTGCCGTCGCCCATGTGGGCGATGTACAGGCGGCCGGTCAGGGGATCCAGGCTTTGATAGTCGAAACGGGTGGCGCGGCCCGGCAGCGGAACATCGGCGACGGGCAACAAGACGTGGGTCGGGGCGGCCGACGCCAGCGCGGGCAGACACGACATCGCCGCAATAACAGATGCCAGGCGCAGG
>DASRYI010000074.1:0-2059 GCA_035687255.1 Candidatus Krumholzibacteriia bacterium | reverse complement strand
CATGTAGAGCCGTAGCTCCGCTACGGCTCAAGGCCGGTGGTCTCAATCACCGCATCGGTTCCAGAAACACATCGACCCGCCCCGCCACACCCTCAAACGCATTTGCGTCTCACGCCTCGAGCCGTAGCGGAGCTACGGCTCTACATATTGCCTATTGCGAGCGGCAACGCAATCATGCCGGATCACCCGATGTCCCGATCTTCAGATGTCCCGATGTCCAGATTTCCCGATGTCCCGATCACCAGATCACCCGATCTCCCGCTCCCCCTCACTCCCACTCAATCGTCCCCGGCGGCTTCGACGTAATGTCGTAAACCACCCGGTTGATCCCTCTTACCTCATTCACGATCCTTGACGAAATCTTCTTCAGCACCTCATGCGGCAGCGGCGCCCAGTCGGCGGTCATGCCGTCTTCCGAATGGACGGCCCGGATCGCGCACGTATACGCATAGGTCCTCTGGTCGCCCATCACGCCCACCGACATCACCGGCAGCAGCACCGCGAACGACTGCCATATCTGCGTATACAGCCCGGCGGCCTTGATTTCCGTCACCACGATGTCGTCGGCTTCCTGCAGCAGCGCAATGCGTTCCGGCGTCACCTCGCCCAGGATGCGCACCGCCAGTCCCGGCCCCGGAAACGGCTGCCGCTGCAAAATCTCTTCCGGCATTCCCAGTTCGCGCCCGATGCGCCGCACCTCATCCTTGAACAGGTCCTTCAGCGGCTCGATCAGCTTCAGCTTCATCTGCTCCGGAAGGCCGCCCACGTTGTGGTGGGTCTTGATCGTCTGCGACGGCCCGCGCACGCTCACCGACTCGATCACGTCCGGATACAGCGTCCCCTGCACCAGCCACTCCACGTGGCCCGACTCGCGCTCGATGCGGTGCGCCTCCTCGTCAAAGACCTTGATGAACTCGTTGCCGATGATCTTGCGTTTCTTTTCCGGATCGGTCACCCCGGCCAGCTTCTTCAGGAAGCGCTCCGAGGCGTCGACCGCCACCAGGTTCAACCCCAGGTTGTCGCGCAGGTTCTTCTGGACTTTGGTGAACTCGTTCTTCCGCAGCACGCCGTTGTTGACGAAGACGCACGTCAGCCGCTCGCCCATCACTTTGTGCACCAGCGTGGCCGCCACCGCCGAATCCACGCCGCCGGAAAGCGCGCAGATCGCCCTCCCCTTGTCGCCCACCGTGGCCCTGACCTGCTTCAGCGTCTCGTCGATGAAGTGCTGCGAAGTCCAGTCGCCGCGCGCCCCGCAGATGCCCATCACGAAATTCCGCAGCAGGTCGATTCCGCGCTTCGTGTGGTGGACCTCGGGATGAAACTGCACGGCCCAGATGCGCCGTGACTCGTCCTGAAACGCCGCCAGAGCGTTGTGGCTGGCGGCCACAACGGTGAACCCCGGCGGCAGTTCGCGCGCCTCGTCTCCGTGCGACATCCACACCGTGAGCGTCGGCGGCAGCCCCTCAAACAGCCGCGACTTGCCCGTGACCGTGACCTCCGCGTGTCCGTACTCGCGTTTGGGCCCCGCCACCACCTTGCCGCCCAGCTTGTGTGTGATGAAATGCAGGCCGTAGCAGACGCCCAGCACCGGCAGCCCCATTCCGAGCACGCGCTCGTCGGCCGGAGGCGCGTCCGCGTCGTAGACGGAACTCGGCCCACCGCTCAGAATGATGCCCGCGGGACGATACTTTTTGATTTCATCGAGGGCCGCCGTGCAGGGCAGCACGACGGAAAAGACCTTCAATTCGCGGATGCGGCGCGCAATAAGCTGCGTGTACTGCGAGCCGAAGTCAAGGATGACGATGGATTGTTCTTCCACGCACGATTGTCCACGATTCCGCCAGACCTGTAAAGAAAAAATCTTCACCGGTGGATGCCCCGCCTCTTCCCGATAGGCGCCCGCCCTTCGCAGTCATGAGGGTTCCGTGCGAAGGATGGCGAGCCGTGGGAGGCCCGTGGAGTGGCCCCCGGCCCAACGGGCAGGAAGCAAGACGCTGGAGCCCATTTCCACATCCGCCATTTATCATGTAATCTGTATTTGCCCGACTTTTACCGGCAC
>DASRYI010000073.1:0-24445 GCA_035687255.1 Candidatus Krumholzibacteriia bacterium | reverse complement strand
GCTCGGACCCGACTCGCTGGCGGCGGCAGGACTGGATAAGAACATCGCCGACTACACGACCACGGTCGATCTCGACTGGCAGAACACCTTCAGCGCCAAGGTCACCAAGGTGATCGCGGTGCAGCTCTACGTGGAACTGCTCTACGACAAATACGACAACACCATCGTGCCCGTCGTGGACGACAATGGCTCACTCACGAATCCGGGCGCGGTGGACTTTGCAGTGCGCAAGAAGGGTCAGTACAAGCAGACACTGGGCATCGGCCTGGTGTGGACGTTCGACTAGGCGCGCGAACGCCGGCCGGGGGTGCGTCCAGAACGACGCGCTGAACGCCAGCATGAATGAGGCGCCGCGATGGCGGGTGATGAGCAGGGTTCCGCCCCGGCGGTGAAAGGGCCTTGAAACGTTCCCGTATCCTGGTGCACGATGTAGCGAACCTCAACGCCGCAGAGAAACATATGAACACAAATCTCCCCTGGTTCAATCGTTTCCGAGGAATTCTTCTGACGGCCCTGTTTGTTCTCGCTTGCGCCGCCGCATCGCCGCCGCGCGTTTCCGCGCAGGAATCCAACTCCAGCAATTCACCCGGTGTCTCCGAGAAGGCACGCTGGGGCTTCTTCTTCAATCTGGGTATCGGCGACCAGACGGGTGATTTCGCCGACCAGTTGCATAAGGGCACCACCGGCGAGTTCGGACTGCTGCGCACGAAGAACGACGACTGGCGCTACGGACTCTCGCTGAGCTTCGGCTCCTGGGGCCTGGTAGCGCCCTACGATCACGAGCCGGAGTTTGGCTTCCAGCGCATCGACGTGCTCGCCCAGAAGATGTTCAACCAGGGCGGAGCCTTCCGTCCGTATCTGGAAGGACGCTTCGGCGTGGTGCGGCTGCATCCGCGCAGCGACCCGGAGACGCAGGAGTCATTGTTCAACGTGATCGATCCCAAGAATCCGCCACCGGACTACAAGATCGGCGACAGCACCACCAGGGCGTCGAACGGCGTGCACATCGGTGTCATGCCCGGCCTGGAGTGGGATCTCAACCACTCCATGGCGCTCGATCTGTCGCTGCTGCTCGATTACTACGTGGTGCAGAAGACCGACCTCACGCCCGTCGGGGGGCCGAGCGACGCATCGTCGGGTTTCGACTGGCAGGCGCGCATCGGGCTGCTGTGGTGGACCGACAGCGGCCCCGACGGCCCGCCGCCGGTGTACGACGCCTGGGGCGTGCGCAAGTCCTACGGGTGGGCGATGGGCGAGGCCATGGCCATCAACTTCGGCGCGTCCGCCTTCAACGAGTACGTGCGTAACGCCAACTTCAACCAGGTCTCGCCGCGCAGCTGGTGGGCCAACCTGCAGGAAGGGCTGACCTACGACGACAACCAGTTCAAGACCAACCAGCTCATCCATCCGTTCAACGGTGCGTGCTACTTCAACGCCGCGCGCGCCAACGGAGTCTCGTTCTGGCCGTCATACGCCATCGGCATTTTCGGTGCGCTGCAGTGGGAAGTGGCGGGCGAGACGCACCCCATCGCGTTCAACGACATCATCTCGACCGGCATCGGCGGTGCGGCCGTGGGTGAAACCCTGTACCGCTTCTCGTCCATGATTCTCGACAATTCGGCGACAGGATCCGGACGTTTCTTCCGCGAGGCGGGCGGTTTTCTGACCGATCCCGTGCGCGGATTCAACCGCATTGTGTCGGGACGGGCGTGGAAGGTCAGTCCCAACCCGGATGACGACATGGATCGCAGACCGCCCAACAGCATACACGACACCGCGATCGGGTGGCGTCGTACCGGTAATGGTGAATATCCGTCGATCGCGCACGACTACTCCGACTACACGTGGCTGCGTTACACGCACCAGCACGGAGACGTGTTCACCAATTCGCGCCACAAGCCCTGGGACTACTTCGACGGCTCCGTGGAGTTTGCGGCCAGGGAAAAGAATCCGCTCATCCGCCTGAACGTCGCGGGGAACTGGTGGACCACCACCGTCGGCGGGGAAGGGCATGGACCCCACCACATGGCGGCCTTCACGCAGCATTTCGAGTACGAGAATACCAACGCTTACGAATACGGCGGCCAGAGCATCGGCCCCACCTTCTTCTCGCAGTGGGGAACGTGGCATGACGTGTCGCTGTACACGCGCATGGACATTCTCGCCACCATTCTGGGTGCCGTGAACTCGGACTACTCCGACAGCCTGGCGGTGGTGGCCAATCAGGAGCGTTTCCGCGAATACGACTACGGCCCGGGTGCGGGTGCGCGCTTCGACCTGAACCTCAGGTATCACGGCGACCCGATTCTGACGGCGGGATACCGGCTGCACTTCATCTACGTGAAGAACGGTTCCATCTACGAAGGCGGCGAAGCGGGACCGGGTCTCAACGCGCGCCACTGGCTGCACGGCATCAACGTGCGGCTGGATTCACCCACGATCCACAACGGTTGGGGAATCGGCACCGAGTACAAGAGCTTCACGCGCGAAAGCCACTACAAGCTGTACTCCCAGAAGTATCAGAACATCTCGCTGACGCAGCTCATCAAGGGCACCACACCCGAATTCCTGGTCTACGTGCACTGGATGCCGGGAAAGAAATCGCGGACGGCGCAGGAGTAACGGCGCGACTACACGGTCATGTGCAAAAAAAGGGCCACCCGATTGGGTGGCCCTTCTCGTTTTGCGCGACCGGCGTGATCCGTTAGTGCTGCGTGGCGACGGAAACCGGTGGCAACCCCTTCTTGAAATCGATGATGGTGGTCACGGGCGGAAGCGAGCCGTAGTCCGTGAACGAATACTGGATGCTGTCGCCGGTCGGACTGACGGCGAGGCTGTCGGCCGCGAACCACCCGGGAAGTGGGGCGATGTCGCACTCCGGTTGGTCCCATCCCTCGCAGGTGAAACAGGTGGTAGCCTGGTCCTCCATTTTTCCATATCCGAACGCCTTGGCCGGTGAGCTGGTCCAGTCGATGAACAGAGCGCCCAGGTTCGGGTCGATGTCGGCGTCCAGCGGGGCCATGTTGATGAACGTACACGACGGACCATAGTCGGTTTCGGGCGTGTAGTGCACCGTGCCGCTCGGACGGTAGGCTTCGAGTCCCTGGTAGCTGGCGTACTGCGTCCATATGACCGTTGCTTCCGATTTCGCACCGCCCTGCTGGATGCTGACGGTGCCGTACCACAGACCGCCGATCGTAATGTTGGAAACCAGAATGGTGGTGCCCCGCCGGCCCTTTGCGTTCACGCTGACGGCCACCGGGTTTTGCGCCGGAGCCGCGGCCGGGGCGGTGTAGCGCGCCTGTCCGCCTGCGGAACTGGTCTTCACAACGGTACCCACGGTCGCATTGCCTCCCGCGATACCGTTGGCGGACCAGTTGGTGAAGGTGCCCAGGGGAGCGAGGTCGTCACCGCCGCAGGTGTAGACCAGCGCCACCAGGTCGGGGTCTCCGCTGACGGGCTGTTGCACGCAGTAATCCACCTTCAGGTTGACCTGGCCCAGCGTACCGATGCTCGCCGCCGCCGGTCTCAGTTGGATCCCCTCCACCATGGAATAGTCCGAGAAATGCGACGTCGTGCACGTGAGCGTGCGTGAGTCCCAGTCGATACTCCGGTTCTTCAGCACACCCCAGACACCGTCGTCGCGCTGGCGCGCAACGTCCACGAACAGGGTGTCGCTGCCCCACAGCAGGCTGTCCTCGAGCGAGAAATTGAGTTCGACGGGAGCGTTGAACACCAGTCCATCCGGAAGCAGGCGATAGGCCGCGCCGACACCGCCCCACGCGGAGTTGGTAATCGGCTGAATGGTGATCTCGGTGTCCAGCGCGGGCGACGATTTCGCCGCGGCGGGAAGGGCGCCCGGTGGAATGGTGATGCTGAACAGTCCGTCGGAGCTCGTGATGGTTCCTCCCGACGGGCCGATCGACTGCGTGGTGGGTGTACCGTTGGGAGTGCCCGGAGTCGTCGCGGTGGGCTGGGACGTGTTCCCGCCGCCACCGGCCGGGCCGGTACCGTTGTCACCGCCACCGCACGAGACCAGGAGGAGCGCAAACACAAGCCATGAAAGGGAGCGTTTCATGATGGTTCCTTTTCTCAGATCTTCGTGAATTCGACGCGGCGGTTGGCGGCGCGTCCCTCGGAGGTTTCGTTTTTGGCGATCGGTTTGGTATCGCCCATGCCGTCGGTGGTGAAGCGGTCCGCGGAGATCTTGAACTGTTCCGCGAGCACCTTTGCGACCGACGCGGCGCGCCGTTTGGAAAGATCCATGTTGCCGTCGGATGTGCCCTGGTTGTCGGTGTGACCGAGAATCTGAATTTTCACGGCGGCGTTCTTCTGCATGTAGCCCGCGATCTGGCGCAACACCGGTGCGGACTCCGGCTTGACCACATCCGAACCGCTGTCAAAGTAGATTCCGTAGGTGACCAGCTTGCCGCTGGCAAAGGGATCGTCGACGGGCTTGTTGCCTTCGGCGAAGCGCACGTTGCCGATCATCGGCTGCTCGTTGGACCACAGCCGCCACGAGATGTTCGTCACCGGTCCCGCGGCCACGTCGATCTCCGGGACGTTGGCCATGCGCTGGCGGTCGACGTACACCTTGAGCGCATTGCCGCGCGCCATGAACATGAGATGGTGCACCGCGCCCCACACCTGCGGGTCCCCTTCGAGCGGTGTGTTGGAGTTGACGTCACCGCTGGTAAATGCCAGGTTGCGGCCCGACATCGGAAACACCGCATTCCATACCTCCTTGTCGCCGTTCAATCCGCGGACCGTCCACACGTTGCCGGAGGGCTTCTCGCACAGCGCGTCGAACTCGAGCGTCCAGTATTCGGGCAGCTTGTCCATGGCGGGAAGTTTCATGCGGATGTCGCTGTCGGTGCTGGTGCAGCGCAACCAGCGCTGGCCGCGGCCCTCCGCGACCTCGAACGTGCCCGACTTGAGCTTCCAGTTGGCGGGAAACTCGCCCAGTTCGTCCTGGGTGAAGTCGTCGAAGAAGAGCACCATGTCGCCGGGGACGTAGTCGAACTTGGTCGACACACCGCCGACGTCGCCGCTGCCTTTGGGCGCGTCGCTCTTCTCGCCGGCGTCGGCCGGGGTCTCCCCGGAGGGTTTGGAGGTGTCGGTCTTTTCGTCGGCCTTGTTGATGGCCTTGTCGGCTTCCTTGTTGGCCTTGTCCTCGGCCTTCTTCTTGAGCTTGTCGCCCAGTCCGGCCCGGGTGACTCCGGTTCCGGTGAGTGCAAGTGCGCATACCATCAACAGCAACAGTGAGATTTTCCCGGCAGCCCTGAACATGAACGCGACCCCCTGTATTCGGTGTCTAGGTGCGAAATGGCCTTCCCATAGGACGGATGGCGGCCGGGTTTGTCACAAGCAGGGGGTCGGAAAACGCAAAAAGGCCCGCGGGCGTTTACCCGCGGGCCCGAACGCCTGCCGGATGCCCGGCTTGCTTACTTGCCCAGCGGGAAACGAAGAATCGCCGCCAGCGTCACGCTGTCCAGATCCTCTCCGGTCACTGTCTTGAGCTGTCCGCCATTCTGGAACTGATAGGTGGCATACGCGTCCAGCTTGAATGCCGCGAGAGGAAGATTGACGCCCGCGCGCAGCGCGTAGAACGGGTCGTCCTGCCAGTCGCCGTTGGAATAGCCGATGCCGATGCCGGCGCCGGCGTAGATGAGTCCGTGGGTCACGGCCCACGCGGACGGAGTCCACATGGAGTGATCGGTGCCCGCGTAGTTGAAGACGTATTCAACCTGGGCTTCCACGCTGACCAGCCCGAGACCGAACATGTAGGAGCCGAGGATGCTGAACGAATTCTTGTCCAGGGTCGTGTTCTTGTCGATATCCTTGACGGCGTGCAGATAGTGCAGTCCGCCGCCGATGCTCGAGCCTGCGCTGGAAACACTCACCACCGTGGTCATCGCCGTCGCGACCACCAGAAACAGCAGCAATATCTTCTTCATGGTATTTTTCCTTTCGGATGAACGAACTGTGATGACCCCGCCCGGCTGGCGCACTTGTACCAGATTACTGGTTAGGTGACAATCCGGAAAGGACGGGCACGAGAGGGGCTATTCGGGGGATCGTGACACGCCCGCCCCGGTGGGATACAATGCCGGTACGGCTGCACGTGAGGGCCGCCATCTGTTCCATAAGGAGTTCGCAATCATGACCAAATATCGAACCGAAAAAGATTCCATGGGTGAGATGCGGGTTCCCGAGAACGCCCTGTACGGGGCCCAGACCGCGCGCGCGGTCGAAAACTTTCCCGTCAGCGGAATCCCGTTTCCGCCGCGGTTCGTCCGCGCTCTCGGGATCATCAAGCGCGCCTGTGCGCGCGCCAACATGGAACTGGGGGATCTCGACCCGCGCGTGGGCGAGGCCATCGTGGAAGCCTGCACCGAAGTGATCGACGGCAAGCTCAACTCGGAGTTTCCGCTCGACATCTACCAGACGGGCAGCGGCACCTCGACCAACATGAACGCCAACGAGGTGATCGCCAATCGCGCGGCCGAAATCCTCGGGTTCGAACGCGGTCACAAATCGATCCATCCCAACGATCACGTCAACATGAGCCAGTCCTCCAACGATGTGATCCCCACGGCCATTCATCTCGCGGCCGCGATCGCACTGACCCAGGACCTCATGCCGGCGCTGGAACAGCTGGGCCTGGCGCTCGAGGCCAAGGCGGAGCAGTTCCAGGACGTGGTCAAGTCGGGACGCACGCACATGATGGACGCCACGCCGGTGCTGCTCGGCCAGGAATTCGCGGGCTACGCGCACCAGGTGGCCAACGCGGTGGAGCGCGCCACGCATGCGCGCGACGTCATGCTGGAGCTGGCGCTGGGTGGCACCGCCGTGGGCACCGGCATCAACCGCCGCGCCGATTTCCCGCGCACGGCCATCAAGTACATCAACGAAGACACCGGCCTCGGTTTCTACGAAGCCATCGAGCACTTCGAGGCGCAGGGCACCAAGGACGGGTGTGTGGAGGCGTCGGGCCAGATGAAGACCATTGCGGTCAGCCTGGCCAAGATTGCCAACGACATCCGCCTGCTGGCGTCGGGTCCGCGCACCAGCATCGCCGAGATCACGCTGCCGTCGATTCAGCCCGGCAGTTCCATCATGCCCGGCAAGATCAATCCGGTGGTGTGCGAAGCCGTGCACATGGTGAGCGCGCAGGTGATCGGCTATGACACCACCATCACGCTGGGCGGCCTGGGGAGTTTTCTCGAACTCAACGTGATGATGCCGGTGATCGCGTACGATCTGCTGGAGCAGATTCGCCTGCTGGCCAACGTGAGCCGTATTTTCGCCGACAAGTGCATTCAGGGAATCGAGGCCAACGAACTGCGCGCGCGCGATCTGCTGGAGATGAATCTCTCCACGTGCACGGCGTTGGCGCCGAAGATCGGCTACGACCAGACCGCGGCGCTGTCCAAAGAGGCGTTTGCCAGCGGACGCACGTTACGTGATCTCGCACGCGAACGGCAGGTGCTGCCGCAGGGCGAACTGGATGCGCTGCTCGACTACCGCAAAATGACGGAGCCGGATCAGTAGTGCCTACCTACTGGGAATATCTGAAACTCGACGAATTGCTGGAACTCCAGCAGCGCCTGGGTAAAGAGCACGACGAGATGCTCTTCATCGTGATCCATCAGTCCTATGAGCTGTGGTTCAAGGAAATGCTGCATGAAATCGACTACATGCAGACGCTGATGAACCAGACAGATCTGCCGCGCGTGTCGCACACCTTCAAGCGCGTCCTCACCATTCTCAAGATGATGGTCGCCAAGATCGACATCCTGGAAACCATGACGCCGCTCGAGTTCATCGCCTTCCGTGAGCGGCTGGAGTCGGGCAGCGGTTTCCAGTCCGCGCAGTTCCGCGAGCTGGAATTCGTGCTCGGATACAAGCGTCGCACCTCCGTCGATCACTACGCCAACGGCTCGGCGGCGCGCGCGCGCCTGGAGAAACGCTTCGCGGCGCCGACGTTGTGGGATTCGTTCGCCCACTTCCTGGCGGCGGCCGACTATGCCGTACCGGCCGAGGTGCTCACACGTGACGTCACGCAGCCGATCGCGGCCAATGCCGGTATGCAGAAGGCGTTGATGGACGTGTATCGCTCCAACCCGTCACTCGCGAGTCTGTGCGAGCGCATGGTCGACCTCGACGAGGGCGTGCAGGAGTGGCGTTATCGCCACGTGAAGATGGTGGAACGCACCATCGGCACCAAGATGGGAACGGGCGGCAGCACCGGCGCGGATTATCTCAAGACCACACTGATGCATCCGCTCTTCCCGGACCTGTGGGAAATCCGAACATCGTTCTAATGGGGAACGCGCGCGGGTGGCGGCCAGCGGGGCCGCCCCGGAGCGCGAGCCACCGAGTGCGAAGGCGCGAATGGCGAGCGCGAGAGGGGCTGCTGGCCGACAGGACCCGCGCGGCGACCCTATGACCACACTTCATCCATCCGATCTCCATCGTTCTCCCAACGCCATTGCGGCCGATTATTCGCGCTTTCGCGTGGGTGAGCGCCTGCTCTTTACCGGGCATTCGCATCAGGCGTGGCCCGACGTGGCGTTCGACGGCATGACGGAGGCGTTCAATGACGCCTCGCGTCTGGTCGACGACAAGTGGCCGCGCGCGTTCGAGAAGGCGGATGCGGTACGGCGCGGCTACGCGCGTCTGCTGGGATGTCCACCGGAGCAGGTGGCGCTGGCGGAAAACACGCACGAGCTGGTGATCAAGTGGCTCTCTGCGCTTCCACTGAAGGCGCGTCCGCGCATCGTCACCACCGACGGCGAGTACCATTCCATCCGACGCCAGCTCGACCGGCTCGCCGAGGAGAAGCTCATCGAGCTGGTCAGAGTTTCCGTGCAGTCCACGGACGACCTGGCCGCGCGCGTGACGGCGGCCGTCGATGACCGCACGTCGGCGGTGATGATTTCGTCGGTGTTGTTCCGGACCGGACAGATTGTTCCCCACCTGGATGTCGTGGCGCGCGCGTGCGCGCAGCACGGCGCCGAAATCCTGATCGACGCCTATCACCAGATGAACATCGTGCCGTTTTCGCTCAAGGGTATCGAGAACGCGTATGTGACGGGAGCGGGCTACAAGTACTGTCAGTTGGGGGAGGGAAATGCGTTTCTGCGTCTTCCCGAACACTGCCGCATGCGTCCCGTGATTACGGGCTGGTATGCCGAGTTCGAGGCCAAGGAGCAGCCGCCCTCGCAGGGCGTGGCCTACGGGCGCGGGCCGTGGCGTTTCGCGGGCGCAACTTACGATCCGACAAGCAATTATCGCGCGGCAGCGGTGTTCGACTACTTCGCGAAGAAAGGGCTGACGCCGGCGTTGTTGCGCGAGGTGAGCCAGCATCAGATGCGGCTGATCGCGGAACGCTTCGACGCGCTCGGGCTCGATCCGGGAGTCATCACGCGCGACCGCTCGGCCTCCATCGAGAGCCGGGGCGGATTCATGGTGCTGCAATCGCCGCGCGCGGGGGACATTTGCCACCGGCTGCACGACGCCGGTGTCTACACCGACTACCGCGCGGACGCGTTGCGCTTCGGCCCCGCGCCGTACGTATCCGATGCGCAGATCGAGGACGCGCTGGCCCGGCTGAATACTGTGGTCCGCAAGCTCCCCGCATAACCGCCGCCACCAAAAGTGAAAGCCCCCCCGTTTCCGGGAGGGCTTTCGTGCTTCAGCGCCGAATCAAGACAGCGCCCGGGTAACTACATCTTGCTCTTCATCGTTCCCGGATCCATCGCCTTGGCCGCGGCTTCCAGCATTTCCGACGTATTCTTCATCGAAGTGGCATACTCATTGAGTGCCTTCTGGCCGGCGGGTGAGGTCCAGGTCGACACCGTGATGAATCCGGTGTGCGTCTTGAAATTCTGAACCGAGACATCCTTTGTACTCATCAGGCCCATCCTGGCCTGGCACATCGGGCACAGCATGGCCTTCTGGTCCGCGGTCATGGACGGGACTCCCTCCATGCGCTTCTCGCAATCAACTGCGCAGGCATCCCATTTGTCCTGCTCCGCCGCGTTCGCATTCACGAACGATTCGATGGTGCCGGTCTTGGTGCTGAAGATGTCGTAGCGGATGTTCTGGGCCACGGGGTTCCATGCGGAGCACACCGGGCAGTTCATGACTTTGTCCATTACCTGCTGGGGCGTCATGTCACCGGCGGCAACCGCCAATCCGGCGAGCATGAGTACTGCAATTGTACACAGCAAAACGCGCTTCATACGCGTCATCCTCCTGACATTGGTGGTCCATTTGCCACGGAAAACACCGACAGAGTCGCCATGGGGGCGATGCGGCCTGCATTCCGATTGGCCATGATTTGAGCGCAACCGCCGGTCGCCGTCAAGCCCGCCCCGCCCGGGGAAATTTGGCTTCAGATCGAAATTATACTTGTCGCTCCGAAATAGGTGTGACACACTGCCGGGAACGACAGCTTCCTTGGCTATGAGTGTCTCCAGGTATCTCGCATCCACAGTCGTCCGAAAGTTCATCGCCGGTTTGACCGGCGTTCTCCTCATTCTATATCTGATCCTGCATCTGGCAGGAAATCTGACGCTGTTCGCCGGGCCCGATATCTTCAACTGGTATGCGGGCAAGCTGGAGTCGTTCGGTGCATTGCTGTGGGTGGTCGAGATCGCCCTGGCGCTCGTCTTTGTGTTTCACGCCATCATCGGCGTCCAGGTTTTCCTGGGAAAACGCCGCGCCCGTCCCAATGGTTACGCCGTGTCCGCGTCGCGGGGCGAACCCAGCCGGCAGACGCTGTCCTCCCGTTCCATGATCATCACCGGCATCGTGCTGGCGGTGTTCATTCCCGTGCATGTGTGGATGTTCAAGTTCCGTCCGACACCGTCGATCATGGTCGGCTCGCACGAGGTGCGCGATCTCTACGCACTGGTGATCACCGCCTTCAAGCAGCCGTTGATCGCATGGAGCTACGTGCTGGTGATGGGGCTTCTGGGCTTTCACCTGCGCCACGGTTTCTGGAGCGCGTTCCAGTCGATGGGCGCGCTCAATCCGCGGCTGCTGCCGCTCTTCTATTCGCTGGGCGTGGTGGTGGCGATTCTGCTGGCGGGCGGTTTTCTGGTGCTTCCGTTGTGGCTGCTCTACGGCGTGCAGGCGCCGGGAATGTAACGCATGAAGATCGACACCTCTATCACGCTGGACGCCAATGCGCCGTCGGGTCCCATCGACCAGAAGTGGGACAAGTACCGCTCGCAGGGCAAACTGGTCAATCCGGCCAATAAGCGCAAGTACACCATCATCGTGGTGGGCACCGGCCTGGCCGGCGGTGCGGCGGCCGCGTCGCTGGCGGAACTGGGCTACAACGTGCTCTCGTTCTGCATCCAGGACACGCCGCGACGCGCGCACAGCGTGGCGGCGCAGGGCGGCATCAACGCGGCCAAGAACTACCAGAACGACGGCGACAGCGTGTGGCGCCTGTTCGTCGACACCGTCAAGGGCGGGGACTTCCGTTCGCGCGAGGCCAACGTCTACCGCCTGTCGCAGCTTTCCGTAAACATCATCGACCAGTGCGTGTCGCAGGGCGTTCCGTTTGCGCGCGAGTACGGCGGCACGCTGTCCAACCGCTCCTTCGGCGGTGCGCAGGTCTCGCGCACCTTCTACGCGCGCGGGCAGACCGGCCAGCAGCTGCTGCTGGGGTGCTATTCGGCGCTCATGCGCCAGACCGGCGCGGGCCGTGTGAAGATCTTCCCGCGCCGCGAGATGCTGGACGTGGTGGTGGTCGACGGCAAGGCGCGCGGCATCACCTGCCGCAACCTGGTGACGGGTGAAGTCGAGAGCTACGCGGGTGACGCCGTGGTGCTGGCGACCGGCGGATACTCCACCGTGTTCTTCCTCTCCACCAACGCCGTCAACAGCAACGCGACCGCGGTGTGGCGCTGCTACAAGAAGGGCGCACTGTTTGCCAATCCGTGCTTCACACAGATTCATCCCACGTGCGTCCCGCTGCAGGGAGAAACCCAGTCCAAGCTGACACTCATGAGCGAGAGTCTGCGCAACGACGGGCGCGTGTGGGTGCCGAAGGAGAAGGGCGACAAGCGCCCCGCGCATCAGATCCCCGAAGGAGAACGCGACTACTTTCTGGAGCGCATGTACCCGGCGTTCGGAAACCTGGTGCCGCGCGACATCGCGTCGCGTGCGTCCAAGCGCATGTGCGATTCCGGGCACGGCGTGGGCCCGACCGGATACGCGGTCTATCTCGACTTCGCCGACGCCGTCAAACGTCTGGGCAAGGACGTGGTGCGCGACCGTTACGGCAACCTCTTTCAGATGTATCACGAGATCATGGCCGACGATCCCTACGAGCGGCCGATGCAGATTTATCCCGCACCGCACTACACCATGGGCGGTCTGTGGGTGGATTACGGGCTGCAGAGCACCATTCCCGGATTGCACGTACTCGGGGAGGCCAACTTCTCCGACCACGGCTCCAACCGTCTGGGCGCGAGCGCGCTCATGCAGGGTCTGGCCGACGGATATTTCGTGATCCCGTACGCCATCGGCAACTACCTGGCGACGTCCGAGGTGCTCAAGACAAAAGTCACGACCGATCATCCGGCCTTCAAAGAATCCGTGGCGTCAGTGGCGGCCGGCACCAAAAAACTGCTCTCCATCAAAGGCAAGAAGACAGTGCGCGACTTCCACTGGCGCCTGGGGCGGGTGATGTGGGATGACGTTGGCATGAGCCGCAGCCAGGACAGCCTCACACGCGCGATCGAACAGATTCGCGCCCTGCGGGCTGAGTTCTGGGAAGATGTCAACGTCGTGGGTGGCGGAGATTTCAACAAGGAGCTGGAGTTCGCCGGCCGTGTGGCCGACTATCTCGAGCTCGGCGAACTGCTGGCGACGGATGCGCTGACGCGCAATGAATCGTGCGGCGGCCATTTCCGCGAGGAATACCAGTACCCGGATGGCGAGGCCATGCGCGACGACGACAACTTTGCGCATGTGGCGGCCTGGAAATTCAACGGCGACGGGCAGGAGCCCTCGCTGGTCAGGGAACCGCTGGTGTTCGAACACGTGAAACCGACGAAGCGCAGCTACAAGTAGCGACCATGCGATTCAAACTGAAAATCTGGCGGCAGAGCGGGCCCAACGTGTCCGGCGGCTTCAAGGAGTACGAAGTCGACGGAGTCATTCCCGAGATGTCATTCCTTGAGATGCTCGATCATCTGAACGAGCAGCTCGTGAAACGCAACGAGGAGCCGGTGGCATTCGACAGCGACTGCCGCGAGGGTATCTGCGGAACGTGCGGCCTGGTGATCAACGGCATGGCGCACGGCTCGCGGCATGAGTGCACCACCTGCGAACTGCGCATGCGCCAGTACAGAGACGGCGCCACCATCACCGTGGAGCCGTGGCGGGCGCGCGCGTTTCCCATCATCAAGGACCTGGTGGTGGACCGCAGCGCCTTCGACCGCATCATTCAGAAGGGCGGCTTCATCTCCACCAACGCCGGCTCCGCGCCCGACGCCAACGCCATTTTGATTTCCAAGGATGTGCAGGAAGAAGCCATGGACGCCGCCGCCTGCATCGGCTGCGGTGCGTGCGTGGCGGCGTGTCCCAATGCGTCGGCCTCGCTGTTCGTGAGCGCCAAGATCGCACACCTGGGATTGCTTCCGCAGGGACAGCCCGAACGCGACTCGCGCGCACTGGGCATGATCCAGCAGATGGACGCGGAAGGCTTCGGCAACTGTTCCAACCACGGCGAGTGCGAAGCCGTGTGCCCCAAGGGTATCTCCATCCTCAACATCACCCGCATGCGCCGCGACTACATGGGCGCCGCGCGGCGCGTCAATCCCCGCAAGAGCGGCGAATAGCCAACCCGATATCGAGAACGCGTCAGCGTGTGGAAACGGTTGCGGGCGGAGCGTCGACGGCGACCGAGAAGAAACCTTCTTTGATCTGCCGTGAACCGGCGGGGTCGCCGGTGTTCACATTGACCATGTCGAAGCGGACGCTGCTCATGGTGCCCGCGGCCACCTTGTCGTCGTTGAAGGTCAGCTTGAAGGAACCGCCCAGGATCACGCTGGACATAATGGGCGTGCCGCCGTCGGGGATTTCTTCATAGGACACATAGACGGCGCCGGGATCGCTGGTGGCTTCGGTCACGGTATTCACCAGGCGCAGGTCCACGGGCGCATCGGGACGCTGCGTGAACACCATGTGCAGTTGCACCACGGTCTTGTCGTCCAGCTGGCTCTGCGCAAGCACGTCGTAATGTGACGACGAGGTCAGCAGAACGGTGACGTCCTGGTCGGATATACAGACGTCCACCGGCGCCGCGCGTCCTTCCACCCGCAGGCCCACGCCCGACTCCCCCGGACACAGCACATTCTCGGTGGCCGCGGGGTTGTTCTTCCCGCAGGCCAGCAGGGCCATGGCGATGGCAAAGGGAGCAAGACGCAGATTGGTAAAAGAGCCGCGGTGGATTATCATTGAGACAAGATATGCGGGCTGTCTGGCCCGCGCAATGCATCTGTTCTGATCCGAGGAGCAAACGAGTGCGAAACGGGAAATTCATGGTATGGGCGGCGTTGTTGCTGGTTGTGGGGTGTGGTTCCAAGAAGTCGGCCGAGACGCAGGAGACCACGGCGTATTCCGAACTGGGGGCGCCGCCGGCCAGGCCCCGGGTCTCGATGCCCTACGTGATCGCCGAGGCCGGCGTCCGGCTGAACCCGCCCGCCAGCTGGGATCCGGACCGCGTCGAGGTCCGCACGGTCTCCGGCAAGGACGCGGACGCCATGGTGCCGGGGGCGGACTACTCCGTCACCTTTGACTACCGCGCGGAACAGCCCGCCCACCACGACGAGCCCCTGCTCACGCTCCTGGTGATGCACAAAACCGCATGGGAGAAGGCGTCGTCGTCCGTGCACGGCGAGGCCATAGACAGCACCGGTGACTGGGTGTTCGTGGCGTCGACGCCCGACGTGAATCCCTACCGGCGCGACCTCCTGGACGCCGACCAGTTCGAGGCCATGCGCCTCTCCATGGACGACATTCGCACTGCCTTCTCGGTGGAAGACGGCGGTCCGGCGGATTCCTCGTTGCGTGCGGAGTCGAACCGGAGGTAGTCCGTGCACCGCTCCCGCGATGTCGCCGCCATTGCATTCGCGGCGCTTGCGATGGCAGCCGGGTGCGGGAAGGGTGCGGACACGAACGACGACATGACCGAGCAACGCAACCGCATGGTTCGTGAACAGGTGCAGGCGCGGGGGATCAGCGACCCGCGTGTGCTGCAGGCGATGCACGACGTGAAGCGCCACCTGTTTGTATCGCGCGAATACGCCGACGATGCCTACGAAGACCATCCGCTTCCCATCGGCAACGACCAGACCATCTCCCAACCGTACATTGTGGCGCTCATGACCGAGCTGCTCGCCATCAAGCCGACGGATCGTGTGCTCGAAATCGGCACCGGCTCCGGTTACCAGGCCGCCGTGCTCTCGCTGCTGGCGGATTCCGTGTACTCCATGGAGATCATTCCCGCACTGGGGGAAGCCGCGCGCCAGCGCCTGGATCTGCTGGGCTACGAGAATGTGCACGTGCGCATCGGCGATGGCTATAAAGGATGGCCGGAGGAGGCGCCCTTCAACGGAATCATTGTGACCGCGGCGCCGCCCGAGATTCCGCAGGCGCTCCTCGACCAGCTCGCCGACGGCGGGCGCATGGTGGTTCCCGTGGGAACCGGCTACCAGGAACTGATGTTGCTGGAGAAGAAGCAGGGCGTGATATCGAAGCGGGTCATCACCGCGGTGCGCTTCGTGCCCATGGTGAAGGGAAAAGAGACCAACCCGCAGCCCTGACGGCTACACCGCCGCCGATGCCCCGTGTCGCACCGTTACCACGGTGTGAATTCCGCCCCGCACCAGGAAATCTCCCACCACTTCAATGAAGCGCGGCTTCGTGGCCGCGACGATGTCGTCCAGAATGCGATTGGTCACCGCTTCGTGGAAGGCGCCCTCATTGCGATAGGACCACAGGTACAGCTTGAGCGACTTCAGCTCCACGCACTCGCGGTCGGGCACGTAGCGGATGTGAATGGTCGCGAAATCCGGCTGGCCGGTGCGCGGGCACAGGCAGGTGAACTCCGGGCACTCGAACGAGATCACGTAGTCCCGCTCCGGATGCGGATTGGGAAAGACTTCCAACTCTCGGGATGGTTGTGTCGACATGGGCGCATTCTAGCACACATCGTGCTAGTGCCCGTCCCAGGGGGTGATGGTGACCTCGCCCACGGTCACCCCTTCGAAGATGTCGTCGTCGAAAAAGTAATCGCGCAGCTCGTGGTTGGGCTGGTTGGCGACGCGCAGCATCTTCGCCTCCACGCGATAGCGGCCCGGCGCCATGTCGGTGGGCAGGCGCACGCGCACGTTGTCCTGCACGATATCGTCCGACCCCCACGCATCCGGTCCGAACAATCCACCGAATATCATGTGATCGGCACGGAAGCGATAGCGCACGTGACGCACCTTCTCCATTACCTTGCGCGTGATCTTGGGGAAGGGGCGCCCGTCGAACGGCAGTGACATCGTCTTGCGGTCGAAACGCACCGAGACCACGTACGTGCCCGGGGGAAGCACGCTGTGCCGCGACCAGTACACGTCGAGGTCGAGCACGCCGCCCGGCGGCAGAATCCCCGCGCCGTGGAGGGTGGCCCCGTTGATGAAGGTTTCACCCGACTGCTGGTTGATGGGCAGGGCGTCCGCGGGCAGTGCCCGCACCACCGGCCGGGGCACCGGGCGCGGCAGCGTGCTCAGACGCTCTTCGTTGCGCCAGCGGAAGGCGGTGAGGCCGTCGTCAAAGTCCATGGCCTCGAATTCGTAGTGCAGGGACCGGAACATGTCCTCGGTGTCCTGCGCGGTGCGCGGTTCCAGCGTCCAGTAGTTGAGAATCAATCCCTGGGGCAGGGCGCGATTGATCACCACGTGGGTCACCCGCCACGCCCGAATCAGCCTCTCCTTTTCGCGCACCGTGGTGTAGGGGCTCACAATGTCGCGCGCGGCGGTCATGCGCGCTTCGACACGCAGGTCGTTGGGCGGAGCATGCTGGTCGAGCGTGCACACCACGTAATGGGGCGTGAAGGCGGCAATCAGATATGAGGTCACCGGATCGCTGGCAATGACCGACTGCGGCGGAAGCATTTCCGCCAGCTGATACAGTCCGCGCGCCCAGCGGTCGGGACCGTTGCGGCGTTCGGCGGCCAGCACCGCGGGTGTAAACGCATTCTGGCGCAGCACGGGGACGACAATCGCCACTGCCGTCGCCACCAGCACCGCCTTGGTGAGGCGCGCGCCGTGCGGTTTCCATGTGGTGATGAAGAACGCAGGCAGCAGGTACACCGGCACCAGGGCATCCAACCGGAACACCAGATACTTGAGCACGGCATACAGCGGAGTGAGCACGAAGGGATTGAACTCGATGAACAGGAAGGTGAGGTACGCCGCAATCACGTAGCCCACGCCGGGCACGTTCTTGCGCCGGCCCCACAGCGGCCGGATGCAGAACAGCGCCGCGATTCCCAGCGTCCCGAGGTCCTTCCAGATCTGCGCGGGGTCGGCGATAAACCAGTGCGGCGTCACGAACACCGCGTCCTGCACCTGGTTGTGCAGTGGATTGGTTTGATAGGCGGTAAAGAACCGGTACATTCCGTAGGGAAGCGCTCCCGCCACCGCCGCCAGCAGCACACGCAACGTGCGCCCAATGTGTTCGTCCCAGTTGCACGGGGAACACGTCTTCCACAGCAGGATCACTCCCGCCGCACCGGCGCACAGCACCGCAAACTGGATGTGAACCGCCGTCGCCGCGAACGCGTACACCGCACACCAGCGCAGCGCGATCTTGGGACCGCGATGCGTGTACTCGAGCGCGGATGCGATGAACATCAGCAGGAACGCATCGCCGAAACGGTTGGGATAAAACGTGGCGCGCACCATCGACGAGCCGATGCCCCAGTTGCTTCCCACCAGGAACAGGACCGCAGCCAGCACGGCGCCCACGCGGTGCCGCAGCATGCTGTGCGCGGAGGTGTACACCGCGAAGGTCATGGTCAGGAGCAGGAACGCGCCCACCACCGCGAACACATCGATGGGCGATACGCCGGTGTGGCGCGCCATCAGCCCGTAAACGGCGTGCAGCAATCCCTTGCGAAAATCGCCGCCGTCCGCGCCCGGCGAGAGATAGATGGCGGTGGTGGGAAAGGGATGGCCGGTGCGCACGATCTCCGCCACGTAACCGGCGTGATCGATGGAATCGCTGGTGATGTTGAGGGGCGGACCGGTGATGGCGACGCCCACGGCGGGGGCGATGGTCAGCGCCGCAAACAGCACCAGCAGGTACTTCTCATAGTCGCGCAGCCGGGGGCGGATCACCTCGACGCGGGTGCGGTCCGTCGGGGGCACGGCGGCGCACAGGGCCACCACGAGCACGGGCAGGGCCGCGCGGAAGGCGTCCAGCGACACGCCTGTCAGGGTCCACGCAAAGCACAGCGCGAGCAGGAACATGAGCCCGTTCAGCAGGATGCGCGTGGTGCTCTCGATGGCGTCGTCGCCCAGCCGCCGGGCCAGCCGGGACAGCGCCAGCCCCGGAACCACCACACACAGAAACCACACCACCGGAATCCCGACCCACTCCGCCGCCGCACCCTTGAGGAACGGAACCGCGGCGTACCCGCAGGCGGCAAGCAGTGAGAGACCAAACAGCGACCGATGGATGCGCATCCACCCTCCGGGGAGTAATAACGACCTAAGGTTTTGTGTTTATAGCAGATGTCGCTGCATGCTAGAATCATATTCTTGAGGTTGGCCCGTGCCGGACCTCGAGGACGCATGGTCAGAACGTCTGCCCTGTAGTTGCCGATTTCTCCGAACCAAGACTTGTTTCCCAGCCTCCACAGGCTCCGGATATGTGCGGAATAACCGGTTTCTTCTCACACGACGGTGACATTGACGGTCTCGCGCGCGACCTCGCGCGCGCGGTCGAGTGTCTGCGTCATCGCGGGCCCGATGATGACGGGATGTGGGTGAGTCCCGGCGGAGCCGGTCTGGGTCACCGCCGCCTTTCCATCATCGATCTTTCCGAACGCGCTCATCAGCCCATGAAGTCGCAGGACGGACGCCTCTACATGGTGTTCAACGGAGAGATCTACAACTATGCCGAGATCCGCGAGTCGCTGCTTGCACTCGGCCATCCCCTGCACGGCGCCGGAGACACCGAGGTGATTCTGGCGTCGTTTCAAGAGTGGGGAGTTGAGGCCATCGAGCGTTTCATCGGAATGTTCGCGATCGCCGTCTGGGACGAGCGCGACCGGATCCTTCACCTGATCCGTGATCGCGTGGGTGTGAAGCCCCTCTACTATGGATGGGACGGGCATACGCTCTGGTTCGGCTCCGAACTCAAGGCGCTGCGCGAGTTCCATCACTGGCAGCCTCGCATCGACCGCGAGTCGCTGGGCGAGTTCCTGCAGTACGGTTACATCTCGGCGCCGCGCAGCATTTACCACAACGTGCGCAGCGTGCCGCCCGGATGCCGGATTGAATTACGGGCCGGAGAGGCGCCCCGCGTCGTCCCCTACTGGAGTCTGGTGGAGCGGGCGGGGGAACCGTTGCCGGGCGACGACGCCACGCTGGAGGCGGAACTGGAGTCACTTCTCACCAGCGCGTTCCGGTACCGCATGGTCGCCGATGTTCCCGTGGGAGTGTTCCTGTCCGGCGGCGTGGATTCGTCGCTCGTCACCGCCATCCTCGCGCGTGAATCGTCACAACCGTTGCGCACATTTACCATCGGCTTCAACGACGCGCATCGCGACGAATCCGGGTGGGCGCGCAAGGTTGCCGAGCACCTGGGAACGCAACATACCGAATACATCCTCGAGGTTGAAGAAGCGCTGAAACTGGCGCGCGACTGGGGATCGCTGTTTGACGAGCCCTTTGCCGATCCCTCCGGGCTTCCCACGCTGCTGGTATCGAGACTGGCACGGGCCGACGTCAAGGTGGCGCTCTCCGCGGACGGCGGCGACGAGTTGTTCATGGGATACAGCGTGTACGACGACGTGCTCAGGCGCCTCGACACGCTGGCCCGGGTGCCGGGCTGGGGAAAGACCGCGTCGGCGTACCTGCTGGCGCACGCGCGCACCGACGCCGTGGATGCTGCGCTGTCACGGTTGGGCGGTTCCGCCGCGGTGCGCGGCCAGGTCACCCGTCGTATCCGTCGCACGCGCGCGATCATGCCCCGGGCCAGCGTGTCCGGTGTCTATGATGCCGCCATTTCGTACTGGTTGCCGGAGGAGGTGGCCGAACTGATCGGCGGCTACTCGAATCCGCGGCAGGGCCTGGACGCCTACCGCGGCGAGCCTCTCGAAGAGATGTGCCTGTGGGACTTTCACAATTACCTGCCCGGCGACGTGCTGACCAAAGTGGATCGAACCACCATGGCTGTCAGTCTGGAGGGACGCGAACCGATGCTGGATCATCGTCTCGTCGAGTTTGCGTTCCGTCTTCCATCCCGTCTGCGCCGGGGACCGCTCGGGTCCAAGCATGTTCTGAAAAAGATTCTGTACCGGCGCGTGCCCCGCGCTCTGGTCGATCGTCCCAAGCAGGGGTTCGCGATTCCACTGGAGCGTTGGTTGCGCGGAGATCTGCGCGATCTGGTCAACGACCACCTGGACGAGTCACGAATCCGGAGCGCGGGAATCTTCGATCCCGGCATCGTGCGCCGTCTCGTCGACGATTTCTACCTGGGCAACGGCCGCAGCGCCGAGCAACTGTGGTTTCTGCTCGCATTCGAACTGTGGCGTGAGACGTGGGGTGCGGGTGCGGGTGAATAGGACGGCCCTAAGGTTTTGCATTCATGTCAGATGGCGCACCGTGCTAAAATAAAACGCCAGCCATGCCGTATCGCATTCTCATCCTCGACACCGAGTTCGAAATGGGCGGGAAGGAGAAGAAACTCTTCGACTTCATCCGCCGCACTGACCGTGCTCGTTACCAGATCTCGATCTGCTGTCTCAAGCAGGGCGGTTACTTCAAGCCCCGGATCGAGGGACTCGGAGTGCGTTTCTACGACGGCCTGCTGCGCCACAAGTACGACGCCCTGTCGTTCCGGCGGCTTCGCACCATCCTCAAGGCCGAACGGACGCAGATCATCTACACCTTTTCGCACCCGTCGACAGTGATTTTCTCGTTCATGGCGCGGGCTCTCGGGCTCGTCGACCGCGTGGTGGTTTCGTACCACGCCACCGGGCGCGAAGACGGCGGCCGCATGGTGGCGGGCTACCTGCTGCCCATGTTGCGCCGCGCCGACATGCTGCTGGCGGTGGCCGAGATGCAGAAGCGCCAGTTGGTGGACGTCGAGCATCTCCCGGCCGGCATCATCCAGGTCATCCACAACGGCGTGGACATCGACGCCTATCATGCAGCCGAAGGGAACGAGCGCGCACGCGCCCGCGACGCCCTGGGATTGCCGCGCGAGGGTGTGGTGCTGGTGACGGTGGCATCGCTCAAGTCAGCCAAGAACATCGACGTCCTGTTGCGCGCCAGTGCCGGGTGGTTGCGTTCCGGCGCCGACGCGCGCCTGGTGCTGGTCGGCGGCGGACCCGACCGCGCTGCGCTGGAATCACTCGCGGAACAGCTCGGCGTACGCGACCGCGTGCTCTTTACGGGGGTGCGCGACGATATCCCCGACATCCTGCGCGCCGCCGACGCGCTGGTGCTGCCGTCGAAGTGGGGGACGGAGACATTCCCGAACGTGGTGCTGGAAGCGATGGCGAGCGGACTCGCCGTCATCACTACCGACGTGGGCAGCGTGCGCGAGATGGTTGAAGTGAACGCCAGTGCGCTGGTGGTTCCGCCCGACGACGAAGCGGCGCTGAAGGATGCCATCGAGCGCGTGGCCGGCGATGCCGCGCTGCGAAGTTCGATGGGCCGTCGCGGGCGCGCCATCGTGGAGGCGCGCTTCAGCCTGGACGCCATGTGCCGCCGCCGCGAGGCGGTCTTCGAAACGCTGCTGGCCCCCCATCCCGCCGCCGGGGCCCGCCTTTCCGGGAACGACCAATGAACGTCATGAAGTTCGTGCTCGGGCATCGCGGCCCGGCCAATCTCGTCAAACGCAGCGTGCAGATCGCCACGCGTTTCGGCCCCGGTCCGGAGCGCATGGGCGGGCGCTTCGAGCGCTTCATGGATATTCTCGACGAGTTCGCCATTCGTCCCACGTTTCCCATCACCGCGCTTCCCATGAGCCGCAATCCGAAATTCGCGCGCCGCCTCATCGACCGCGGCGCCGAACTCGCGGTGCACGCGTGGTCGCACATCGATCTCTCGGCGCTGAATCTGGCGGACCAGCGCGAGCACATGGGGCGCGCCGTGCAACTGTTCCGCGAGTGTTCGATTCCGTTCACGGGATTTCGCGCGCCCTATCTGCACTGGAACGAAGACACCATGCGCGTGGTGGGCGAATTCCAGTTCCGCTACAGCTCCAACCAGACGGTGTGGTGGGACGTCATCGATCCCGCGCCGCTCCCGGCAAGTGCCCGCGAGGGCCTGGCGCGCGGCCAGGCGTTCTATCGCCCGCTTCCCGCGAACGAGTACCGTGTGCTTCCGTTCCGTCGCGACGGGTTCATCGAAATTCCGGTCTCGCTGCCCGACGACGAGATTCCGCTCGATCGCATGTACCTGCACGATGTCGAGTATCTGGCCGGCATGTGGCGCCGCATCTTCGACCTCGCGTACACGCGCGGCGAGCTGTTCACGCTGCAGTTGCACCCGGAACGCATTGATTTCTTCGGCGACGCGTTGCGCGGCCTGCTGACGCATGCGCGCGCCTGCAAACCCGAGGTGTGGATCGCCACCCTGGACGAGGTGGCGCGCTGGTGGGAGGAGAAGGCGCGCAACCGCGCGCAGTTCGTGCGCGACGGCGACCACTTCAACGTGGAAATGCAGGCCTGTCCCGGTAGCGTGGTGATCGTGCGCGAGGGCGGCGGCGAACGCAGCATGGAGCCGCGCTCCTTCACGGTGGAAACCACGGCACGCCCGTGCGTGTCGGTGGCGCCGGGTTCGAGCCGCGAGGCGATCACCGTGCTCGCCGACCTCGGTTACATCGTGGAAACCGGAGAACGGTCGGACGGCTATGCGGTCCACCTGGGCCGCGTCGAAAATTCCTCTTTTGCCACCATCGACGCCTGCCGCCGCGTCATCGACGAATCGAAGAAACCGCTGGTTCGCTTCGGCGTGTGGCCGAACGGATGCCGCAGCGCATTTGCCGTGACCGGCGACATCGACGCGCTCACCATCTGGGATTTTGTACAGCGCTTCCGCGGAATGTGAGGTGAAGCGGGTTCACCCACGAATGAAGCCTCGCATCGTGATTGTTTCTGAAGACCTCGTCGAACCCTGGGACGAGGGCATCAAGAAGTTTGCCTTTTCCATCGGGCACGCTCTCTCCGCGGACCATCCCGTGCGCATCATCAATGTGGACCGCGGCGGGGCGGTCTTCGGCAACGGCGCGCAGGCACCGGCCGGCTCGCGGGACGCGGGAGTCATCCATGACGTTCCCGGCACCCGCACCTTCGTCCAGCCGGCGCTGCGACACGAGATCGCGTCGTTTCTTCCCGAGATCATCATCTACGTGCCCTCTCCGTCGGACACCGTGGGCAGTTTCATGCGCGCGTTCATGCTGCGCCGTCACTGGCGCCACGCGCGCATCGGCATGGTGGCGCTGATTCCGCGCCGTCATCCCGCGAGCAAGCGCGTGCTGCTGTCGGCGACCGCACCCGACGTGATCTTTGTGCCGTCGTATGCATCGCTGCTGCACCTGAGCGACCTCTCGTTGCGCGGCCAGCTGGTGCCCGTGGGCGTGGACCTGGCGCAGTTCCGGCGGCCGCAGGACGGCGAGCGCGACGCGTTGCGGCACAAGTACGGAGTGCCCGCCGATGCCACCGTGTATCTCCATGTCGGACATCTTTCACCCAGGCGCAACGTGGGCGCGCTGGCGCGGCTGGCGGACGAAGCCAACGCGCACGTCATCGTCATCGGCAGCACCAGCACGCCCGAAGACGCGTCGTTGCGCGCGGGGTTGGAAGCGAAGGGCGTGCGCGTCATCCGCGAATTCGTCGCCGTCGAGGAGTTCTACCGTCTGGCCGACGGCTATGTGTTTCCCGTCATCGACAGCGAAGGGTGTGTGGAAATTCCGTTGTCGGTGATCGAGGCGCTGGCCAGCGGGCTGCCCGTCATCAGCCGGCCCTTCGGCGGGATGCGCGACGTGCTGCCGGCGGGTGACGACGTACGCTACTTCGAGAACGAAGACGACATGGTCACGCAGGCGCGGGCACTGCGCGCGCAGCCGCCGGCCGGCACGCGCGACATGAGCACGTTTGCATGGCGTGCCGTTGCCGACCGGATACTGG
>DASRYI010000072.1:0-2782 GCA_035687255.1 Candidatus Krumholzibacteriia bacterium | reverse complement strand
GCGATTCCGGTGTACATCGCGGGCGCGTTGACGCGCCGCCCGCGTCCGTCGGCGCGCATTCTGGCCACGGCGGTGCTGGTGACGCTGGCGCTGGTGGGTCCGTGGCTGGCATTCGCGAAGTGGCACATCGGAAGTTTTCTTCCCAATACCGCGGGCGCCAAGAGCGGCGGGTTTGTCACCAATCCGCTGGTGTTTGCGCACAAGCTGATTGTGCCCGCCAAGATCGTCGCGAGTTCACAGCTGGTGGCGGTGGTGGCGATGCTGGCGGATGTGGCGGTGTCGCGCCGCCGGGCGTTTGTGCTCGTGCCCGAGTTCCGTTTCGCCGCGCTGTGGATGATTGCGTTGCCGCTGGCGTACGTGGCCGCCGACATCCAGATTCTGTCGCGCTATCTCCTGATCATCACGCCCGCGGTGTGTGCGGGTGGATGGATGTCGCTGCAGTCGCTGCTGCGTTCGAGGCCCGTCGTTGCACAGCGTGCGGTGCTCGGGACCGCCCTGTGTGCCGCCATGGCGCTCAACGGCGTCACCTATGTGCGCACGGTGGTGCCGCCCACGCAGGCCTTCAGCCACGATCTGCAGACCCACATGGTCGGACTCGCGACCTACCTCCACCAACACGCCGCGCCGGGCGAGGTGGTGGCGGCCGCGGACATCGGATATCTGGCGTTCTACTCGCGCTGCCGGGTACTCGACCTGGGCGGGCTGGTGGAGCCGGCGACCGGGCGGCTGCGCACGCAGTACGACTACGAGGAAATTGTGGACCGCGGCCTGTACTTCGACGTGCCCGGCTATCCGCACGTCGACTACCTGGTCGATCGCGAGCACGAACCCGACCGGTTCGACGGCAAGGTTGTGAACGGGCATCGGTTCGAAAAAATCTACATGACGACGGTGCAGAACCTCGGTATCCGCAAACCCGGCGAGTACTACTACACGCTGTATCACATCACCCCGGTGGGCGCGCCGTGATGCTGCCCGAAATCCAGATTCCACCCGACCTCGCGCGCGAGGAGATGCCCGATCTGCTGCGGCACTGGTATCTCGGATCGCGCGCGCGACGGCACATGATGATGCGCCGCTTCCTGGAAGTGGATCGTCATCTGGATCCGGCGCGCGGACGCCGCGTGCTGGACGTGGGCTCGGCGTGGGGATTCAACGTGATGGCGCTCGAACGCATGGGGTTTCACGCCACCGGAGTCGACCTCGTGCCGGACCAGTTTGCAGTGGGGCAGCGTATCGCCGCGCACAACCAGGTTGCCTTCGACGTGGCCGGCGCCGACGTGTCGTGGCTGCCGTTCCGTGATGCGGCCTTCGACTTCGTCACCATGGTCGAGACGCTGGAACACATCTACAACCAGGACCGGCCGCGTGCTCTGGCCGAATGCCGGCGCGTTCTCTCCACGACGGGGAGGCTGGTGTTGTCGACGCCCAATCACGCGAGTGTGGTGGAGCGCATGAAACGCGTGGCGGTTCGTCACGGCTGGCTGCGCCAGCGCCTGCCATCCATGTGTCTGCCCGAGCAGGGAACCGAGCGCGGCGATTACCATCCCTACCGGTACCATCATCCGCTTCCGGACCACGAGATCGCCGCCCTGGTGAAGGCGGCCGGCTTTCGCGTTCATTCCGTTTCTCACTTCCTCTTCGTCATGAAGAACACGCCCGATGCGCTGGCCGGCGCGTGGCAGGCGGGCGAGCGCCTTCTCGAACGGACCCCGGCGGTCCGCAATCTGGCCGCGACGGTGTGCATCGTCGCCGACTGCGCCTGATCCCCTCATCCATGCGTCCCGCCTGATCCCTGCGGCGTTCGCCGCCGGGACGCCCGGGGAGTATTTGTCCCTGAGGCACGTTTTCTGCTTGACCATTGTCCCTAGAAGTCCATAAAATTCGGCTTCAAGTGGTGCTCCGTCCCTATTCATGGGATAACGTATTTAATCTCAACTGGTTAGGCTAGTGCCAATGCAGGGTTCCTTCGGCGAGAAGCACTTGCACGGCATCGACCCCAAAGGGCGTTTGCAGCTGTCGCGGCAGATCCGCGACCAGCTCAAGCTCAAGAAGGGGGATCGCCTGCACTTGCTGCCCAACATCGATGAGCCTCCTTATCTGGAGATCCGCACCGCCGGCCAGTGGACCGAGTACGAGCAGCGCTTTCTGAGCCAGGCCCCCGGCGATCTCAAGCGCGATTTCGTGCGCTTCGTTCAGCTGCACCGCGAGACGGTGATCGCCGATTCGCAGGGCCGCATCATTCTTCCCCGAAGTCTCCGCGACCGGTGCCAGCTCGACGCCTCGGTCGTGGTCATCAACATGAATGCGTGCGTCGAGGTCTGGAATCCCAAACATATCGAACGCCGCTACGCCGACATGGCGAGCGCGTTCAAGAGCGTCAACAACTCGTTCTTCTGATGCACGACGTGGTCGTCGCATACGCCCCGGCGGCCCTGGCGCACGACCGGCGAGGAAGCATGAACGCTGCACGGCACATTCCCGTGATGGTGGACGAGGTCCTGCAACACCTGCTGCACCCGGGGGCGCGTCTGATTGTCGATGGGACCGTGGGATTCGGCGGGCACACGGCGGCGATTCTGCGCCAGCAGGACGACGTGTCCGTGATCGGCGTGGACCGCGACCCGGCGGCCATCGCGGCCTGCGCGGAACGTTTCGGCGAATTCGGCGGGCGTGTGCGGCTGGTGCAGGGTGTGTACTCGGATTTCGACGCGTTTCTCGGCGACCGCCTCGCCGACGGCATCCTCCTGGATCTCGGCATCTCCAGCGCACAGATCCAGGA
>DASRYI010000071.1:0-6748 GCA_035687255.1 Candidatus Krumholzibacteriia bacterium | reverse complement strand
TATCGGTCAACGAGAGAGTAAAAGGGGTGCCGAACAATGCGAGATACCCAGGGGCAGTCTCTATACTAACGGGCGGCCGTGACCGGTGTCAAGGTGCCACAAACGACGTCGGCCCCCGCTCTCGCGGAGGCCGACGCTCAGAAACACATCACATCGAATGGTCCGGTTCTACCGGTACAGCGCCTTGACCTTACCCCAGGTCGACGGCTGCACGGCGATGTTGCACTGGCAGGTGCCGTCCGGGTTGACGATCCCCTGACCGGTCCCCACTGTATACTCTCCGAAACTACAGTCAGTGGCGATGGCATTGGCAAAGTTGTCCGCCGCCACGACGCTGACGTAGCTGCACGTCGGCGATGCCGAGGTGCTCTGTGCCAGTATGTAGCCCAGACTCGTGGTTTGGGTGATGCAGAAACCGTATGCCAGCGAGAGGTCGTTCTTGATGTCTCCGATGGGAACGAACGACGTCGTGAAACTGAGGATTGTCAGGCCAGTGGGCACCGTGACTTTGAAACGACAGCCCGTGGCACTACCGCCGTCCGAGAACTTTTGAACGATATAGATAAACTCAATCGCATTACCACCGGGTGACGTAAGGTTACACACCGCACCCTGATCGTCCGCATACGCGCTGATGTCGCCAACCTCGCCCACCGCGAACGCCGGTGCCGCGAAGGCAACAATGAGAAGCACCAATAACCCAATACGCTTCATGATTGACCGCTCCTTCCTGAGTACCGTTGGCTCCAACACCGAAACCCGGCCGCAATATACTGCCCGGGACCGGATCACAACCTGAGCTGTGCTGGACGGTCCCCCAGTCGGCGCGAATATCCGGGTGCGTTGGCGCCCCTGTCAAGATTTTTCCAGATTTACGCTTCGCAACCACCGTGCCGCGTTAGGAAACCTCCATATCATCCTTCGCTGTAACAAGATACATCTCTGTACCCGAGGAGCGTCCGGGCACATTGCAACGAATTCTTCCGCCCGCGATCCGGGTTCGGGCCCATATCCGACCGACAGGTCCGCTTTGGATAGCGGGGTGGCTCCTGGTGATAAACACCGACCTGATCGGCCATCGCCACGCTCTAAACCATCAGGACTGCCACCATGAGCAACAGAAATTTTCTTCATGCTGCTCCCCGTTTCCCGCTGCTGACCGGGAAAAAAAGTACGCCCGGAGCCGTAGGGCTCCGGGCGTACCGCTGCGGACCGAAGCCCGCTGTCAGCTCACGAGACAGATCCTAGCGATAGAGCGCCTTGACCTGGCCCCACGTGCTGTTCTGAACCGCGCTCGGCTCGAGGCAGCTGCCCGTGCCATCCACATGGAAGGCACCGCCGGTCGCCGCGTACTCGCCGAAGCTGCAGTCCGTGTAAATGATGGTGGCGAACAGTTCCGCCGGATCCACGCTACCGTTGCCCGCGGCCAACATAGCAGTGATCGTACCCAGAGGCACGTCGCCAGTGAGGCACGTGCCGTACGCCAGGGACAGGTCGCTGGTCAGGTTACCGATGGGCACATACGGCGTGGTGAACGCATAGAACGCGGTCCCAGCCGGGAAGGTGACCTTGAAGCGGCTGCCCGTCGTCCCCGCCGAGAACTTCTCGATCACGGTCGCGGTCGTGGTAAACCCGGACGCCAGCAGGCACGACGAACCGGTAGCATCGGTGTACACACCGAAGTGATCGGCCATCGCAACACTCGAGACCATCAAGGCTGCCACCATGAGTAACAGAACCTTTTTCATAGCTGCTCCTTAACTAAAAGAAGTACAGGTTCAATACAAGCAGGCTGGATGAACCGCTGTTCGCGATCGTGGATGAACCGAAAACTTTCGGCCCATCCAGCCCCCACAGTCGACGTTTAGCGATAAAGCGCCTTCACCTGACCCCAGGTCGTCTCCTGAACGGCGACGTTACCAGGGCAGATAAGGGAGGTCATTCCGATGCCAGTAAACTCCGCGTAGTCGTCCTTGCGGATGGCAGTCGGATACGGCTTCTCGATCGACGGCGTTCCCCAACCGTAGCCATGAACCACGACCGCCTTCGGACCCGTGTTGCAATCACACGGACCCCAGAGAACGGACGGGATCAGGCACAGCGCAGGCGTGAAACCATCCAACGGGCAGCAGTTCGCATACGCGATTGCGATGCCCGTCGGCGAGTTACCAATCGCCACCTGCGTCAACGGATCCGGCAAGTTATCGCCGAGCCACGTCAACACCGAGGGATACTCGATCGTGAAGTCGACACCTGTGATACTGAAATTCCAGTTGTTCATCACGACGTACAGGTTAGCAACGGTATTCGCAGTCCCACAATCGGTCTGCGTCTGCGTAGCTGCGGCGTCGAAATAAACCTGGATGTTAGGCACCTGCGCCATCGCGGAACCGGCGAGCACGCCGATCAACGCAACTGCAAGCACCCCTGCCAGAGCTTTTCTCATAGCGTTCAAACTCCTGTTAACTAATGCGAAAGGCGTCAACCAATTTAGGAGTCCACCACGCCGATTTAACTTAGATCGGACACTTGTGACCGGCACCCGCGAAGTGAACCGTGAACTTCGAGAAGTCCGCGAGTCCAATCGGGGAACCGAGCGGGGCGGCGAAGTCCGCACACGCAAGATACGACGCGCCAGGGTTGCCAGCGGTCGGATAGTGCGTTGCAAACCACGAGAAGTCCGCGTTGCTGACCTTCGAATCCGGGCAACGGATGTCACCGGCGCACGGAGCCGGACCAGGCGCACCGGCCGACTTGTAGTCGGGGCTGCGCGCCGCAATCGCGAGGCACTTCGGCAGACAGCTGTTGCCGGCGTCCTCAATCACAACGCCCTGGACGACACAGTACAGACCCGTATCGCAACCGCCGGCGACCGGCTCGTTGCTGAACGTGGTGTGACCCGTAGCGTCCGTCGCGAGGTCCGCGTTGCTGCCCGAGCTGCCGCCGCAAAGCAGAAGCCCGTCGTTGCAACCGACCAGCCACATATCCGTCGTCGGGATACCCGGGATGCCCACGTTCGCGTTGTCACGCACGGTGAGCGAAACCTGGCTGTTACCACCGCCAACGGGTGCAGTCAGAAGATCGCCGTCGCCGAGCGGGCAAACGAGCACTACTCCCGCATTGGCGCTCACGGTGGAGTTACACGCGTCGACGATACCGCTATTAGCGTTACCGACGCCTGCAACCTGCCAACACACGAGCGCTGCGGCAAGCGAAAGGAGGACGTACTTTCCTTTCAACATTCCAGCACCTCCAAAAAGTGGTTAAGTTTGTTTTCCCTGAGAACACCACAGCCGGAAACTTGCGTTTCCGCCCGCGAATTCTCCCACCGGTTGGTAAAAACGACACCTAACTCGACCGGAAAACATTCTACCACAGAGCCAGAAATACAGTCAATGTAGATATTTGAGCGATTTGCGGCCGCGCGGAACCGGTCTCCCGGCCACTTCCCGGAGGTTCCGGGCTACCCATTTCACCCTCCCCCCGAAGCAGTGGACAGGCAACAACTTATTGAGCCGCGATGGCGGGGGTAAGATGCGGCGAACAGCCCTGATGGGCGCCCCGCACCGGGGCTTGTCAACCGGATGGGCGGATTCCAGGGGTGGAAATCGGCACAAGACAACCCGGCGGAGGCCATCCCGCTGGATGACGTAAACTGCGGAGTTTACAACGAAGGCGGTTCCGTCTCTCTAGATCGGGCATTTGTGGCCGGCACCCGCGAAGTGAACCGAGAATTTCGAGAAGTCCGCGAGTCCAATCGGAGCACCGAGCGGGGCCGCGAAATCCGCGCACTCGAGGTAGGCAGCGCCGGGATTACCCGCGGTCGGATAATGCGTCACAAACCACGAGAAGTCCGCGTTGCTGACCTTCGAATCGGGACAACGGATATCTCCGCCGCATGGGGGTGGTCCGGGCGCGCCTGCCGACTTGTAATCCGGGCTGCGTACGCCAATGGGCACGCACTTGGGCAGACAGCTGTTCTGCGGGTCCTCAAGCACCAGCGACTGGACAACTACATATACGCCGACATCGCACCCACCCGCGACCGGTTCGTTGCTGAAGTGGGTGACGCCGTTCGCATCGGTCGCGGCATCGGGGTTGCTTCCGGAACTCAACCCGCACAGCAGGAGCCCGTCGTTGCACCCCACCAGCCACATGTCCGTCAGCGGAATGTTGGACACGGCATAGTTCGCCTGGTCGCGAACCGTCACCGTGATCTGGCAGTTGCCCCCGCCGACGGGTGCAGTGAGCGGGTCGCCGTCACCCAGCGGGCACACCAGGACGACGCCCGGATTGGCCACCGCAGTGGAATTGCACGGACTGATAATACCGCTGTTCGATTTCTCCACCCCGGCGAACTGCAGACACAGTAGCCCCAGCGCCAGGACGAGAAGGAGGGGTCTGGTTTTCATGATCTTCGCACCTCCGAATCGGGACCATTGGGATGCAAACAAACGGCGCGTCTACACCAGACATCGTGTGACACCCACAATTCTAACACGAAAACGGGCCGTGCCTCGGGCGCGGGGCAGGAAATGGTGGGCGAAACAGGGCTCGAACCTGTGACCTTCTGCGTGTAAAGCAGACGCTCTACCAACTGAGCTATTCGCCCGGAACCGGGGACGGAATGCGACGACTAGAGGAACGCGAGCGGTACCAGGACGCAGTAGCCGAGCACGAGAAGCACCGGCGCCACCGAGATATCGCCGGTTGCCAGCAGAATGAAACCGAGCACGATGGCCGCCATTCCCACGCCGAAGATCTTCCAGCGGAACCGCCGCGGAACGCCTTGCTCATTACCAGGTCTGGTTGTCACGGAGGGCATCAGATCACACGCCTTTCACACTGTCAAGCCGGGGAGAAATTGTCTCGTTCATGCGGCCGCTCTTGAAGCCGCGCTCATCGATCATCACGTGGGCAAAGCCGGTATCACGAATGGCGGCGGCGACCGCGGGCCACACGTCGGGCTGCCGCAGCCGCTCCACGTGCTCGAGCGGAACCTCGATGCGCGCGGTGTCGCCGTAATGGCGTACGCGGCACACACCGAAACCAGCGCGTTTCAATACGACCTCGGCCCGGTCGATCTGCGCCAGCTTCTCGGGCGTCACCTCGTGGTGGTACGGCACCCGCGAGGCCAGACACGGCGACGCGGGCTTGTCCCACACGCCCAACCCCAGTTCGCGCGCGGCGGCGCGCACCATCGCCTTGGTGAACCCCGCTTCCGCCAGCGGCGCGCACACACGGTGTGCCTGCGCGGCACGCGCGCCGGGACGATGATCGAAGCGATCGTCCGCGTTGGCTCCGTACGCCACGACGCCGTACGCCCGCGTGGCGGGCAGCGCCTCGATACCGTCGAACAACTCGTGTTTGCAGAAGAAACACCGGTCGGGATGATTGGCGCGGTAATTGGGATCGTCGATTTCGTGCGTCTCGAGCCGCTGATACGGCAACCCGTTGGCTTCGAAGAACGCCACCGCGTCCCGCTCTTCGTCCCGCGCCAGAGACGGAGACACCCCGAGCACGCACAGCATGCGTCCCTCCAGCACGCGGTGCGCCACGACGGCGAGCAGGGCGGAGTCGACCCCGCCCGAACAGGCCACCACCATGGGACCGTGCGCGCGGATGCAGGCCGCGAGGCGTTGCATCGGTATCATGTCATTGCCAACCGGATACGTCATTTCGACCCACCGTTGGTCGCTGCGCGCGCGCGGCGCACCGCGGCCTCGTGCTCGCGCAACGTGACGGAAAACTCGTGATGCCCGTCGCCGCGCGCCACGAAATAGAGTGCGCGGCAGGTTTCGTCGGGGTAGAGCGCGGCGCGAATCGAGTCCACCCCGGGATTGCCGATCGGCCCCGGGGGCAACCCGGGGTGACGGTAGGTGTTGTACGGAGAATCCACGTCCAGGTCCTTGTAATAGAGCCGGCCATGATACCCGCCCTTGGCGTAGGCCACGGTGGGGTCGGCGTCCAGCTTCATGCCGATCATCAACCGGTTGTGATACACCGCGGATACCAGGGGGCGTTCCGCGGGAACGCGCGCTTCCGCCTCAATTATCGACGCCAGCGTGACCACCTCGTGCCGGGTCATGGAGATCTCGCGCGCGCGGGCGTCGAACTCCGGCGTCCACACCGCGTGAAAGCGCGTGAGCATCTGGGCCACCACATCACCCGCCACGCTTCCGAACGGCACCAGATAGGTATCCGGATAAAGATAGCCTTCCAGAGTTTCGCCGGGAACCTGGAACGATCGTATCAGCTCGGGGTCGCGGATCGCCGCGAGTGTCGCCTGCGAATCGATGCCCGCCGCCTGAAACGCCGACGCCACCTGCCACATGGTGAACCCTTCGGGAATGGTGACGCGCACGGTGAGAATGTCGCCCTTCACGAGCGCGCGCAACATGTCGACGGGCCGGCTTCCGCGCACAAACTCGTACGTGCCACGATGCATCTTGCGGTCCGCACCCGTGGCCTGCGCGAAGAACGTCAACGTCCACGCGCGCCGGATCAGTCCCTGCTTCTGCAGTTCCTGCACGGCGGCTGCAAACGGCGTGCCGCGTGCAATCGATACCCGGACACGTTCGCCCGCGCCCTCGTTGACACCGTGGGTGACGTCGTTGACCACGTACAGTCCGAGCAACAACACCGACACGATGAGGAGCGCAAACAGAATGATCGCGCTGCGGGCCTTCACGAAGCGGTTCATGCGGGATCGCCTTCCGCGGACCGCGAGTGCGCGTCGAGATACCCC
>DASRYI010000070.1:0-3852 GCA_035687255.1 Candidatus Krumholzibacteriia bacterium | reverse complement strand
GCGGCGGGCGTGTGCGGGCGCACGATGATCGTCAACCTGCCCGGGTCGATCTCCGCGGTGGAAGACGGGCTCGATGCGCTGCTGCCCGGTCTGTTTCACGCCTTTGAGATCATGCGCGGCGGGACTCACTGACGCATGGATTCATTTCCTCTCTGGGTGGCCCTGCTGTTCTTCGTGATTGCCGCTGCCTATGCGACGGTCGGTCTCGGCGGCGGGTCCGCCTATGCCGCCGCGCTCGTGACCCTCGGTGCTCCCTACGCGGCGATTCCTCAGGTGGCACTCGCCTGCAACATTCTCGTGGCCGGAGGGGGAATCTGGCACTTCGGTCGCGCGGGACACGTGTCGTTTCGGGCGTGCCTGCCCCTCCTCCTGGCTTCGGTGCCCGCGGCGTACCTCGGTGGCCGGCTGCATGTCGGGCCCACGGCGTTTGAGTTCGCGCTCGGCGGCGCGCTCCTGATTGCCGGCGTGCGCATGCTCGCTTCGCCCGGACAGGGCCTGCGGCCCGGGGGAAGGTTGCGTCTGTGGATTGCCGGCCTGTCGATCGGAGGGATCGTCGGATTCATTTCCGGCCTGGTCGGGATCGGCGGAGGAATCCTGCTGGGCGCCGTGCTCGTGCTGTCGCGCTGGATGGATGCCAGGACCGCGGCGGGAACCATGGCCGTATTCACGTTCGCCAACTCGGTCGCTGGATTCGCGGGGCACATTCAGCGCGGGTTCGTGCTGGGCGCAAGCGCCGTGCCGTTGATTGTGGCCGCGGTGGTGGGCGGACAACTGGGTTCGCGATTGGGTGCGCGGCGGCTCCCGACGCACCGCCTGCGGCAGTTGCTTGCCCTGTTTCTGTTGATCGTCGCGCTGCGCACCCTGTGGGAGGCGATCCACCCGTGATTTCACCGCGTACCGCGATGCGTCTGGTGCTGGGGGAGTGCGTCGCGCTGGCTGCACGCCGCGTCTCCATTGCCGATGCGCTCGGGCTGGTGGTTGCCGAAGACGTGCGCGCGCGCATCGCGCTTCCGTCCTTCGACAATTCGTCCATGGATGGATACGCCGTGCGCGCACGGGACACGACGCGCGCTAGCGTGCGCCGTCCAGCGACGCTTCGCATCATGGGTTCGGTGCACGCCGGTGCACCGCGCCCGCGTGGGCTGCGGCCGGGCGAAGCCATGGGTATCGCCACGGGTGCTCCGTTGCCGGCAGGCGCTGATGCGGTCGTCCCCTTCGAGTCGGCGCAAACCGGCGACGGCCGGTTGCGGGTGGTGTCACCGGTTCCACGGTGGCAGTACGTGCGCCGTCGCGGCGAAGAAGTCGGCGTCGGCGCCGTGGTTCTCCCGCGCGGGAGCGTGCTCCACGCCGGGGCTGTAGGTTCTCTCAGCGCGTTCGGGTGCGCGCGTGTGCGCGCGGTACCGCGGCCGCGTGTGACCGTCATTACCACCGGGGACGAAACCGTCATGCCGGGCGGACCGTTGCCGTTCGGACGCGTGTACGACAGCAACTTTGTCATGCTGGATGCACTGCTGCGCCAGTCCGGAATCGTGCCCGCGCGGATGCGCCACGTGCGCGATGCGCCCGCCGCTCTCTCCCGCGCCCTGCGCGAGGCACTGACCGACAGCGACGTGGTGATCACGGTGGGCGGTGTGTCGGTGGGACGGCGCGACTACGTGCGCGACACGTTGCGCGAAAACGGAGTGCGGCAGGTGTTCTGGAGAGTCGCGCAACAACCGGGGAAGCCGCTGTATTTTGGCCGCCGGGGACGGCGGCTGGTGTTCGGCCTGCCGGGCAATCCCGTCAGCGCCTTCGTGTGTTTCAGCGTGTACGTGGAACCGGCGCTCGCGGTGCTTGCGGGCCGCGGTGCCGCAACGCCCCGTCTCGAACGGCGCCTGCTGGGCAACGCCGTGAATTGCGACCCGCTGCGCTGGCGCCTGCTGCGGGCGCGCGAACTGCCGGACACATCACGTCTCGAAGTGTTTGCGCGCCAGGGCTCGCACATGTCGACACCGCTCGCCCTGGCAAGCCACCTCGTGATGGTGCCGCCCCGGCGCCCGGGGAGCGGGCGGGACGTGCTGGCCGCGGGAACCCGGGTCTCATGCATCCGGCTTGCACACGCCCGGGAACCACGCCGATGAAAATCGAGTTGATGCTCTTTGCTCCGGTGCGCGAAGCCGCCGGCACCGCGCGCGCGGTGGTGCCCACGCACGAAGGCGCGACCGTGAGAGAAATCGCCACGGCGTTTCTCGAACAACGCGGTGTCCGGTGGGACACGCTGCCTCCGGTTCGTTTCGCGGTGAATGAGGCTCTGGTGGGGGACGATCACATTCCGCAAGACGGCGATCGGGTCGCCGTGCTGGCGCCGTTCGCAGGGGGATGAACATGGAACACGCGTCCGGGAAACTCATCGTGCGTATCGAGGAAGGCGTGATCGCGGAGGACGCCGCGTCACACCTGGCCGACGCGCGTTCCGGCGCGGTGGCCTCGTTTCGCGGCGTGGTGCGTGCGCACGACGGCGGCCGGGACGTGGCCGCCATCGAGTACGAGTGCTATCGCGAGATGGCTGAGAAAGAGATGACCGGCGTGCTGCAGGATGCCATGTCTCGCCACGACCTGCACGCGGCGCTCATCATCCACCGCAACGGAAAGGTGCCCGCCGGAGAGACGTCCGTGCTCGTCGCCGTCGCGGCGGCACACCGCCGCCCCGCCTTCGATGCCGTCAGGGAGATCGTGGATGCGCTGAAAACACGGGTTCCGATCTGGAAGAAGGAACACTACCGCGACGGAAGTTCGGACTGGTTGTTGCCGCGCTAGAAGGGTCCACCTCTCACTCGTCGTCTTCCTCCGCGTCGGACTCCGTGGGCGTCGACGATGACGACTGTTGCTTGATGTCATCGATCACAGCCATGATCTCGTCCCGGAACTCGGCGGGTGCCAGCACCACACCCCACCCTTGCTGAAACTGGAAAAGTCCGTCGTACGCGGTGTCGTGGTACGTCTGCATGATATGCGGAATCTTGCGCTCGGAGAGAATGGCGTCGACCAGGCCCGCCTGAATCTCGGTATCCAGTGTTGCGATGCGTTCCAGCTCGCCAACCGGATCGGCGTCCCCGGTGGTTGACGCCTGCGAGAACTCAGCGTCGCACTCCTGGCAGAGCCTCGCATCATCCGTATTTTCGCGGCCGCAATGGTTGCAACGTTTCATCGTGTGATCCTCCGATGGTGGCGACATTCTTTCCGCCCACGACGCTTTTGAAAACGACCTTTGGGTATCCTACCTCGTTCTCAATGAGATCGCACCTGGTCCGGGCTGCAATAGTTCCGGGTCGAGCGTATCTGGGAGTCCGGCCTATCGTTTGGTATACTGTACGCACTCATGCCTCGCGGGGAGAACCGCCGGTGCGCGTCGCCCCGGCACACCCGTGTGGGCCATTCGAGGAGAGGTGCCTCATGCGTTGGTACAGCATGCTGCTCGCAGCGTTGTTGGGTGTCTTTCTGGTGGTTTCCGTTTCGCAGGCAACGGTTCCGTCTCACGTCTGGAGTCATGGGTACAGCGGTGGGGTTGGAGGGGCGCTGAGTGTGGCCGCCGATCCATCGGGAAACGTCGTGATCTCGGGGTGGTACTACTCCAGCATGGACTTCGGCGGCGGACCTCTCACCGGTGGTGGGGGCACAGACGCCTTCGTCGCCAAGTTCGACCCGAATGGCGCCTATCTGTGGAGCCATGGTTTCGGCGATGCCGACGACCAGACGGCGCTGGATGTCGCCACCGATGTGTCGGGAAATGTTCTGATCTCGGGGCGCTTTACCGGCACCGTGGATTTCGGCGGCGGGCCGCTGAGTGCGGTGAAGACAAGCGCCTTCGTGGTC
>DASRYI010000069.1:0-4004 GCA_035687255.1 Candidatus Krumholzibacteriia bacterium | reverse complement strand
CCGTGGCAGTGGTTGCGCGTGGTTGCGCCGCGCGGAGCGTTGTTTCGAACCCGCCACTGCCACCTCTTCCGGTGTCGCCACCTGTGGACGCCGGTGTGAACGTTCGTGGACGCCGGCCGCCTGGATTTGTCTGCAACATGCCGCCGGCTGCCGGTGTCAAACAGTTCGATGAAGCTAGCTTACGGACACCAAACGCCGCAACCGCCGACTACGGCACGCAGATTGCCTTTTCGGTGTTGAATCAAGGCGGGAAAGGTCCCTTCGGGGTCGACTCCATAAAACAAACCCCGGACCGTCGGCGCGCGGCGCGCGCCACCGCTATCCAGTAGAGGAAAGGACGCTCCATCATGCATCGCACCCGAGCCTCTTTCAGTATCGCGCTGATCGGCGCCCTGGCCGCCTGGGCCTTCGCGGGCTGCTCACAGTCGACCGGTACTGATGCTTCCAACGACGTCTCCACCCGGACGCAAACGGTCAACCTGAACGATCCCTACGGAGGTTTCAACACCGCCGACGAACAGCCTGCGTTCGGGGACCAGTTCCTGCTTGCGAACTACGGTCCCGACGCCAACCTCACGGTGGGAACGGCGGAAGCCGACACCGTGCGACCCGATCCCACGCGCGTGCACCGCTACCTCATGGTGACATGGGGCAACCTGCGCGCCGATTCGCTGGTCACCTTCAGCACCGACTGGTCGGGTTCGCTGTGCGCCGAGAACGGCGCCGTGCAGATGGTGCGCACCATTCGTTTCGATCCGGCCGATCATCTGCTGCCGCGCACCTCGCGGCAATGTGTGGAGTGGGTGTCGCACACCAAGCCCCACTTCGACGGAATTCTGGTGTCGTTGTTCCATGCGCCGTGCGATTCGCTGGCGGGCGTGACCACGGCCGGCGGCATGCCGGATTCACTGTGCGGCGATCCGCTGTCCGTGACGTTCACGACCGGACCGCTGACCGTCACCTTCTCGCAGGCTGAACTGGCGAATCTGCACAAGGTGATTCCGGTGGATGAATTCGGCAACGCGGTGGCGTTCAACTCCATCGTGCTCATGCCGCACGAATGTCCGCACGGATTCATGGCGGGCCAGTGGAAGCCCGTCGCCGACAAGCAGTATGCGGGGATCTTCCGCGGTGAGTGGATGAGCGAAAACGGACTGCACGCGGGGTTCCTGCGCGGTATCTACGGACAGAACCGGCGCGGAGACAACGTCTTCTTCGCCAAGTGGATCACCGACAGCGGCGCCTTCCACGGCATCATGAAGGGAAGCTACGGCACCAACCCGGCTGCCACCGCCGACATGGCCGATGGCTGGTATGACGGGGTGTGGGTGTCGCGCCAGTTGCAGATCGCCGGTGGCGTGCACGGTGTGTGGGGTCATGGAAACACGGATACCGAGGGCGGGTTCTTCCGCGGCGTGTGGGGCGCGCGCTGCCGCCCGTAGAAACTAATACGGGCCGCGTTCCCCATGCGTGCGACAGAAACGCGCGCCGCGGCCCGTGATGATCACCCTGGCGTTCTTCGCCTGAACGCCAATCGAGAGCCCCCGCGATCGCACAGGATCGCGGGGGTTTCGCTTTTCTAGTACTGGTTTTCCCGTTCGGCGCGCGCTTTGGCGCTGTCGGATTGCTCCAGCGCCTTCTTCACCACACCTGCGCCGGGCAGATTGGATTCGCCGATGGCGCTGTCGCGCTGCGCTTCCGTCATCGGTTTCTTCGCCACCGGTTCGGATTTCTTCGCGCATGCCCCCAGCGCGGTCAGCACCCCCACGCACACCAGGAACACCCACAACCGACGTCCAACCATCATGACCTCCTAGTGCAGCAACTTGAACGCGTGCGTCCATTCATCGGAACGAAATCCGGGAATGCACCACAGAATCGCCAGCGGTTCGATGACACGTGCGGCCTCGGCCGTGCCCATGTCTTCAACTTCGAAGCCGAACTGCTCACAGATGGTCGTCGCCAGCTTCTTGGCCCCGGCATTGTTGCCGGCGATGAACATGCTGGGTTTCCCACCCTTGAACTTCGGATCCACCATGCTGGCGCTTCCCACACAGCTGAACGCTTTCACGAAATGCACGTCCGTGAACTGACGTTGCAGGCGCATCATCAGCGATTCGTCGGCGCCGGTAAAGGCATGGATGACATTGTCCGTGGGCGGCTTGCGGGCAATCGGGTTGGTGGCATCGAGCACCGTCTTGCCCGAAAGGTTGGCGGGACCCGCCATGGTCAGCACATCCGCCGCCACATCACCCTTCACAGCCAGCACCAGCACGTCACCGAACTTCGCCGCATCGGCAAAACTCCCCACTTTCACACCGGGATGCGCTTGCGTGAAGTCGGCCAGTTTCGCAGGAGTGCGCGTTCCGATCATGGCATCGTGGTTGTACTTGAAGAAGCCGGCCGCCAGCGTCTGTCCGACGTCGCCGGAACCGAGAATTCCAACTTTCATGGGTTGCCTCCCCGTATGTAGTTCAGGATGACTTGCCCGGCTTATCGCATCCGCCGCAGCACGATCGCCAGCACCAGGAGGAAAGAGCCCGCGCTAATCGCGACCGTGGCCAGAAGGAACCGTACGAAGTCCCGCTGCGTGGCAAAGGCAGCCCGTGTTCTCCAAACGGGCCCACGTACATTACTCACGGGACGAATGCGCAGCCTTCCCACCAGGCCGCCTGCAAGAAGAATGATGCTCAGGCAGAGAATGATCAACATGTCGTCTCAACCTCGATACGCGAAAGCACAAAGTGCCGGGTGCGGATCGATCTCCCCTGTGATCGAACGCAACGATGCACAACTCTATCTCGAATGGTTATCCTGTCAAGGAATCGTAGCGGAAGTCAGCACGATTCCTTCTGCATGCGGCCCGGCCGGCTCACACCACGCGGGTCTTCCAGGTGCCGCGCCGGAAGAGCACGATCGCAATGAGCCCGGCCAGCGATTCGGCGATCACGATCGACCAGTAGACGCCGTGCGCGCCGGAGGCGGTGTGCATGGCGAGCAGGTACGCCAGCGGAATCTCAACCAGCCAGAAGCACACCAGGTTGATGCGCGTGGGTGTCATGGTGTCGCCCGAGCCGTTGAAGGCCTGGATCATGACCAGCTCCCACGCATAGAAGAGATACCCGTACGAGACGATGCGCAGGCAATCCGCGCCCACGGGAACCACGGCGGGATCCTGTGTGAACAGGCGCACCAGCTCCCGGTCCCAGATCAGATAGCAGGCCGCCACCACCGCCATGAAAACCATGGTCGCCCAGCCGGTCAGCCACGCCGATCGTTCCGCGCGCTCCGGTTGCCGCGCGCCCAGATTCTGACCGACCAGCGTGGCGGCCGCGTTGGAAAGCCCGTAGGCGGGAAGAAACGTGAAGGTGGTGATGCGAATGGCAATGGTGTAACCCGCGAGCGCCGCGCTTCCGAACTCGGACATGATCCGCACCAGTCCGATCCAGCTCGACGTCGCGATGACAAACTGCCCGATGCCGCCCAGCGACACGCGAATCAACCGCCACATCAGTGAGGCCTGCACGTGCAGTTGCGAGCGCAGCACACGAATGTGGCGCCCGCCGTGGAACAACACCACAAACTGCATCAGCACCCCTACGCCACGGCCGATGGTGGTGGCCAGCGCGGCCCCCTCGATGCCCATGGCGGGCAGCGGGCCCCATCCCCGGATCAGCGCCGGACACAGCACAATGTTGATGCCGTTCGAGAGCCACAGCACGCGCATGGCGATGGCCGCGTCGCCGGCGCCGCGGAAGATGGCGTTCATGATGAAAATCATCATCACGACCACGTTGCCGCCCAGCATCCAGCGCGTGTAGCGGAAGCCTTTTTCGATGACCCAGGGATCGCCGCCCATGAGCGCCAGCACCGGGCGCGCCAGAAACAGGCCGACGATGGCGATGGGAAGCGATGCCAGCAGGCCGACCAGGACCGCCTGCACGGCGGTGTTCGCGGCTTCGGCGGGGTTCTTCTCTCCGATGCGCCGCGCCACCATGGCGGTC
>DASRYI010000068.1:0-11962 GCA_035687255.1 Candidatus Krumholzibacteriia bacterium | reverse complement strand
TGGAAGGTGCGTGATGGCTGCGTTGCGCGGCGTGGTGCCGTTCGAGAGCGCCACCCTGGCCATCGTCGACGCATCACGCACCTTCCACGTCATGATCGACCGCGAGCGCGGCGGCGAATCACTCACCCTGCCGCTGCGCGCCGGTGATGCTTCCACGGGAACGTTGCACGTCACCCGCGACACGCCGTTCGCTTCACACGAACAACACCTGCTGCTGACAACCGCGGAGTTCCTGGGGACCGCCATCGAACACGAGCGCCGCTGGTCGATTGAGAATGTGCGACATGGGCGGCGACTTCGTTTCGAAGCGCTTCTCCCCAGAATCGCCGAGTCGCTGGACGTGCGGAAGGTCTTCGTTGAGCTGTCGCCGCTGATCCGCGAGATCATTCCGCACGACGTGCTCACGTTCGCGCTGTTGCTGCCCGATCGCAGTGGTGTGCGCGTGCAGGCGGCAACGGAGCGCGGCGTGATGGATCTTCCGCCCTACCGGTTCAGCAACACCGACGAGCCCCTGGATGTAAATATGGACTTCCTGCTCGGATATGACATCGCGCTGGAAGACGACTCCACGGTGCGCGCGCGAATCTCTCCCCGCTCGGCGCCGGAGGTCAGGGAACGTGTGACCCGGCCGGGACCGGAGTGGGTGAAGTTCCTGGCGCAGACCGGTGTGCACTCGGTGCTGCGCGTTCCCATCCGGTCCAGTGAGGGACCGATCGGCGGCCTGGCGTTCCTCGCGCGCGCGCCCGACAGCTACGACGAAGAGGATGGTCTGGTGGCGTCGCGTCTGGCCGACCAGATGGCGCTGGCGCTTGCCCATCAGCGCCTCGCCGACGCCGAACTGCGCCGCAGTCGCCTGACCGCGCTCGACAGTGTGCTGCCCCAGCTCGAAACGCTGCACGACATCGACGACATCGCCGTCACCATTTCGCGGCTGGCGAAAGGGTTCCTTCCCCACGACGCCGCCGGCGTGATGGTGTCGCATTCCAGCGGAGGGCACATTCATGGCGTGGTGGATGGAACCAATCGCATGTCAATGGAGGTCGGGCCCGATTTCATGCAGAGCCAGTTCGCGGGCATGCAGGACGCCGGCTATTTCCTGATGCGGGACATCGAGATTCTTGACGCTGCCAGGCGTCTGGTCAGGCAGCACCTGATTCGCGACGGCGAGCCGCTCGACAATGACGTCGTCGTCAACGAAACCGAGTTTGCCTCCATCGGCACCGTGGGAGTGCACTCGGAGATGCGCGTGTCCATTCGCCAGGGGGATGACATGGCCGGGGCGCTGCTGTTTGCCGCGCGCGAACCGAACCGGTACACCATGGACGATGTGGCCGTGGCCACACGCTTCGCCGAACGTATCTCGTTGCGACTGGCCCGGGAACGCATCGAAGGCGCCACGCGGCGCGCCAGAGAAGCAGCGGCGCGCGCGAAGGCGCTGGAAGAACGTGTCGAATTGCTGCAGCAGCAGCTGGAACGCTTAAGCGCGCACCGCGCGGTGGGCGTGTCAGCCCCCTGGAAGCAGGCACTGACGGACGCTACCCAGGTTGCCGCCACCGACACCACCGTGCTCATCACCGGCGAGTCGGGCACCGGCAAGGAAGTCATTGCGCGTCTCATCCACCGTGGGTCGAAGCGTGCGAAGGGTCCGTTCGTCGCGCTCAACTGCGCGGCCCTTCCCGAGCAATTGCTGGAATCAGAATTGTTCGGTCACGAGCGCGGCGCATTCACGGGTGCGGTGGAAGCACGCGCGGGAAAGATCGAACAGGCGGCGGGAGGAGTTCTCTTCCTAGACGAGGTCGGTGAAATGGCGCCCACCGTACAGGCAAAGTTTCTGCGCGTGCTGCAGGAACGGGAGTTCCAGCGTGTGGGCGGAACGCGCACCATCAAGGCCGACGTGCGCATCGTGGCTGCCACCAACCGTGATCCACGCGCGGCCATCGCCAGCGGTGCGTTTCGCGAAGATCTCTACTACCGTCTCGGTGTATTCGAAATCCATCTGCCGCCGTTGCGCGAGCGTCCCGAAGATATTCTGGTACTGGCACAGGCGTTTCTCGACGAGGTGGGAGAGAGCATCGGCCGGCCGGCGGCGGGAATTTCGGAGGACGCGCGCGAGCAGTTGCTGGTGCACGCGTGGCCCGGCAACGTGCGTGAGTTGCGCAACGCCATCGAGCGCGCCGTGATTCTCTGTCACGGCGGGCTCATCACGCGCGAACACCTGCCCATTACCGTGTCGCGTCCGCCCGCGGAGCGGGTGGCGATCGCGGCACCCGTCGCCGCCAATTTCCCGATCGAGGGAGTCCCGCTGGAATCCGTCGAACGCGAGCTGCTGGTCAAGGCAATGGCCAAAGCCGACAACAACAAGTCGGCCGCGGCCCGGCTGCTGGGCGTGTCGCGCGGGCAGCTGTACTCGCTGCTGCGCAAGCACGGGCTTACCGACGCGCGACGCTAGCACTTCCTCCTTCAGCCGGCGCGCGCCGGTGAACCCGATCCGGAACTACTTGCCCTTGGGCGCGGGAACCGGGGCCGGTATTCCCAGCTGTTGCATCATGACGCCGCTGTCCATGACGCCCCAGTGTTCGACTGCCTGTTTGTTCACAATGCGCACGATGTCCACGCAATCTACCGAGAACTTCTTCCCGCTGGCCGGCACACCCATGAACTCGCCGTTCTGAGTGCCGCTCATGGTGCCGTACACCGCGACCTTGTCGCCGTCCTGCATCATGAAGTTCACCGTGCACTTCAAATCGGGAAACGCGGTGCGCATCATGGTAACGAACTGCGTGAGACCATCACGATTCGTCGGGATACCGGGAAACGGCTGGTGCTCGACAAAATTGGGAGCCACCAGTTCGTCGATCGTCGCCAGTTTGCCCTGGTCCATGACTTCGTTGTAGAAGCGCTGGCACAGCGCCTCATTGTCCGACGCCGGTGGCGCCGCAAATGCGGGAACCGTAAGAACAGCGGCAATCACAGCCACGGTTAGGAAGCGATACATCACGTACCTCCTCGGGAGAGAAATCTGGGGTTTTCGAATTGGGGGGGCTACGCCGGGGCTGCTCGCGGCCTGCGGCGGTTTCACGCTAGCACAGCCGTGTAGCAGGTCAAGCGGGCGAATGTGGGTACGGCGGCGCGGCGGATGCACACGAAATCAACTCCGCCGGCCGCCGTCCCATCGACTCTTCATCGTCGCGCTACATGTCCTCCAGGGGACGCACCTCACACTCGCCGTTGAACTCCGGCCAGTGCACGCGGTGCAGTTCCATGAAGTCGCGCGCCACCTTGAGCGCCTCGTCGTGCGACGCCACTTCAACCAGGGCGTAGCCACCCACAATCTCCTTGGACTCGGTGAACGGACCATCGGTCACGCTCATCTTTCCACCCCGGTTGATAACCTTGAACCCGTCGGCGGTTCCCTTGAGCCCGGCCGTATCTTTCAGAATCCCGCTCTTGAAACTTGCCTCGACGAACTTGCCCATGGCATCGAGCAGGCCCTGGGGAATCTGCTGGGACCGGTATTTTTCCTCGTGCTTGATGAACATCATGTATTTCATGTCGGGTCCTCCTGGTTGACACAGAATGTTGATTCTACGTTGGTTGCGGCGTCTGCGCCCGCGCGTGTGGCGGGTGGTTCGCATCGCCCCTCACACACACGACGATCCAGGGCGGGCCGAATCGACAGACGTGATCGGAATTTTTCAGGATGCGCCGGACGGACCGCCTGGAACGATATGGTGCGAGCGCCCAGTTTCGTCACCTTGTTCGCAATGATGTTGATCGACGGTTGCTCCTCTGCAGCCGGTAAGGGACACCACCAGCGGACATTCCAGCGCAGGACACAGCCACGGGCCATCGCGGACGCGGTGCGCGGGGACACATGATATAATCCGTTGTTCGGTCGACCGCAGGAGAAAGTCATGACACATATTCTCTTCGTCTGCATCGAAAATTCCTGCCGCTCGCAGATGGCCGAGGGTTTTGCAAACGCGCTCGCTGACGCGGGCATCACGGTCTTCAGCGCGGGCTCGAGACCGTCGGGCGAGGTCAATGCACGGGCGATTGCGTTCATGCGCGAGCGCGGCATCGATATCGGTGGCCAGCGCTCGCAGGGCCTCGATGCCCTGCCATCCGTCGACTGGGACTACATTGTCACCATGGGCTGCGGCGATGCATGCCCTGCGTTGCCTGCACGCCATCGCGTGGACTGGGATCTGCCGGACCCGAAGCACATGGACGACGACGGATTTCGCGACGTGCGCGATGAAATCGAGCGACGCGTTGGTGACCTGCTCGCACGCGCCACACGGTCCGGTGCCACCGGGTCATGACGCAGAAGCCGGACACGACACGGTGGGTGGTTGCGTTTATCGTCGCCGTCGTGTCCGACGTGGTTTCCTATTTCATCAGTTTTACATTCTTCCCTCAAATCGGCGTTGATGCCGCCACCGCATTCGTCATCTGGAGCGTTCTGGGATGGCGCCGCGTGTGGCTGGTGGCGTTGTTTGCGGAGTCCATCCCGGGAGTGTCGATGTTCCCCACCTGGACGCTGGTGGTGCTGGCGCTCAAGGGCCGCGGAATGATCGGAAAGAAGAACCGGCCGATGCCGCCGGGAACTCCCGTCGAGCCGGAGGAGCCGAAGCAGCTTCCATAACACCGCGCGCACGGCGCACCGTCACCGGATTGCCTGCATTTCTTCCCGCGCGGACTGCGTAATCCTCCGCATTCCACTATTTCAACAAATTCAACTTCGCCGACCGATTGCCGTCCGGCGTCTGCAACCGCGCGAGATACACCCCCGACGCCACCCGCTGTCCCCGGTGGTCGAGTCCGTTCCACGGATACGCGTATGACCCCGCGGACAGCACGCCCCGGTACACGGTCGCGACGTAGCTTCCGTCGATCGCGTAGATCATCAGCGACACCTCTCCGCCGGATCGCAACTCGAAGGCCAGCGTCGTCTGCGGGTTGAACGGATTGGGATAGGCGGGACGCAGCACCGACCGTGCGCGGCGCGGCGTCCCGGAAACGCCGACGGGATGGGGATCGTTGGTGTCGACCACGATGTAGGGCACATCGGCAAAGCTCCCGGTGAGCATGGTCTCCTGCGGCGGTCCGGGATTCGACGTGTTCAGGGCAATTACTTCGATGAGATCCGCTTTGGCGATCGGTAGCGCAGCGATATCGCTTGCGGTGGACGCACCGCCCGGAATTGAGAAGTCCATCTCGTAACCGAGATCGATCCACATCGACCACGGTTCGTCGGGTGCACCGAGCAACTTGTATCCGACGGCGATGGGCCAGTCGGCGAGTTCCACAATGGGATCGGCGTCACTCGAGTGCATGAACTCCGCCACCACCACTCCCCCGTCCTTGAGAATCACCTGGAACTCCGGAGTGTTAATCGGACCCGGGTCCTTGTAGACGTGGACGGCGGTTCCATCGGACACCAGCCGCACCCGCATGCGCTCCACGGGGTCGGTATCGGTCGCGAGCCGGCTGACGAACGCCCAGTCGGTCTCCCCCACGGTGGCGCTGGGCGGTCCCAGCGGCGCCCACTGCACGCCAAATTGATCGGGCGCGCCGGCCGGCATGACGTCGACGCCGTTCGTGCCGCCCGGGTCGGAGGAGTGCAACATGATGGGCCCGTGCTGGCGCTTTCCGGTGAGCGTGCCGCGGCAGGTGAACTCGGGCATCGAAGTCAGTTCGGACATCTGCATCATGTTGGGGTCTGCATCCACGATGAAGTCACCGCCCATGGAACTCATCATGGCGCGGCCGACGCTGGCGAAGTAAAGGTACCTCCTGGACGCGTTCGAGTGCATTTTGATGCGGCTGGCCGTGATCATGCCGACGCCGGGCAGATTCATCGGCACGGGCGCGGGAAACCCGATTTCGAGCCCAATGTTGTTGTCCTCGACTCCGGTCAGGATGGCCCACTGGGTGGTCATCACGGTAATGGGTCCCATCGTGGACGGGTTGATGCCGAGCACGTGGCCGGAATCGTCGAGCAGCTCCACGGCTGCATCGGGCGAACCGGACGCACTGAAGTCCGGCGTCACGTCCCACGATGTGCCGTTGCACAACACGATCACCTTGCCGAGTTCTTCCACGCCGCCGGTGAGCAGTTCACCGGTCGCCGTCAGCTCGTCGGTGTCGCCCGCGAACGCGCCGCCCGGCGTGGTCCACATCAGGTGCAGCCCGGTCTCCGCCGGATCCATGTCGGCCTGCAGACTGCCCTGCATGCCCGCGGGAATCATCAGTTTGGCCCTGTGATTGATGTCGGCCGCAATGATGCTGTCGTTGTTGCGATTGCGGTAGCTGTGGCCATGAAACTGCTGGGCGAGGTCGTCGACGCCCAGCGTCATGGGCGGCAGTCCCGCGGGAACCATCGCCTTCACGTCTACGTGATCCACCGAACCCAGCCCCAGCGGCGACGCCGGGATGAACATCAGTTCATCGCCGGTCCCGAGCGAACCGCCGGCGCTGTCCATGAACATCACATCGCTCGACCAGCGCAGCGAGAATGCCTCCGAGATCGGAAACGGTTCGCTCGCGGGCAGCGAATACGGATCGGGCAGCGGTATCGCGAGCGATAGCAGATCGGCGCGGAACTCCATCGGCGCCATCGATGCGCTGACGGGCCCGGACATGGCACTGTAGTTTGCCACTGCGGCCCCGTCGTTCAACACCGTGACGTCGTAGTTGCCGAACGTAGTGGCGTCAGGTGTCGTCTCAAAAAGAGAGGCGCCAACGTGACCGACATGACAGCACGGATTGATGCCGAGACCGTTGCTCACCTCGAACACGATTTCGCCGCCCACCGGCAGCGTCGCACCGAGGTCGAGACTCTGCACGACTGCGCCCGAGCCGCCGCCGATGTGCATGCGAAATCCGTCGTCACCGCTGAAGGAGAGGTTGCCCACGTAGAGGCGATTGCCGGCCGGTGCCAGCGATGTGCGCCTCGAGCGCGTGGAACCGATTGACAGGTTGGCGTCGCCGAGTGGAGAAACTTCGCTGCCCAGAAAAACCGTCTGAGCATCAACCGGATCGGGAGCAAATGCGAGGAGCAGCGCCAGGACGGGGATGTGAGGGGTGCGCATACGACCCTCCTGCGAGCAAGAGAGGCCGCACGTGCGGTATCAGACGTGGCGCCGGCCCGGCGGCCTTGCGGGCCTCACACCGTTAGCCAGTATGATAACACATTCCGCGACCGACGCCAGGACGTCTGCTCGCTCTCTGTCTCGTCGTATCGCTCGGGCTCACGGGCTACGGGAATCGCGTCGTCGAACGAAGCCCTGATCGTGGTGGGCACCACCGACGCGCCCGAGACCACGTTCCTGACGGAAAGACGCGAGCGCGCTTTGGTGCCGTGGACGGCTTCATCTATCAGCAGCCGTAGCATATAATCCGCCCCATGAGTGATCGTCCCAACAAACGGCTCAACGTATTCGAGCGCTATCTGACCGCGTGGGTCGGGCTGTGCATGGTGGCGGGTGTGCTGCTCGGCAAGCTGCTGCCGGCCTTTGTGGCCGCGCTTCGCAACCTCGAGTTCGGCACCGGCAGCCACATCAACCTGCCCATCGCCATTCTGATCTGGCTCATGATCTATCCCATGATGCTCAAGATCGACCTCGCCAGCATCCTGGCGGTCCGTCGCCGGCCGCGCGGAATCCTGGTAACCCTGTTCGTGAACTGGCTGGTCAAGCCGTTCTCCATGGCGCTGCTGGGGTGGGTGTTCTTCAAGCACGTGTTCGTGGGGTGGATCGGGCCGGAACTGGCGGATCAGTACACCGCCGGCACCATCATCCTGGCCGCGGCACCGTGCACCGCCATGGTGTTCGTGTGGTCGTATCTCACCGACGGCGATCCGGCGTACACGCTGGTGCAGGTCTCCCTCAATGACCTCATCATGCTGTTGTTGTTCGCGCCCATCGTCCGGTTGCTGGTGGCGGGCGCCAGTGGTCTAGATGTCCCCTTCCAGGTGCTGCTCTACAGCGTGGTGGCGTTCATCGTGATCCCGCTCGCGCTCGGGAGTCTGAGCCGCGCGTATCTGGTGCGTACCCGCGGGCGCGAGTGGTTTGAACGTGTGTGCCTCCCCGCCTTTCACCCCGTGACCACCATCGCGCTTCTGATCACGCTGGTGCTCATCTTCGCGTTCCAGGCCGATAACATCACGGCGCGCTGGTTCCACGTGCTTCTGATCGCGGTGCCGATTCTGATCCAGGTCTATTTCAACGCGGGACTCGCCTACGCGCTCATGCGATGGTTCCGGGTTCCGTATCCCGTTGCCGCGCCGGGAGCACTGATCGGCGCCAGCAACTTCTTCGAGCTGGCGGTGGCGGTGGCGATTGCGCTCTTCGGTCCGGAATCGGGGGCGGCGCTGGCAACCGTGGTCGGGGTCCTGATCGAGGTCCCGGTGATGCTCTCGGTGTGTTCGGTGTGCAACCGCACCCGTGGCTGGTTCCCGGCCGCGCCGGGATTGTCCGCATCGGATGGTTAGCCGTCTGCGAACGGGTCACTTCGTGGCCGCACCCACCAGACACTCACCCGGCACCTTGAAGCCACCCGGCGATTCGAAACGGCGCATGGCGCGTTCGATTTCGTCCCACACCGACTCGCGTTCCTCGGGGGGCAGCTGGGCCATCATGGCCTTGAATCCGCCGAAGGCTTCGCGGGCCACGCGCACATAGTCGGCGGCGCTGGCCGCTCCATGCGGTACGGGCACAATGTGAATCTCGGGGTCGGAGAATCCGGCCTGACGAAATACGTCTTCGAGCACCCCGGGCGCACCCAGGCTGAACGGTCCCGGTTGTCCCGCAACCGGGGGCGGCAGTTGCGCGCGGCGGCGGATGATGGACGCCGGCAGGTCACCCCAGGCGTTCTTGTCGGGCGTTGAGAAAACACCGACGGCAACCCGCCCACCCGTCTTCAAAACACGGCGCCACTCGCGTAGCGCCGTCACCGGGTGCGGCATGTACATCAGACCAAGCCGGCACAGCACCGCATCGAAGGACGCGTCGGGAAGATCCAGTTTTTCGCCGTCCATGGCGCGGGTTTCGATCTGCGTGAGTCCGCGTTCGCGGGCGACCTGACGCGCCAGCTCGACGATCCCTTCCGAGATGTCCGTCGCCAGCACGTAGCCGCCGGGGCCAACGCGCTCGGCGGCGCTGCACGCCGGTTCACCCGCACCGGCGGCGACGTCCAGCACGCGCTGACCCGGCTGAAGGCAGACCAGGTCGAGCATCTTCCGGGTAACGTCGCCATACCAGCGTTCCAGCGTGGGCGTCCAGCGCCGCCACGCCGCGCCGTCCTGGTTCCATTGCTCCCGCTGCGCGTTCTTGTACTTCGCGGCGTCGAATGAAGATGGTTGTTCAGCCATGCACGTTTCCCGTGTTGATCTTCTACCACCCGGCAAGCGCGACGCAATCGATTATGCGGGGCTCGACACCGGGTACGCGTGAACGTTATGATTCGGAGTGTTGGGTCGTTTTGGCCCTGCACTCACCCGGTTCGTGGAGTGTCCCGGCATGTCACCAAAGCCCGTTCGCACGACCATCGTCAGCACCGGAAGCTTCCTGCCCGGCCGTATCGTGCCGAACGCGGAGTTTCTCGACCACGAATTCCACCACCCGGACGGGCGGTCGCTGGATTACGGCAACGCGGAGATCATCGAAAAGTTCCAGGCCATCACGGGCATCAACGCCCGTCAGTACGTGACGGACGATCAGTGCGCCTCCGACATCGCCTGCATCGCGGCGGAGGAAGCCCTGTCCGGGACACAGTTCGACCGCGAAACTCTCGACTACATCATCGTGGCCCATAATTTCGGCGATGTGCCGGTGGACAACCGGCGCTCGGACCTCGTGCCCACACTCGCCGCCCGCGTCAAACACCGGCTTGGAATCCAGAACCCGAAAACGATTGCGTATGATCTTCCCTTCGGGTGCGCCGGTTGGCTGCAGGCGGTCATTCAGGCCGACTACTTCATCAAGTCCGGGGACGCGAAACGCGCGCTGGTGATCGGTGCCGAGACGCTCTCGCGCGTGATCGATCCGCACGACCGCGACAGCATGATTTATGCGGATGGCGCCGGCGCGTGTGTGCTCGAAGGCATCGAGACCGATGCCCCGGTCGGCGTTCTCGCCCACACCGCGCGCTCCGACACGGCCGCGCACGCGGACCTGATACGCCTCGGACGCTCGAGCAATCCGCGCTTTCCCGGTTCGGACCTCTTCCTCAAGATGGACGGTCACAAGGTGTACGAGTACGCATTGCGCGCCGTGCCGCGGGTGGTGAAGGAATGTGTGGTGAAGGCGGGGCTCGATCTGCGCGACATCTCGAAGATCCTCATCCATCAGGCCAACGCGAAGATGGACGAGGCCATTCTGGAGAGAATCTACCGCCTGTTTGGAACCGATCCCGCGCCCGACCGGGTGATGCCCATGACCATCTCATGGCTGGGCAACAGTTCGGTGGCGACCATCCCCACCCTGCTCGACCTCATCTTGAAGGGACGCCTCGAGCACCAGCGCCTGAACTCAGGCGAACGCATCGTGCTGGCGGCGGTGGGTGCAGGGATGAACATCAATGCGCTGGTGTATGGAATGGTGTAAGGTCGACATTCGGGCCGCCGGCCGCGCCTGGAGGCAAGTCCGATGGTATCTCCTGAACTGCTGCGTCAGTATCCGCTCTTCGCGTCATTCGATGATCATGAGCTGAAGGCGATTTCCGCGCTTGCCGATGAAGTGACCGTGGAAGCCGGGACCACGCTGTTCGAAGCGGGGCAGTCCGCCGCGTATTTCTACCTTCTCATAGAGGGCGTGGTCGAATGGCATTACGACATGGTCAATCCGACGAGTTCGGAGCTCCGCAAGGATGTCCACATTCTGGACTACAGTCCCGGAGAACCCTTCGGCATCTCGGCCCTGCTCGAAACCCACCTGTACCTCGGTCGCGCCGACGTCCGCTCGCGCAGCCGTCTGCTGCGAATGGATGGGCCGCGGCTGCGCGCCCTGTGCGAGCTCGACACCGGCATGGGCCCCGTGTTGCTGCGTGCGATCACCGCGGCAGCCATGGAGCGGCTGACCAAGATGCGCGCACTGATGGCCGCCGCTCGCTCCGAGCCATAGTTCGACCGCTACCGTCTCGGCTCGTAGCGCAGCGCCACCGCCCCGGAGCCCAACTCCCGCCGGCTGACGAGCTTCAGGTCGACATACTTCGACAGCCCAGCGAACAACGTCGGCCCATGGCCCACCACCCGGGGATGGATCACGAACTCGTACTCATCGATGAGTCCCAGTTCCGCCAACGCCAGCGGCAGAGTCACGCCTCCCGTCAACAATCCGTCGCCCGGCTCCTGCTTGAGCCGCCGAACGGCCTTCTCCAGGTCTCCGCGGATGAGCTCCGCGTTCCAGTCAACCCGCTTCAGCGTGCTCGACACGACGTATTTCCTGGCCGCATCGATCGTCCGGGCGAAGGGTTCCATCCACGGAGCCATCCAATTCGGCATCGCACCCGTTTGCGCATTCGGCCGCCACGCTTCCTCCATCATCTGATAGATCACCCGGCCAAAGAGGAGAGCGTCGGCCCGGGCGAGGTTCTCGGTCGCGAGACGATGCAGCTCTTCGTCCGCGATCCCGACGCGATGATCGCAGCAGCCGTCCAAGGTGACGTTGATGGAATAGCGAAGAGGTCGCATTGCGTTAGCGTGTCGATCAGTCTCTGTACAGCGCTTTGACTGCGCCCCAGGTGGACGATTTAGTCGCGAGCGCACACCACGGCGCTTGAGTCTAGCAAGATCGGACCTTAGCGTCCACCGCGCCGCTGCTGTTGAGGCAGGCTGGCGCGCTAGCGCAGGTCCCGGCCAACAACGCGCGTTCGTCCGGCTTGATTTATGCTTACCCCCTTAGTATACTGGAGAGGTCATGAAGCTGCCGAAATCGGTGAGAGAGCGTTTTCGTGCCTA
>DASRYI010000067.1:0-3631 GCA_035687255.1 Candidatus Krumholzibacteriia bacterium | reverse complement strand
GAGCCGCAGTTCATCGAGCGCGACCGGCCGCCCCAGTGGCGCCAGCGCGGCGTCATCGTGGGCGACGAGAAGCTCATCGTCATCGAACCGGCCGACACCACGCAGATTCCACCCGCGAGCCGCAACGAGGAGATCGTGGTGAAGAATGTGATTCCGGGAATCTACCGCTTCGACATGACGCACGACCCGGGAGAACAGAACAACCTGTTCTCGCCATCCGACCCCACCTCGCTGAAGCTGCTGGCGCTGGTCAACGCGCACTTCTCCAAAGCGCCCGCGCACGGTCCCCCGGTGCAGCTCGACCAGGATCTGCTCGACAAGTTGCGCAGCCTCGGATACATCCACTGACGTTCGCGCGCAGCGCGAGGAGGACATGATGCGTTTTCCTTTCTGGACCGTCGATGTTTTCACGGATCGCGTGTTTGCCGGCAATCCGCTGGCAGTGGTGGGCGACGCCACCGGGCTATCCACGGATCAGATGCAGTTGATTGCGCGCGAGTTCAACCTCTCCGAGACCACCTTTGTGCTGCCGCCGGAGAACGATGAGCAGACGTTTCGCCTGCGCATCTTTACGCCGGCCCGCGAACTGGCCTTTGCCGGGCACCCCACCGTGGGAAGCGCCTTCGTGCTGGCGGCCACGGGTCGAATTCCCATGGGACCGAACGGGACGCGGATTGTGTTCGGCGAGAATGTGGGGCCGGTGCAGGTGGACATTCGCGCCAAGAGCGGCCGCCCTGTCTCCTCGCAGCTGCTGGCCGCGCGGGTTCCGGAATGGGGCCCGCCGCCACCCGCGCCCGAGTTGCTGGCGGCGGCGCTGGAGCTCGACGCCTCCGACCTTCTGGTGACCGACGACGACCGGCCCGCGTCGCTCTCGTGCGGAACGCCGTTTCTCTTTGTTCCATTGGCATCGCTCGACGCCGTACGCCGCGCCCGCATAAACCGGCACGCCTGGGATACCACCCTGACGACGCCGTGGACGGAGTCGGTCTTTCTCTTCTCCCACCAGGCGGAAGCACCGGATGCCACCGTGCACGCGCGCATGTTTGCCCCCACCTTCGGCGTCCCCGAGGACCCCGCCACCGGCAGCGCCGCCGCGGCGTTTGCCGGTTACCTGGGCCGCCGCCATGCGCTGGCCAACGGTACGGGACGCTGGGTGGTCGAACAGGGGATCGAAATGGGGCGCCCCAGCCGGATGGAAGTGGAAGCGGATGCTACCGATGGCGAGATCACTGCGGTGCGGGTCGCCGGACCGTCGGTCATTGTTGGAGAAGGCTATCTGAACATCCCCTAGTACCGGCGGCGGTTGTCGCCCCGGCGACGTGTTGAGGAAGGGTAGGGAACAACACGCCTTTTCGAGGAAGTTCCGAACCGCTTTCCCGGTCCCGGTTAAATAACGAGTAAAGAGAACACGATCGATTTGGGTATGTGGCAACCGCGCATCCCGTACCCCGGTGTGTCCATGTTTCCCGTCGCCGTTCCCGTTAGTACGGCTGTTATCACCTTTCCGGCGCTTGAAAACGCCACAAACCACATGCTATACTTGGTCGTTCGCTAAATACACAGATCGACCCTTGTTCGACTCCGCTGCCCGGAGGATTTGGTAGTTGGCTAGACATCGCTCAAGCAGCGCGGGCGTTTTTTTGTTCTGTGTGATCGCTGCCGCAGCGCCTGCACACGCGCAGGATTTGCTTTCCGCATACACGGGACCGAATGCGCAGGGGTATCTGGCACCGCTCGTCGATGCGTTCAGATCGAATCTGAACGCGGGCCTGTTTCACTCGGCGCGCATCGAGCCGAATGGATTTCATGTCAGCCTCGAGTTCACAGGAATGGCGACGTCGTTCGGCAACGCCAGCCGCACGTTCATGGCGCGAACCGACACCGGAGTGAACGACCACTACGTTCAGGCTCCGACGATCGTGGGTGATCCGGGCGCGGTGTTCACCTCGGGATATGCGAACACGACCTACGCGTTCCCGGGCGGTTTTGACGTCAGCAACTGGTACCTTTCCGCACCCCAGTTGCGTATCGGCAACTGGAAGGGTACGGAAGCGCTGGCCCGCGTCATCCTGTACGACACGGGCAACAAGGAAATTGGCAGCCTGGGTGTGTGGGGAGGCGGAGTGCGGCACAGCATCTCGCAGTATTTTCCGGGGATTGCGCCGCTGGATATCGCCGTCGCAGGAATGTATCAGCACGCGCGCCTGAACACGGACCAGGGACTGGATATCGTCGATTCGAACCTGTATACCCTGGCGCTGCACACGGGCATGGCGTTGGGTCCGATTTATCCGTACGCGGGACTTTCGATCGATTGGTATCGGTTTGGGGTGCACTACGAGACCGACGGGATTGATCCCATCGATATTCGATACCAGACCAACGAAGACTTTCAGCTCACATTGGGTGCCTCGTATCAGGTCGGCTTTGTCGCCGCCTATGGAGAGTACAATTTCGCCGATCAGAATACCCTGGCGGCGGGGTTGTCGGTGAATTTTCCCTTTTCCAGCAGGAGCGTGACGCAATGAAACAACTGTGCGCCAGACTTCTCGTGATTGCTGCGTTGGGCATGCTGCTCGTTAGCGCGGGCTGCATTACGGACAATGCTGACCTGGTGATCACGGATAACATCTGCGTAAATGTGCAGGACACGGAGACGACGGGATCGTTCACGACGTTCACCGTCGTTGATGACTTCAAGGACCAGCTCGTGAAGAAGCTGGCCGCCTACAACAAGGGTCCGAAGGATCTGAAGAGCATCCACATGGTGGGTGCATCGTTCAAGGCGCTCAAGGTGACCCCGCATGACTGGACGGTCACGGCGGACGTCAATATCGCGCGCCAGGACACTCCGGGTGGCGGATACGATGACGGCCCGGCGCCGTTCGTGTCGTTCACGGACCAGTCGCTGATGGCGCTCAAGGGCCAGCCGACGCGGGCGAACCTCGATGCGTCGGGCGTCCAGGTGGTCGACAACGCGCTGGCCGCGCTTCTCAACGGCGAGGACCCGCGTATGGTTCTGGTCGTCGACAATTCATCGGTCACACCGACGCCCTCGGGCTCGGACCCGATGAGCTTCACGCTGCAGGCCTGTGTCCGTTTCCAGGCTGTGGTCGCGAAGACGAACAAGTAGTCGGATAAAACGAGAAGTCTGACGGGAAGACGTCCGGCCGCCGCCTGGCCGGACGTTTTTCTTTGGTTGTGGCCATGAAATTGTCCCTGGCATGCTGTGTGCCTGGGCCGGTGCATGGGAGCGAGGGAAACATCGTGGGTGCCGCCGCATTGCCCCAACTCCAATTGCAAGTACTTCAACATCTTCTCGGGTGACTGGCCGTATAAGCGCAAGGGTTTCTATCGGCGCCAGACCTCACCAACGCGTATCCAGCGGTTTACATGTCTGGCATGTCGCCGTCACTTCAGTACCCAGACCTTCTCCACGTCATACTGGCAAAAACGCCCTGACCTCATCCCGCGCATCGTCATGATGGTCGTCGGATGCATGGGCAACCGCCAGATCTCCCGTGCGCTGCGCTGCAGTCCCGAGACCGTCTCGCACCACATCGCGCGTCTCGGGCGGCATTGCCTGCTTGTCCAGGCCCGGGAGCTCAATCACGTTCCCGCTCTCGACGAG
>DASRYI010000066.1:0-28303 GCA_035687255.1 Candidatus Krumholzibacteriia bacterium | reverse complement strand
GACAACCGGCGTGCCACGCGGAAAACCCTGGTTTCTTTCATGACCACTCCTGTCAACTGACGGGTAAAAATGGGGGTGATTTATGCCAACTGGAACATTACCACCATCTTGACGAACCTGCCCGACGGTTTATACTCCTATGGGTCGGGCTGCTCGAGCCCCGGGGAGAGACCGGACGGGGAGGGCCCGTCTGCGGATGATTACGCCCCAACCGTTGCGAGGTCCATCGATGCAGATCGATGCGATGGACGTTGGCAGCAACGTCTCGCACTACCGGATTGTCAGGCAACTCGGCGGCGGCGGGATGGGTGTGCTCTACCAGGCCGAGGATCTCCGCCTCGAGCGCACGGTTGCCCTCAAGTTCCTTTCCCCCCTCCTGCTCAAGGACCGCCAGGCGCGTGAACGCTTCAAGATCGAAGCGCGCGCCATCGCCGCCCTCGAACACTCCGCCATCTGCGGTATTCACGACATCGAAGAAACCGCGGACGGCTACATGTTCATCTGCATGCCCTTCTACGAGGGCGAAACGCTGGCGGAGCGCCTGGAACACGGTCCGCTTCCCGTGCGTGATGCGCTGGACATGCTGACCCAGGTCGCCGACGGACTCGCCGTTGCGCACGAACACGGCATCACACACCGCGATATCAAACCCTCCAACATCATGCTCTGCGGCGGCGAGGCGAAGATTCTCGACTTCGGACTCGCCAAGCTGCGCGGGAGCACCACCGTCACCATGGACGGACAGATGCTCGGCACGTTTTCGTACATGTCGCCGGAACAGGCACGCGGCGATCCCGACGTCGATGGACGCTCCGACATCTTTTCACTCGGGGTTGTCATGTACGAATGTCTGACGGGGCGGCCACCGTTCCAGAGCGACCATATGGAGGCAGTGATCGACCAGATCAAGAATGTCGATCCCCCGCCCCTGCGCCGCTACGTGCCGCGCATCCGGGACGAACTGCAGCACATCGTCGATACCGCGCTGCAGAAGGATCCTTCCCGGCGTTATCAGACCATGCAGGAATTCCGCGCCGATCTCGCGGCCTTCTCCGCGGGACTGAAGATCGACACGCGGCGCGGGCGCATGCGCATGTTCACGCTCACGGCGTGCGTGGCGGCGGTGGCGGTGGCGGGGATCGTTCCCGCGTCCCGTCACGGAATCGAAGGCATGGTGCGCCACTGGATGCCGGAGTCCAACACGCACGTTGCGATTCTTCCCTTCGAGAATGTGGGCAAGGATCCGCTCAACCAGCCCTTTTGCGACGGGCTGCTGGAAACGCTGGCCAGCCAGCTGAGCCAGTTGCAGGCGCACCGGCCGTCGCTCTCGGTGATCCCTCCCATTGCGCTACGCGAACGCGAGGTGACCACGCCCATCGAGGCACGCAAGGTGCTGGGAGTCACCAACGTGTTCACGGGATCGGTGCAGCGCCTGGGCGATCATCTGCGCGTGACCCTGTCGCTGATCGACGTATCGCGGGGGGCGGTTCCCCACCAGACGAAATCCGTCACCATCGACACACCGGTGTGGCGGGAACAGGATCTTCAGGACCAGGCCGTCGAGCGCATGGCCCAGATGCTCGACATGCGTCTGCAGCCGGACGAGAAGTCGGCCGTCACCGCGGGACACACCACAGCACCCGACGCGTACGCGTTCTACGTGCAGGGCATGGGGTATCTCAGTCACTATGAGTCGGGCGATAATCTCGAGCGCGCCATCGACACGTTGTCCATGGCCGTGGAACACGACTCTCTGTATGCGCTCGCCTATGCGGGGCTGGGGGAGGCCTACTGGCGCAAGTACCGCGACACCTCGGATCCCCAGTGGATCCAGCGGGCCCTCACCAACGCCCAGCGCGCGCAGGCGCTCGACGACAATCTGGCACGCCCGCACGTGATTCTGGGGCAGATCCAGACGGGCACAAGCCACGAGGCGCTGGCCATTCCCGAATTCGAACGCGCCATCGCGCTCGATCCCACGAACGCCGACGCCTACAGCGGGCTGGCGGCCGCCTACACACAGCTCAAGCGCTACGACGATGCGGAGGCAACCTTCCGTCGCGCCATCGCGGTGCGGCCCAACTACTGGGGCGGCTATCACGAGCTGGGCATGTACTACTACAAGCGCGGTGAGTACGAGAAAGCCATCACCCAGTTCAATGACGTGGCCCGGCTCACACCCGACAACAAGTACGCCTACAATAACCTGGGCGGCATGTACCTGCTGCTGGCGCGCTACGACAAGGCACGGGAGATGTTCCAGCGCTCGATCGAGGTGGGGCCCAACTACCGGGCCTACTCGAACCTCGGCGCACTCGACTACATGGAAGGCAAGTACGACGACTCGGCGCGCATGTGCGAACGGGCCGTCAGCATGAACGATCGCAGCTACATGAGCTGGGCCAATCTCGGTAACGCATACTACTGGGTAACGGGCAAGAAGCCGGAGGCCATGGATGCGTTCCGGCGCGCCGCCACGCTGGCGGAGTCGCAGCGGCGGCTGACGCCGTCCGATGCCCCCCTGCTGGGCAGTCTGGCCGGATATTACGCCGTCCTCGGCCAGCCCGACACGGCGCAGACGTTGATCGACGAGAGTGTTCGCCTGGCGCCCACGAACGGCAAGGTGCTGTATTTCGCCGGGCACGCGTATGAACAGATGGGGCAACGTGACCACGCACTGGAGCGCATCGGCGATGCCCTCGCCAATCATTATCCGCCCAGCATCGTCGAGGATGACCCGTTCATGAGTGAGTTGCGCAAGGATGCGCGTTACCAGCAGATGCTGGCGCGCGCCCCCGCCAGGAATTGATCGCACCAGGGGAGTTGTCGTGTCTCGAAAGAAGGAGCAAGTACCATGGACATCAAACTGCAAATCGTACGCGAAGGATCGCACTGGAAGATAAGGCAACTGGGCAGCGGGAAACCGGAGCCCGGTGACACCATCACGTGGGAATTCGCGGACAAGAGTGGGCCCGCCAGGGCGATTCTCCAGTTTCCGTCGGGCGTGTTCGACGTGAGCGAAGCGGAAGACCCCACGGGCGACGAGAGAGGACCCGCGCGGACGCTCTCGCGGCACAACACCGCGCAGCTCGATGGCAGCGAGGGCGGCGGCCGGCTGACGCTGCAGGTTTCCCGCCATGCCAAAGCGAGCTCAACGCATCAGTACGCGGTGTTCGTTATGTCCGGCGGGCAGCCAAGTTACGCAATCGGTCACAATCCGCCGCCCGAAATTAATCTGGGGCCGTAAACCGGGAGAGGTACCAATATCCCCCCCCTGGGGGATGCGGAAGCCGGGAATACACCGCCCGGATCTCGTATCCCCGCGCCAGATAAGGGGCGACCGCGGGGTCCCATTAGTGGTATAATGAGATTTGACGGAAAGCCAGGGGGAGGGGATGTTTGCCTGGCAAGGAGGCAACAATGCGTAAGTGCTCAGGATTGCTGCTGGCGGCCGCGCTGCTGTTCTCGTTATCCACAACAGCGGGCGCGACGGCCAGACTGATCAACGTAGTACCGACCGACGGTGGTTGTGTATCGGGCCCGACCGGCCCGACGGTGCAGAACTGGGACACGCAGCCCGGCTTCACGTACCAGATCACGATCAACAACGTGACGGAATGCGCCAACGGTGGAACGGACCCGACGCTCAATGTGCGCGTGAAGAGCTCCGTATCAGGGAACTTTGACCTGATTGCGACGTTCGTGGCACCCGGAACGTATCAGTTTACGTTTACGATTCCGGTCGGCGCGGCGTGTACGCTTCCGATCTATTACTGCACCACGCCCGGTGTGGCGAACACCGGCATGTCCGTGATTCGCAACGACGGCGTGAACTTCCAGGCGCACCTGCGCGCGTCGACGTTCGATGCCGGCTGCACCAATCCTCAGGAGATCTATCAGGCTCCGTGGTGCGGCGCGGTTCCGACCGATGCGACGACGTGGGGGTACGTGAAGACGTTATATCATTAGGCTGTATGTCAGAGGTTTTGCAGCAAACCCCCGGCGGGAGACCGTCGGGGGTTTGTTGTTTTCAGCCGGATTCGGTGGCCGGGCGCCATCGTCAATCGCGCGCTCCTCGAGTGCTCACCAGCATGGCCAGGGTTCCGGCATGGCCGGGTTTCGCCGCCGCGCGCCATGTGCGCAGCCGCGTGAATCCTGCGTCGTCCAGCGCCGCGAACCAGCGCTGCTCCGGCCACGTCGTCATGTGGACGCCGACATCGCCGGGCCACGTGAGACTGTCGCGATTCTCCGCGTAGTGATCGATGCCGAACACGGCGTGGCCACCGGGTTTCACCCAGTGGGTTGCCATGGTGCGCAACAGCGCCGTGGGGTCCTGCATGTAATAGAGCACTTCCATCGATACCACCAGGTCCACGGGCCGTGCCGGCCGCCAGGCCATGAGGTCCCCCAGCACGTAGTCGCCCGAAGGATCAATCTGACGCGCCTTCGCAATCATCCCTTCTGAGCCGTCCACGCCGGTGGCTGCCTCGCATGCCGGCAGGGCGCGCAGGCGGCGCACGATCCAGCCGTTGCCGCACCCCGCGTCGATGGCGGTGAAGCCCCTGGTAGGCGGCAACACTGCGAGCGCCGCCGCCAGCATTTCGTCGACGGCGGGGGCGTGGTGATTCTGCATCTCCACGTCGCGGCCGGCGTCCGCCCATTCGCTGAACACCTCGGTCGCCGGGCGCCGGTTTCCATGGCGCCGGATTGAGTCGAAAAATGAGGTCATGACACAAGCCGTCTCGCAGAGTGTTTGACGGGTACTACCGGACTGACAATGGCCGGATGATACCACACAAGCGTCCGCCCGTATGTGGCTTACGCGGTTTCATCCCCGCATTCCCCGCCGGTACCATCCTTCCGCTATTCACAAACGCCCCGATGCGGTACCCTGCAAACGTACATCGTGCTGTCCGCCCGCGGTGGGCGACGGCCCGGCGGAATGTCCGCCCGACCGGATGGACACGAGGCGCACCCAGTCGCGCCCGCAAGGAGACCATCAATGAAATCCCAGGGTTCGAGCACACGGACCAGCACACGGACCACCACACGCCGGCCGCGCCCCCGCGCGGCCAGATCGCCGGAACACTACGAGCTGGACAATGTCTTGCGCTTCATGCGCACGCTGTGGGCCATCGACCACCAGCTCCGGGTACGGTCCAAACGGATGCACTCCGACCTCGGCCTGACCGGTCCGCAACGGCTGGTCGTGCGCATTGTGGGCAAGTTTCCCGGAATCAGCGCCGGCGCGGTGGCGGGAATTCTCGACATTCACCCCAGCACGCTGACCGAGATTCTGCAACAACTGGAATACCAGCGGTTCGTGCAGCGGGCCATCGACCCCAACGACCGCCGGCGCTCACTGCTGAGCCTGACGACGCGCGGGCGCCGCATCGACAAGATGCACGCCGGCACGGTTGAGTCGGCGGTACGCCGGGCGCTGGCGTCCATTCCCAAGAACAAGCTCGCCGTCACCGAAGAGGTGCTGCGCATGCTGGCGCACCGCCTGACGCCGGTCTGAACTCCCCGGCTAGGGCCGGACGGATGCAAGATAATGATCGTATCGCCCCAGATTCATGGCGACGATCGTCTGCAACCGTTCTCTTGAAAACAGCCGGCCGCGGGTGATGACTCTGACCTTCCGGTAGAACTCGTTGAGTTGCGGGTCGTGAATCTGGGGCGTGCCGCTGGCAATGCTCTCGTAGTAACCGGGCACCGGCGCGCGCTGAAAATGGCCGATACGCCATGTCCTGGGATCCGCGACCGGCAGCCGCGCCAGCAGCGGGTCCGCAAGACCGAGGCGGTCCACGATCATCAGTCGAATTCCGGCCGAATACCCGAAGAAACCGATCATGGGAGAGTCCGTCAACTTGTACGGCCCCTGGCCGATGTCGTAGCCGCGCTTGCTCGACGCATTGGCGGGAAAGTACGGCAGGCGCGCGCCCGGGGCGGCGGCCGCGTGCTTGATGTACTTGTAGATGGACGAGTACTCGAAGAACACGCCGCGCTCGTCGGCAATGCCGGCGTAGCGCCGTTGGTTCACGTAGTTCCGGCCACTGTTGACCGGCGTGTGCGGATAGATGAGCGCGTACCCGCCCAGCACCAGGACGGCGGCAAACGCCGGACCCGGCCGGCCGCGCACGTTCACGCACAGACCCAGCAGCAGCACGCACACCAGATATGCGAAGGAAAGAAATCGCCCGAGCATGAAATCGCCGCCCACGCTGACCACGTAGGCCACGTCGGCCAGGACCCCGAACGCCAGCGCGATCGCCCACCCCTTCCCCGACCGCAACGCTGCCACCAGCGCGGCCACCATGGCCACCGCGGCGATGGTGTCGTAGCGCACCGACGCCACCAGGTAGCGGCCGCCCTGCCGCACCAGATCCATCCACGCAATGCCGGTATCCAGTTTGGCGAGGGCACTGTTGGGGAAGATCGATCCATAGTAGACGAGCGCAAACAACGACCAGACGGCCATCGGTCCGCACGCGATCAGCAGCAGGCGCACCCATCGGGCCCCGCCGAGATGTCGTCGCCATATGTAGAGTGCGTACGCAAACGACGGCAACAGCAGCACCGACAGATCGTGGCGCGTGACGATGGCAAGGCCGAAGGCCAGCGCGAGATGCGTGAGCGACTTCCCCGCCCCCGCGTCGTCTTCGAACACACGCACGTACGCGGACAGGTAGAACGCGATCAACGCGTACGCCAGTGAATTCTCCAGACCCGACGTCGTGAAATCAACGAAGCCATTGCAGCACACCAGCAACAGAACAGCCATGAGAAACGATGCGTTGCCGCGCAGCGCGCGGCGCATGAACACGAGCATCACCGCGACCAGTGCCACCGAGAAGACCAGTGCATTCAGATAGACGTCGTGCGAGACGGTGCGGGGAATGGAGAGCAGCCAGAACCACAGCGGGCTGGTGAACACCTGCACCCGTTCGTGTGCATTCCACACCGGGCCGTTGCCGGCGAAGAGTTGTTCCAGGCTGCGAAAGATGATGTAGGAATCGTCGCTGGCCCACGCATTCTTGAGAACCACCAGCAGAAAAGCGACGCCTCCCACCACGGACAGCTTCGGTCCGATTGCGCCGACCGCCGCCCGCCGGTGTGTGCCGACCTCGTTTCGGGGATGGTTGCCGGTGGGCTTGCGGTCCCGCGTGCGGGTCATAGGAGCCTATCTTGCGCCAGTGGGGCCGCCGGCGTCCAGCACCGACGCCCACTGCCGGCGATCGTGCCGGGCGGCCTCCCGTGGTTCCATCGCATGACTATCTTATGTATACTCCGCGTCCTTGTTTGCCGTCCCGGATCCCCCCGACGCGTTACCAGAAAGGCAGCCCCTCCGTGAAACGACCCTGCGTGGCCCTCGTGACCAGCGATGCCCTGCCCCATCTGTACGAGGACGATCACCTGCTGGTGACGGCGCTCGACAGGATCGGCATCGACTCCCGTCCCGCGGTCTGGAGCGATGCAGACATCGACTGGCGGGCCGTCGACGCCCTGGTCATTCGCACTCCGTGGGACTATTTCCTGCGTCTCGCCGAATTTCGCGCGTGGTTGGACGCGCGCATCGCCAGCGGCGTGCGCATGTTCAACCCTCCCGAAATTCTCACGTGGAATTTCGACAAGCGCTACCTGCAGGACCTGGCGGCGGCCGGGGTATCGGTGATTCCGTCAATCGTGGTGAAACAGGACGAACGACCGGATGTGGCGGCGCTGGCGCGCGCGCAGGGGTGGGACGAGATCGTCATCAAGCCGACGGTCTCCGGTGCGGCCTACCGCACGCACCGCTTCCGGGCCGAGGACGCGTCGAGGCACGAACACGACATCGCGGCCGTCCTCGAGGACCGCGACCTGATGATTCAGCCGTTTCTTCCCGAAATCATGAGCGACGGAGAACTCTCACTCCTGTTCTTCGACGGAGAATTCAGCCACGCGGTGCGCAAGCGTCCCAAAGCCGGCGATTATCGGGTGCAATTCAACCACGGCGGCAGCACCGAGGATGCGGAGGTGAGCAATGCGTGGATCGAGAGTGCCCGTGCGTGTGCGCTGGCCGCGCCCGCGCTGCCCGTCTATGCGCGCGTCGACGGAGTGATCCACGACGGGCAATTTCTGCTCATGGAACTCGAAGTTTTCGAACCGCTGATGTTTCTGGCCCGGCACCCCGAGGCACCGGCGCGCTTTGCGCGCGCAATTCAGCGGCGCCTGGACACGACGGGCCGGCACACTGCGACCGGCGAAAGATAGTCTCCTAGCCCGGTCCGTCGCTCTTGAGCCGGGCCAGCTCTGCGCTGAGATGGCGAATTCGACGCGACATATCCTGAATCAAACGCATCGCCAGCGCCGGATCCTCCTCGATGCGCGAGAGCAACTGGCGCCGGTCCACCGTCAGAACCCGCGCCCGCCCGCGGGCGCGCACGCTGGCCGATCGTGTTTCGCGTTCGAAGATCGCCATCTCACCGAAAAACTCTCCACTCTTGCGAACCGCGAGCGGGATTTCCTGACCGTCACGCATGATGACCACTTCCACTTCGCCCTCCTGGATCACGTACATACAGTCGCCGGATTCTCCCTGTCTCACAATCAGTTCGCCATCCGCGTACTCTTTGCCCAGCGTGGCCATGGTGGCATCCTTTCACGCGCGCCGCGCCGTCACTGACGAACGCACGATGTTGTAGCCCAGGCGGCCCCAGAACGCGGGATGAAACGTCCGCGCAAGGATCTGGCGGTACGACGAACTGCCCGTGAACAGGTCCCACAGAACGGCGCTCATGCGGCGCCGTTCACCGGCGCGGCGCTGTTCGCTGCGCGTCATATCGAGCAGTGCGCGGCGCAGCGTGGCCGACTTGTGCACGTAGCCCGTCATCCCGAACATGAAGCGGCCGATGGCGTTGTCCTTCTCGATTCGCTCGCACGCGGGCCGGTAGTAGGTTTCGAAGTCCTCTTTCCCGACGCCGTGGAACACGGCGGCACGCGCGGCCGCGTTGGCGGTGCGATACGCCGCGCCGATTCCGTCCTTGTACAGGCGTGTCGAACCGCTGTCGCCGATGAACACGACCCGTTGTGCGTAGGGTTGCGGAGCACCCAGCACGTTGATACGCGGCGCACACTGGCACGAATTCTTCTGTGGATCCCACCCCGCCGGCATGCACGCGCGCACCTGTTCCGCGCCGATGAACGAATCGTACGCCGCCTTGTCCAGGTCGTTTCCCAGCAGGCACACCGACACGTAGTCGCCCTTGGGAATGATGGCTCCGAACTCCAGACCCGGCACCGGCAGCAGAAAGACGTGCATCGACGTACCCAGGTGCCGGTTGATGGTCTCTTCCCCGAGGAAATATTCCCGAATGAGCGTCTTTGTGGTCTTCGGCGCCTGGAACTCCACCCCCGTCACCTTCAGTGTCGCCGCGTTGATGCCCGACGCCACCGCCACCAGGTCGAACGCCTGCGGCGGTCTTCCTCCCGCCACGATCCTGGGGCGGTCGCCGTCAAGATGGAGTTCGGTCACCTTGTCGCGAACCACGGTCGCGCCGCGCACCACCGCCAGGTTTTCCAGAAACCCGTCGAAGCTGGCCCAACGTGCCACCTTGAGATCGCGCGGGCCGCTGGCGCGATGCACGGCGCCGATTCGCATTTCGCGCAGCGGCGTTTCGATGCGAACACTACCCACATCCATATGCAGTACGTAGGAGTCGATACCGCGCTGTACCACGCCGGAGGGAAGATTGATCCCGACGCTCGCCAGCACCTGCACCAGCGACTCGGAGATGATGCCGCCGCACATGTTGCAGGAGGCCGGCCCGATGCCGGCGAAATTGCGCGGTTCAAAGGTGGTGACGGAGAGATCGATTCCCACGCGGTCCGCGTACTCGAGGAGCAGATATCCGAAGAATGAACCGGCCGGTCCACCGCCGACGACAGCCACACGGGCACCTGACTCGAGCGGCACCGAGGAGGCGGAGGAGATGTTCCAACGGTCTTTCTTCATGGCCGTAGGGCCATGTCTGCGGCCGGACATGCCGTTGCATCGATCATACTCCGCGCGTGCGCGCGCGGGCAACCTCCAAACTCCGCGTCTTGACGACCGTCCCGCACTGTGTCACCGTGATGACAACCGCTCACCCGTGCCGCGCAGAGCAGGACTTGTCTCCGTGCCCATTCGCAACGCCATTCACATCGACCGGCGCGTTCGCAGTGTGAACGCACCCCCCGAAGCTGTTTTCCGTGTGATCTGCCGCATGGGCGGCAAATACGGCTGGTTCAGCCCGCGCTGGATGTGGTGGGCGCGCGGGTGGATGGACCGCATGATCGGCGGCCCCGGCCTGGCCATGGGACGCCGTCATCCCGAGACGTTGCGCGTCGGCGACATCTTGGATTGCTGGCACGTGGCGGGCATGGAGCCCGACCGCCGGCTGGAGCTGCACGCTCTGATGAAGCTCCCGGGCCAGGGCATGCTGGTGTTCACTATCGACGCGGAACAGGGACCCTCGCGCACCACCCTGCTCACACAGAGCGCGGAGTTCGCACCCAGCGGGTTTCTGGGAACGCTGTACTGGATGTCGCTGCTGCCCGCGCACGACTATGTGTTCGGGAGCATGATCCGCGGCATTGCACGCGCCGCCGAGCGGGAGGCGGGCGCGGCGCCCGTTAGAGCCACACGCGCGGTGACAGGATCAACGTTGCCAGCCCGAGCAGCAGAATGTGAATCGATTGATCAAACATGACGGTGAGCCAGCGGTCTGAATCGTTGCGAGGACCCGCACCGAGTCGTTTCATCAGCCATTCCACCGGCCACACGCGGTCAAGGAACGCGTGCGAGATCGCGAGGCCGGCCACCACGGCGTAGACACGCCCGTTCTCGAAGCCGAAACGGGCCCCCAGCACCGCCAGCACCACGGCGTGATAGACGACCACGTGGGAAAGCATGGCCCGCCAGTTGTGGCGTTTGTTGACCGCCTGCCAGTTGGTCTGCAGTATCCAGTCGCCGAGCAAATGGGCCAGCAACAGGCTCTCGAGAACCGTCATCTCAGTCACCCCTGAACATTGATAAGGTCGCCCGTCTCTCCCGCCAGCAGGCGCTTCAAATGGAACGTGGCCAGCGGATCCTCCCCGTACTGCCCCACCACCGCCGCAAACGCCCGGCTTGCATCCGGGTCGTTCGCCTCGAGCTTGGCAAACGCCTCTCGATACGCCGCCACGGCGGGCGACTCCGACGTCTCGGGATCGAGCGGCTCGAACACCTGCAGCTCGCGCGATTGTCCCTTCAGAAGCACGCGGCCCACCGGCCGGCCTTTGAAATCCGGAATGTGCTGCGCCACGTCCGCACTCACGCAGACGCGCGTGTGGAAGTGCTTGTTCACGGTCTCGAGCCGCGCGGCGGTGATGATGGCATCTCCGTGTGCCGTGTAATCGAAATACATCTCACCGCCGAAATTTCCCACGATGACGGGGCCGGTGTGAACGCCGATGCGCGTAACTCCCAGTGTGATGCCTTCCGCCATCTTCTGTGCGCGGAAGCCCTGAGCGTAGCGGTCCATTTCCATGGCGCACGCCACCCCGCGGGCGGCGTGGTCGTCCTGTTCCACGGGTGCGCCGAACATGGCGTGCACGGCGTCACCGACAATCTTGTCGATGGTGCCGCCGTGCTTGAACACGATCTGTGCCATCGCGCCCAGGTACTCGTTGAGCAGGGGCACGATGATGGACGGTTCGAGTGCTTCCACCAGCGGCGTGAAGTTGGCGAGATCCGTGAACACGAAGGTGAGTTCGCGGCGCTCACCGCCCAGGTCGAGTGCCTCCGGGTTCTGTGCCAGCCGCTGGGCCACGCTCGGCGAAAAGTAGCGTGAGAAACACGACATCGCTTTCTCGGCGGTGAGGCGCGCGCGTCGTTCGGCACGGGCGCGTGCACGGTTTTCGATGGTGCGGTTGATGGTATGCTCGAGGTCTTCGAACTCGATGGGCTTGGTCACGAAGTCGAACGCGCCCAGGTTCATGGCGGTGCGGATGTTTTCCATATCGCCATAGGCGGAAACGATGACGGTGCGGGGCGGGTCCTCGATTTCCTGCATGCGCCGGAGCAGGGTCAGGCCGTCCATACGCGGCATATTGATGTCGCTCAGAACGACGTCCACTTCCCCGTCCCTGCCCAGGACCGAGAGAGCCTCTTCGCCGTCGTGGGCAAAGAGCAGTTCCAGCTCACCGGCGCGGACCCGGCGGCGGAACCGCTGAGACATCAGAACCTCGAGATCGGGCTCGTCGTCAACGACCAGAATTCGTCCCATGCGCGAGCGGCCAGATTGAGTAAGTGCGGCTTCTTCATTGTAGCCGCGGGTACCCGCTGCGGACAAGCCTTGAGTGTGCCGGCGGGGCGGCGTTTTCTCGTCACCCGCCTCCCGGGATGTCTACTGCCGCTTCGCGTAGATGTAGTCGTAGGCTTTGACCCAGGTCTTTCCGCCGTCGTCGGATTTCTCCGAGTAATGATGAACACCGCCATCCGCAGTGGGCTCGAGCGTCAGGCGCCGCGCAATCGTCCTGCCGTCGGGAGTGTGCGTTTCGCCGGTGAAGTGCAGTGCGCCGTCCTTGAACTCACCCGCAAACTCACCCACGCGCCCCTGGGTGTCCACCCAGACCTGGCGCCACTTGCCCAGCACGCCGTCGACAAACGTGAGACTCTTGCCCGAGTAGCCGGGCTCGGCGTAGTTCTCGAGGATGGCCCTGCCGTCGTTGATGGACTGGATGCTGGTGGTCGCGACCTTGCGACCGTTGTCGAGCACGTCCCATTCGCCGACCCAGAACTGAAGCTGCGCCGGATTGGCGGCGGTTGGTGCCGGTGTGGCCGTCGCCACGACGGCGGAAAGCAACAAGGTACACAGGAACATGAGGAACCTCCCGGCTCCGCGCCCTGACGGGGCAAGCGCGGCGCACCCTATTGATAATTGAAGATCACCGGGAAAAACGCCACGACGATCCATGCCCACGCGCCGTACGCAGGAAGATACGTCGTCTGCCAGCGCTCGAGAGCGGCAAACGAGGTGCGCTTCGCGAGGAAACGCGCGTACAGTATCGCCGAGCCGGCCAGGTTCACGAGCAGCAGGATGTTCATGCCCAGCGCCGCGGTCTTGTTGGGGCTGAACCCGAATTCTGAAATTCGCGCCAGCATCGCCCACAGAGCCATCACGTCGACCACGAGTGCGCACACAACGAGCAGCAGTTGCAGCACGTCGAAACGCCCCGCGGCGGCTTCCCCGTCGCGCGCCGAGATCGCATACAGAGAGAGAGCCAGGACCAGCACGAGGAGCAGATCGAAACCGATCAACACGTCGCGTTGCATGTTGATGGGGTTGCGGGTCCAGATCATCGTTCCCACGAAGACCAGCAACAGCACGGTGAAGAGCGGCGTGAAGAGCACCGTGAGCACCGGCGCCATGTTCTCAACCACACTCTTCTTGAATTCCACCAGCCAGGCGCCGATCACCACCGCACCGGCAGCGCCGCAGGGAACGATCCACTGCTGGACCACCGACTCAGCCGTGAGGCCGATAGCGTTGAAGATGAACACCGTGAACGCGGTCAGCGTCCCGCCGCCGAGCGCAATCAGCGTGTAGTAGATGAACCATTCACCCGAAAAGCGCACGAAGTTCATGCGCTGTTCGTGCGCGCGCCAGACTCCTCCCGCGTATGCGAATCCCACTCCCAGCCACAGGGCAATCGGAAGGTGAATGATGGTGAGGTGCAACGTCTGGGCGTCGAGGGAGAATGAATGCACGTTCGCGAGCACGGCGCCTGCGAAGAACGTCAGCGCGAGCCACAGCCAGCCCGCACCGCGCAGACCACGTTTGCGGGCGAAGAACACCGCCAGAAACGGCAGCACCATGACGGCGGCATTGCGCATGTAGAACGCCATGTCGTCCCGCGAGCCGGCGATGTGTTTGCCGAAGAGCTCCGGAATCTTGAGCGCAAGGGCGGAGCCGACGGCCAGCCCGATCCCGAGCCGGGCATCCCCCCGCGTGTGTGGAGACTCACCCACGGGCACGATTGTGAGCTGCTTCCACAATCGCTCCGAGTACTCGTTCGCATACTCGCGTGCCACCGAATCGAGATTCCCCAGCCGTCGCACCGCGACGAAGAATGCCTCGTCCGCATCGAGGCCGGCGTGGCTCAAGGCATCGACCTGGCTGCGAAGATGATCCTCGAGCTCGTCGATATCGCCGGCGCGAACCGCCTGCTGCCGGCTGAAGTAGGTTCGCCATTCTCCGATTCGTTGCTCGAGTACAGCGTCTTTGGTCACGTTGATTCCCTCTTCCTGCTATGGGCCGTCATCGCGATGGCGTCGGGAGCGTGCGGGGAAAGATACCCCGCAACGCGAGGTCTACCACCTGCCACTGCCGCTTCTGCCGGGCGAGTTGATCGGCGCCCTTGCGCGTGAGCCGGTAGTACTTGCGACGCCGCCCCGTTTCGGATTTGCCCCACACCGCCTTGACCAGACCGTTGCGTTCCAGCCGGTGCAGCAGTGGATACACCATGCCGTCCGTCCATTGCAGTTCGCCGTCGGAGAGCTCCGCGACACGTTTGATGATGGCGTAACCGTAACTCTCCCCCTCACCCAGGATGGCAAGTACCAGCGGCGTGGCCGAGGCAGCGACCAGATCTTTGTGGATGTCCATGGCGTCGGTGGCTCCTATACTTTGAGGTACTATACATTGTGGTTCTATGTATGTCAAGACGCCAGTTTTTTTGCCGCAAAAAAACGATCGTGATGACGTGACGTGGTGCGCCGGAACGCCTAGATGATGCCCTTTTCGCTGAACTCGGGGAAGCCTCCCCAGCGGGCAAACCAACCCACAAAGAAGGCCAACGCGATCACATAGCCGAGAAAGAAGAAGGTGGTCAGATTCCCCCGGCGCGCACCGCCACGGCGCGTGACGAGAATCGCCGCCGGGATGACGATCGCGGCGGGCAACCCCAACGGCACGGTGCCGCCTTCGTTGACCGCGCAGAAGTACGTGAATCCGTAGAGAAAGCCGGACGGCGCCATCACGGCCCACGATGTTGGCGGCGCCGATCCCTCCGGCTCGCGACGCCCCACCACCAGAATCACCGACATGCCGATGATCGCAACGTGCCAGATGTAGTGGGAGAGAACCTCATCGTAGAAGTGGACGAGGTTATGCGTCGGGGACTCCCCATGCCCCATCAGGTTGCCGATCGAGTTGGCCGACAGGTGCATGCCCTGCCCGAGTATCCAGAGTGCGCCGAACACCAGGAATGTCAGCGTGGCGCGCCGGCCGCGCGTCCGGCGGCCGGCGTCGGTGAAGAGAAGCCAGTACAGCGGCAGCATGACCAGCGGCGTGAGCAGATCCAGCGCGTCGCCGCAGTCCATCAGGCGGTTGAGCGGGAACGGCTGGTGAAGGAACGCCGGCGCCAGGATGAGAACTGCAAACGCCACCGCAAAAGCGAGAATCAGGCGAGGACGGGTCATGGTTGCTTTGCACTGTCTTTCGCTTCCGCCGCCTTCATTCTCTCCTTGTACCGGTCGGTGATCTCGTGGTCCCGGCTGTCATCCCACTGGACGAAACTCTTCCCGAGCAGGGGTTTGAACAATTTCTTGACGTCGCCGAGAAGATTCGTCGGTTTCCGCGGATCCGAGGGCTTCTCGTCGACCTGGTTGTACCAGATCACCTCCTGTCGCGTCACGTCAACCACGAAGGCGGACAGAAAGGTACCCGATTGCGGGCTCCCGCCCCCAAAGAGTGCAGCCAGTGCGATGCTGGCCACCTCCGCGCCGGTCGTGGAAAAGAACCCGTTGCCCTCCATGAACACGAGATAATCGCAGTCCGCCGCGTCTGCAAGCGGGTCGGCATTGCCCTCGTACTTGATGTCGATCTCCTTCCCCGCACCGGCGAGGGCGGTGTGGACCTTCTTCACGGCCGCATCCTGCTCGAAGATCGCGGTTCGCAGCTCGGGATGATCAGCCAGCACTTGATCGCTCAAATCGAGGTCCGCTGCTGACAGTGAACTGGCTGCGATGACGGTATCAGCGGCCTCCTTGATCACCATCTCGATATCATGGTTCATCTCCGTGACGAGGTCGCCGGACAACACTCCGACTTTCTGCAGATCGAACCTGGGTGGCATGACCGCCATCTTCGTCATCGACTTCGACGCCTCGCCAAAATCCTTCGATTGTTTGGGCAGGGCCGAGCAACCAACCAGACACATCCCGACCAATGACACAGCCGCCCATCGTCTGTTTACGACCACGACTAGTCCTCCTTACGGTTCGCGTCATCCACACGGAGCGAGTCCGCACCCGCCCGCGTCGTCCAGTGGTATGCCTTCTTGAGATCTTCCATGTGCCGGCGCGTGGAACGGCGCCTGGGCACATTGGCATTACCGTCCAGATAGTGCTCCAGATAGGTGACCGCCGCGACCGTGTCGCGGCTTGCTTCCGCAACGGTGGCCAGCCCGAGCAACGGATCGCGGTACTCCGCACCGCCCAGGTCGAGTGCCCGATGATACGACTGCGCCGCCAGCGCCAGCGTGTCCGCGTTTGTGCTCACTGCCAGGGCATCGCCGGCAATGCAGTGGCCATCGGGATCATTCGGACACGCCTTGATATAGGGCGCAACCGACACCAGCGCACGTTGCGGCATTCCGGCGCGGTTCCACATGCGGGCGCGCAGCTTGAGCATGGGGTATTTGATGTGGGTGTACCCGCTGTCGAGCGCCGCGTCGGAGACGCACGCGGTTCCGGCGCGCTCTTCGAGCGCGTGGATGCGATCGACTGTGCGCGGATGGGATCCCCAGAAGAAGGTGTTCAACGCGGACTGGTCCTGTATTTCGCTGAGCAGAGCGCGGAGCGCGTCGACACACGCGCACCCGTTTCTGCCCGAGGCCCGCACCATGTCGTATCCGCTCATGTCGGCCTCGCTCTCCTCGTCGCGGCTGTAGCCGGTGATCGACGCGGCCGCAGCCAATGTCAGTCCCAGCTGCGAGAGCGAGTTGATCAGTCCTGCGCCCGACCACCCGGACGAACCGACCGCCAGCGAAGTGGTGAGCGAGAGCATCTGAAAGATGGTGTTCTTGCTCTTCGCCTGTTCGATGTACTTCTGCCCGTGCCAGGCGATGGCATGCGTGGCTTCGTGGCCGATCACGAACGCCAGTTCGTCCATCGAATTGAGCCGCGCCAGCAGGCCGACGAACAGATAGACGGAGCCGTCCGGCATGGCAAAGGCATTCAGCTCCGGGCTGTTGAACAGACACACCCGCAGCTTGATCGCGGGATCGACGGCCTTCCCCGCCGTCAGCTGATCGAGCACATTCTGTAATTCAGGTTGAAGGAGAGAGTCTTCGAGAACAAACCCGTTGCGCCAGAGAATGTCGCTCTCCGCGTGACTTCGCGAAATAAGCTTGAGGTCGATCTTCTCCTCGGCCTGCACCGGCATGCCCGCGAAGAAGGTCAGTACGACAGCCGCAATTGCAACCCGGTAATGCATAACCGAGTCTCCCTGTTCGGGCCACGCACGGACTGTCGCGGCAAGGATGTGAGGGTGCGCGGCCGAGTAACGGACCAGCAACAAACGGATCCGCGGGTGGGCTGGAGATGAATGGACAAACGTTGGGGCTCCCCGTGTCCGGCGCAAAGAAGGCTATTCCCCGTTTGGGACAGTGTCAAGAAGTCAATTACACCACGGTGGCAACCGCGCCTATCGCGCCGGAAGAAACCCGCCGGCGCGCGCGAGATCAGGCGGAATTGTGGCACAAGGAGTTACTGCCGGAATCTGCTATCATTGTGAGGCCCTGACTTAATTCCACCTGAGCGCGTGCGCCGCACGGGCACACCGGCCGCAGCGGATCTCCATTCCACGAGGAGGGGGTCGCTATGGCAAAACGTGTACTGCTCCTTGTCTCATTTCTTCTCCTTCTTGGCAGCAACATCAACTCAGCCGCTCATGCGCAAGCTGCGCCGACCCGCTACGGGGCCGCCAGTGACGGTGATCTGACGATCAACTCGACAGTGGTGGTCAACACGTATGCGTATTTGGTCGGGACCGCAGCTGCGGGTTCGTTTGTTGTCAGTGTGAACAGTACCTCCGGCTTCCTCGTTGGAAACGAGGTTCTGATCATTCAGACGCAAAACGGCCTGGGAAACGGTGCAGCCGGGCAGCATGAGTTCGCGATGATTGCCTCGATCAATGGAAACGATCTGCTGCTCGCCGCAGGACTCTCCGCGTCGTACTACTCCGGAACCTTCAACTCCTATCTGGCGGAGGCAGCTCAGGTCGTCCGCGTTCCGCAGTTTGCCCACGTGACGATCGAACCGAGCGGAGTGATTACCGCTCCGGCGTGGGATGGCCACTCCGGTGGCATCGTGGTATTCAGGGTCGCACACGAGCTCATCGTGGATGGAGCCATCGACGTCGTCGGCAAGGGATTCCGTGGAGGCTGGGATGTTCGGTCAAAGAAGGAGTGGGGGGCCGGATACCGCGGTGAAGGCACAGTAGGTGGGCCCGGGCCTGACGACATCTTCACCAACCAGAACGGCGGCGGCGGTGGTGGGGCGGAATATTGCTGGTCGGGTAACTCGGGCGGAGGCGGTGGACACGGGACTGCCGGCGAAGGCGGACAAGTATGGGGCAACTACTGCGGCGGGCAGTGTATCTACTGCATGCAGCACGCTGTTGGCGGTCTCGTCGTTGGCGACACTGTGATGACTCGAATTCATTTCGGCGGCGGAGGCGGCAGCGGCGGTGTGGACGGTGACAATCCGGATTCCGGCGGTCATGGTGGTGTTGGCGGGGGCATCATTCTGGTCGCTGCCCCGACCATCACCGGCACGGGCACGCTTGCTGCGAGCGGTGCCAATGCGCCCGCTACTCCCACGGGTGAGACAGGCGGCGGAGGTGGCGGTGCCGGAGGCAGCATCTTCGTGCAATGTCAGCAAACGCCGCAGGCATCATTGACCATCACTTCCACGGGTGGCGCAGGCGCGCAACAATCGTACGGGCGCATCGGAGGAGACGGCGGTGAGGGCAGGATTCGTGTTCAGCTCGACCTGATTACACCAGCCGCGGCTGTGGAGTGTCCGGGAGATCTTCACATTCCAGGGCATTCCACGGTGCGGTCGGTTTCGCTCGTCGGCTTCCGCGTGACCAACCGCGCGGCGGTTCCGCTTGCATTCGACTACGATGTGGCCGCCGATGGCCCTCTGACGCTAACTGACAAGGGCAACCCAGGCTCCATCTCCGGTACAACCCCGGTACTCGATCCTGGTGCGACCTACTACCCGCCTGAGGCCGGTCTGATCATCCCTGCGGTCAGAGACTACGCGATTGAGGTGATTCGATATCAAGCCCGTGAGGCAGGAGCCATGACTATCGAAGACTCTTGTCTCACCTTTTGCATGATCGAGGTGCCCGTACCTGTCCTCATTCAGAGGTTTACGGCGACCGCAGCGGGATACGCCGTTGAACTCGTGTGGACAGTAGCGTCCGACGAACACGTGGCCGGTTATCGGATATACCGAGGCCTTGGTGACGCATCCATGCGTGATGTGAGCGCGACCACGGGGCTGGTCCCGGCGGGGGCGACATCCTATACGGACGTCAACGTTGCGGGTGGACAGACATACCGGTACGCAATCGGCGTTGTCCTTGACAACGGCTCTGAGACGATGTCGCAGATCGTCAGCGTGGTTACGAGAAAGCACACCACAACGCTGTATCAAAACCGGCCCAATCCGTTCAATCCAACCACGACTATTTCGTTTGAGTTGGACTCGAGAACGAGAGCTGTAGTGACAATCTACGATGCGGAGGGACGTCTGGTACGAACCGTTGTGGATGATGTGCTCGAGGAAGGATACAAGGAATACGCGTGGGATGGGACGGATGTGCTCGGTCATTCAGTTGGGAGCGGGATTTATTTCTGCCGTTTGATTGTCGATGGGCGTACTTTCGCGAGGAAGATGGTCCTCCTGAAATGACCATCCACGTGGCCTGAGAAAGTAGCCTGGTGCAATGGCTTGGTTGTCTACGACCGAGAGAAACGTGGACTTCCGCATCGAGAGTCAGTTTGACATGTAGCGCGGGCCAGGGTCAGGGCGACCCGGCCGGCTCATCCGCAAACACGTGGAGAAACGCGCGTACGATCCGGGCGGTCACGTCCGCCAGTTCGTCCGCCGTGCGGATCCGGCTTTCCCACACGGGGTCGTTTCCAACCTGAACGTGCAATACCTCGCGATAGGGAGCGACGCGACAGAACGTCACGCCGCGAAATTCGGCGACGAGATCCACGGAAGACTCGGTCACACGCACGCCGCTGTGCAAACGGGCAAGCGTATCGCGCAACTCGTCCGCGAGCCGTGCCACATCGGGCCGGGCGACAGTGTCGTCGGTATCGACGGGCCGGTGCATGCCTCAAATGGGCGCGACGGCCCGCCCCGGGCCCGCGACGAGTTCGGTATCGTTCAGGAGATTCGAGAGCGCTTCACCGTACTGCCGGGCCAGGCGCGAGCCGGGATCGCGCACCACGACCGGGAGCGGGTCGGTGAGCGCGCGCATCCAGCGCGTGACCATGCCGGCGACATCGTCGCCCGACGCGGCGCGTCCGGCGCGCGTCACGAACAACACGCGGCGGACGGCGTCGTGGTGAGCCGCATCGGGCTGGCGCCACGGACACGGGGCTTCGTCGCTCTCCGCCAGGTAAAGCACCGCGCCCGAACCGTACCGGGAGGCAGCCAGTGTGAGAGCGCGGACGTGCTCGGAGCCGGCGTCCCAGGGTGGAACGTGCACCATCTCGATGCGGTCACGCGTGTCGTCGGAAGAGACCGGCGCCCCGTCTCCCCCGCCATCGAGCGTCAGCGCAAAAGTAACACCGGAGAATGCCACAACGTCTGCGGTGTGTCCCTTCGGTCCCGCCGCCCAGCAACACGGGTCCAGCGCCATGAAGCACCCCGCGTTTGCCGCCAGTCCGCTGATGTCCGCGATACGCACGCGAAAACCGCGCGCCACCGCCGCCAGCGCCAGGTTGGCAACATGAAAACCGGGCATGACGTCGCGATTGACGCCCGCCACCACCACGCGCAGTTGACGCGCGTCCCGGCGGGGCATGCGCGACAGATAAAGGTGGGCAATGTCGCGAATGTGCCGTGGTGGGTCGGCGCGCATACGCCCCATTTCACACCACCAGCAGCGAGTTCTCCTGGCCGAATCCGTTGCGCACGTAGTCCTGGTTCTGCGGATCGCGCATCCACAGTCCGTCCACGATGAAACGGTACTCGTACTCGCCCCTGGGGATGTCCAGCACGACCTTCCACAGGCCGTCCTCGGCATCGCGCGTGAGCGGTTCACCACCCCGCTGCCAGTCATTGAACTCGCCCGTCACCGCCACGCTCGACGCCTCCGGCGCATCGAGCGTGAAGAGCACGCCTTCGGCGATGCGACGCGGTCCGTGAAGCTGCTCCATCCACGCCTGCATGTTGCGCGTCTCAATGCGCGGCATCCGGTCGGTCAGCTCGCGCGCCAGCGCCAGAAACTGCAGCGCCGGCTTGGACGACGCATCGAGGTCGAAGATGGTGACCCCGCGCACCGCGGCTTCCTTGAGCCGGACGGAGTTGGAAATGAACGACTCCAGCAGCGAGCCCGCGTGGCGGGACGACATTTCTTCGAGCATGTGGTTCGAGAAATTGGTGCGCGTATCCACATTGTTACAGACCACGTGGACGCGGAACGGATGTTTGAGCTCGGTCTCGATCACATCGAGCGTCTCACGCAGCCGCGCCAGCCCGTTCAGCGAAAACAGACTCGCGTCCACCGGAATGAGAACCTCGTCCGCGGCAACCAGCGCGTTGAACGTCAACAGCCCCACGCCCGGCGGGCAATCCATCACCACGACGTCGAACGCGTCGGACTGGAGCCGGGCCAGCTTCCTCACCAGCCGCTCCTCGCGACCGGCTTCGCGGGAGAACTCCTGCTCGATACCACTCAGGGCGGTGCTACTGGGGATGATCCACAGCCCCGGTTGGACCTCCTGCGTCGCATTCATCGCGGTGACGTGCGGGTCGCTGAGCAGCTCGTAGCTGGTGACACGCTGGTCTTCTCCCGCAATTCCCAGCCCCAGCGAGGCATGGGCCTGCGGGTCCATGTCAACCAGCAGCACCCGCTTTCCCAGGCGCGCCAGCGCACCACTCACGTGGATGGCGATGGTGGTCTTGCCGCAACCACCCTTTTGATTGATGACAGCCAGGGTTCTCATGACAACCTCCCCGCGGAGGAAGCCGGCCCTGAGCCGAAGCGTCCGCTGAAAATGAAGACGGCCGGACTATCCAGTCCGGCCGAAAGATGATCCGTCCGCTCCGTCGCCCGAGCCCGCGCTGCGCGCTCGCTGCACTCCGCGCCTTGCGAAATACGCCATTGTCCACCAACCAGGTTATGGGGGCTGTTGGCCCTGTTCACTTAACGGCCGTGCCGGAAACCCTGTCAATAACTATTCGTACGCCCTGTGCAGGCATGGCATCACCGGCGGCGGAGCCGGATGTTCCGGTCCGAAAATGCCCCGTACCGTTCGCGATGAAATCTGCTATCTTGATGAAGGCCGCGTGATTATGACACACACGCCTGTTTCCACTCGCAGCGGCCACACCGTCTCGCACTATGAGATCCAGGAGCCGATCGGCTCGGGTGGCATGGGAGACGTGTACGGCGCCATCGATCTTCGTCTCGGCCGGCGCGTTGCGCTCAAGTTCCTCAGGTCCACGGGCGACGGCGGTCGTCACGAGCTGATGCGCGAAGCGCACGCGGCCTCCCTGCTGGATCATCCCAACATCTGCACGATTTTCGAGATCGACGAGACACCTGCCGGCGACGTGTTCATCGCCATGCCGCGCTACGACGGGGTCACGCTCGACCACCTTCTCGCCGAGGGTGCGCTCGACCCGCCGCGCGCACTCTCGATTGCGCTCCAGACCGCGCGCGGGCTGGCGGCCGCGCACGAGGAGTTGATCGTGCACCGTGACATCAAGCCCGGCAATCTGATGATCCTGCGCGGCGACCTGGTCAAGATTCTCGATTTCGGCCTGGCGCGATCGGTGCACGACGCAGAGGACGCCGCGCTGACCGAGGTGGCCGGCACGCCGCTGTACATGTCGCCCGAACAACTGCGTGGCGAGCGGCTGGACCAGCGCAGCGACATCTGGTCGCTGGGTGTCGTGTTCTACGAGATGGTGACCGGCCAGCGCCCGTTTGCGGGCGACAGCGCCAGACACATCGTGGCGTCGATCCTCGACAGCACGCCGGTGCGCCCCTCCACCGTACGCCCCGGCATCCCCGCCGGAATCGAGCGCATCATCACCCGGGCGCTGGAAAAGAACGTGCGCCGGCGCTACGAACGCACCGACGAGCTGATTCACGACCTGCAGGATGTGCACGCCGCGCTCGACTCCAAGGCGATCACGCGCCGCATTCCCGTGGCGTCCCGAACCGCGTTGGCGGTGCTTCCCTTCGAGGACATGAGCGAGTCCCAGGACCAGGGCTTCCTGTGCAACGGCATCGCCGAGGAAATCATGCGCGCGCTGGGCCGCATTCCCGAGCTGCATGTGGCATCGCGCACCTCGGCGTTCCAGTTCCGCAACCGGACCGCCGACATCCGCGAAATCGGCGCGCAACTCAATGTGAACAGCGTGCTCGAGGGCAGTGTACGTCGCGTGGGCAACCGTGTCCGCATATCGGTGCAACTGGTGAACGTCGACGACGGCTACCGGCTCTGGTATGAGCGCTACGACCGTCAGATGCAGGATCTGTTTGCCATCGAGGATGAGATCGCGGAACAGGTGTCGCGCGCGCTGGAAGTGGCGCTCGGCACGTCAGTGCGCGTGGCGCGCACGGGCTCACCGGATGACGCGCAGGCGTACGAACTCTACCTGCGCGGGCGCGAGTTCATCCACCAGCATCGTCGCAAAGGCTTCGAGACCGCGTTGCAGGTGTTTGCCCAGGCAATCGAAATCAATCCGCATTACGCGCGCGCCCACGCCGGGATCGCGGAATGCCACGCCTTCATCTGCATGTACTTCGGTGGGGGCGACGCGGCCGCCGCCGCCGCGGAGTCCGCCAGTGCGCGGGCGCTGGAACTCGCGCCGGATCTTCCCGAAGCGCATGCATCGCGGGGCGCCGCGCTCTTTCTGCGCGGCAATTTCGACGACGCAGAGCGGCATCTGCGCCGTGCCATCGAGCTCGCTCCGCGTCTTTACGACGCACACTACATGTTCGCGCGGCTGTATTTCATGCAGGGCCAGTTCGACCGGGCGGCCACGTGCTTCGCGGAGGCGTGCGCCGTTGTGCCCGAAGCATTCGACGCGTGGTACCTGCTGGGAATGTGCTACCAACGACTGGACGATCCCGTTCGCGCACGCCACGCGAATCTCGAAAGCATCGAGGCGGTGAAGCGATGGGTACGGGTGCATCCCGAGGACACGCGCGCGTGGACGATGGGAGCATCGGTGCTGGCAGCCATGGGCGAACCGGAGCGCGCGGCGCGCTGGGTCGAGCGGGCGCTCGCGGTGGATGCCGACGAGCCCATCATCGAGTACAACGCCGCGTGCGTTTACGTGGGGCTGCAACGCCCGGACGACGCGATTCGGTGTCTGCGGGCGGCGCTGGGCGCGGGAGGTGTCACCCGGAACTGGGCGCTCAACGACCCCGACCTGGATCCGCTTCGTAACGACCCGCGGTTTCAGGAGATCATCAACGCATCGGAACCGGGCGGATAACGCGCGGCCAGTCCCCCTACCGGGCGATCACCATCTTGCGCGCGACGGTTTCGTTGTCCGCGTGCACCTGGTAGAAGTACACGCCGCTGGGCAACGCGCGTCCCTTCGAATCCAGCCCGGAGAATGGAATCTCGTGCAACCCCGCCGCCGCGTGCGCCACGTCCAGTGTGCTCACCCGGCGACCCGCCACGTCGTATATCTCCACCTCGATATCCGATGCAGCCGGCAGGCCGATTTCGAACTCGGTGGTCGTGCTGAACGGGTTGGGGTCGTTGGTGAGCACGGTGAGCGTCGCGATCGATGGCGTGTCGCGCACACCCGTCGAGCGCGCGCCTGCGATGCCGGCGGCGTTCACCTCCTGTGCATAGACGTCGTAGTCGGTGAGTCGAGGGTCCTGCCAGGCGACGATCGCACCCGACGCGCCGTCGGATACGATCGTGGGGTTGGACTGGTCACCGGCCGCGGTACAGAGGGCAACTCCAGCCGGGGGCCATTGCACCACGCCATAGGAGTTCAGCCGTTGCGAGTAGATGTCGTAGTCGGTGCCGCCCTGCAAGTCACGCCAGGCGACAATGGCACCGCCCAGGTTGTCGGAGACGATCGTGGGGTTGAACTGGTTGCCCGGGGCGGTACAGACCGGCGCCCCGTCCGGAGGCCACTGCGGCACGCCCGAAGCGTTCACGCGCTGCGCGTAGATGTCGCTGTCGGTGACATTCCGGAAATCGTACCAGGTGATGATCGCGCCCCCGGAGCCGTCGGTGGTGATCATGGGAATGCCCTGGCTCCCCGGCGCGGTACACAGCGCCACCCCGTTCGGTGTCCACAGTGGCGTTCCCGCATTGTTCACCCGCTGCACGAAGATGTCGTAGTTTGAGTTTCGATAGTCTTCCCAGGTGATGATCGCACCGCCGGCGCCGTCCGGGAGGATCGTGGGCAGATACTGCGAATTCGCGGCGGTACAGACCGGCAAACCGTTCGGGGCCCACTGCACCACGCCCGCCATGTCCACCCGCTGCGCGAAGATATCGTCATCAATGCCGTTTCGCAGGTCATACCAGGTGATGATGGCGCCCGCGGCACCCACTGAGGCGATCATGGGGCCGAGTTGATCATTCACGGCAGTACAGACTGCGACGCCGTTGGTGGTCCACTGCACCACGCCTGAGGGGTCCACGCGCTGCGTGTAGATGTCGGCGGTGGTACTGCTGTTGCGATAATCCTCCCATGTCACGATCGCGCCCCCCAACCCGTCCGCGGTGATCATGGGGTGACCCCGGCCGTTCACCTCGGTACACAGTGACACGCCGTTCGCGGTCCACTGTGGGACGCCGCCGGCATCCACCCGTTGCGCGAAGATGCTCTTCAGGTCAGCACCCGGAAAAGACCGGGTATCGTACCAGGTGACGATCGCCCCGCCGGCGCCGTCCGAGGCGATCGCGGGGTCCGTCTGATTCGCGCCCTCGGTACACAGCGCCACCCCGTTCGTGGTCCAGAGCGCCGTGCCCGAGGCGTCCACCCGCTGCACGTAGATGTCCCAGTTGTTGCCGCTTTGGAAGTCCTGCCAGGCGACGATCACACCGCCCGCCCCGTCCGAGACGCTCACTGGCACCGTCTGGTCATGTATGGCGGTTGAAAGAGCGGCGCCATCGGGTTGCCACTGGGCAAGTGCGGTCGTGGAGTAGAGAAGACAGAAAAGAGCGAACGAAGAAAAAACGATGCGGCCCATGGAATGTCCTCCGAGTCCGGCATTGGCGGTGTCGGAGACCGCCGATGAATACCTGGGCACCCGGCCGACGCCAGGTGTCGACGACCAGGCGGGAGCTCGAAAGACTCTGGGCTCTCGCGTTGGGAAAAAGGTAACACGCGCGACCCGGGCGGGCAAGGCATGCAATACGCTGTCATACTACATTGATACCTCAAGATCTTCGTCTTCTCTCTTGATCTCGCCCGCCGGGATGCGCCCGTCTGCGTCCTGAGGATGTTCTTCGTGATCGGGGACGCTTACCCACGCACGTGGCTGCGCGCTACGAACCCCGGGGTTACACGATCATCTCACGACAATCATCTTCTTCGATTCCACGCGCGGACTGCCGGCGAGGCGGTAGAAGTAAACGCCGCTGGCAACGGAGCGACCCAGCGTGTCTGTCCCGTCCCACGCCACCGAATAGGTTCCCGCTTCACGCAGACCCTGGTTCAGAACGGCGATTTGCGCACCACGAGCGTCGTAGACTTCGACCAAGAGTTCGGCACGCGATGCGAGCGTCACGTCGATCGTCGTCCCGGGCTTGAACGGGTTGGGGTGGTTCTGCCCCAGCGACGCGACCAGCACCGGTGTGGTTGCCGTCGCCACCGGAGAGCGAATGTCATCTCCCGCGCGCGTGTGCAGGACCAGGATGTAGTCATAGGTCGTCGCGGGTTTGACACTTCGGTCGACGAACGATTCCAGCCCGATCTGGTAACTCTGGTCGTTCACGACGACCCACGGCGATTCCGGCCGCTGGCGCCGTTCGATCTGCAAACGATCGATGGCTTCGTCCGACCACAGGCTCCACGCGAGGCGGACCGTGCCCACATCGGCCGCTGCGTCGAAGCGCTGAATCAATACCGGGACCGGTGTGCTCTGGAATTTGGCGAGAAACACATTCCAGCTCCCATTTCCCGGGGGGGCCGAGTTGACGACCGGTCCGCCACCAAAATCGATGGATCCATCGAACTCGCCTGCGAACAGGATGCCTCCCGAGGCATCCGTGGCGACGGTGTAACCATCCTGTGCGTTGTTGTCTCCGAAGAGCTGGCTCCAGACGTGGTTTCCGGACGGATCGAACTGTGCAGCAAAGACATCGATCCCCGCGGCCGCGAGCACCCCGCCACCAAAGTCGGCGCTTCCAGAATAGTATCCCGTCAGGAATACGTTGCCGACCGCGTCGGCGGCGATCCCCATCCCCTTCTGATCCGCATACTCGTCCGCGTCGCCAAAGCCGTGGCTCCAGAGATGGGCACCCAGCGGATCGAATTTGGCAATGAAGATATCCTCACCGCCCGCACTCACCAGCGGCGGCCCACCCAGATCCTGTGTCAGCGAGAAGTAGCCCGTGATGAGTGCGTTTCCCGATGGGTCCGAGGCCACGCACTGCGGATAAATATGCGGACCGTAGTCATGGTCCCAGGAGGGATTGCCCGCCGCATCGTACTTCGCGAGGAACGTGTGCGTGTAGAATTCCGAATCACTGAAGCTGCCGAGAACCAGGACGTTGCCACTGCCGTCACTCGCGACACCCACGCCGAGGTCGTTGTACACGTCACCGTGACGCAGGCTCCACACGTGATTTCCGTCGGGATCCAGCTTGGTCACAAAGGCATCCGGCCCACCCGCGCTCACCAGCGGCCCGCCTCCAAAATCAACGGTACCGCTAAAGTTCCCGGTCACCAGAATGTTTCCGGACAGATCGGTGGCCACCGATGCCGCGCTCATGGTTCCGGTGCTGCCGAATTGCCGGCTCCAGAGATGATTCCCCGACGGATCGAATTTGACCA